>CAZMXB010000379.1:0-4632 GCA_964569855.1 uncultured Rhodoferax sp.
GATGGACATCCTTGAAGGTAAACAGACACAGCAGATCAGCATGATGTGGTTCACACGCAATGCACTACCCGATCTTTGGCACGATCAGTTTTCCAATGATCCCCTGTCGCAGCGAAATAGGACGCCTGCTACTTCACAGGCAAATGGCGCTCACCGCCAATAATTGTTAGGGACTTGGATCCACGGGTCATTGCGACATAGAGATCCTTGGCGTCCAGTGTGTCAGCATCAAGGACGACTACATGGTCGTATTCCAGCCCCTTCACCAGCAACGTTGTACCGATGAGCTTGCGATGGCTGATTGGCCGTCCCGTGTGCCTCATGTCGCGCTGATACTTTTTCGCAGCCTCCGTCAGATTTGCCCCCACACCATCGATGTGAATCTTCAGCACGTTGAGAAAGCGATACAGCAGATCACGACGATAGATAGACGTCTCAGGGTTAGCCTTCAACTCCAAGAAAAAGGCTTTAAGGTGAGCGCTTGTTGGGCTGTTCAGGTAGGCATTCGCTGCATGCAGGACCAACGGATGCTTGGTCGCTTTGCTCTGCTTCGCTACATCACCCTTTTGAGTACCAGCAGTCAGAGTTTTTGCAACACCAGTGAAGCATTTCTTGGCGAACTCAACCGCCAACAGGAAGCCTGCCTTAGTTGTCTTAGCCGCAGTGAGCTTTTTCACGAACGAGTGAAGGTCTTTGCCTTCAACTTCTTCAATAGAGGAAAACCGACCTCCCATAGCTCTGGCCAAGAGATGGGTCTTGTTCTTTGACTGTTGATCTCCGCCATGTAAGGCAATCACACTATCCTGATGACCCAGCATATGTATCAGCGAAGAATACTGTTTTGACGATAAGTATTCCGGGGTTGCGCAGACCCACTCAACACAGTCAGGCAGATCGTTCAGAAGATCAATCTTCTGGCCCAGTTCCAGCGTCGCCCTAGCCTTCTTGAGCCAGGCTCCAAGGTTCGGATCGCCCGCTATTTTCCAACGCCACGGCGTATCTAGTTGCCCAAGGCAAGTGAAGGTTGGGTAGACACTTACAGTCCAATCAACAGGTTTGCCATCGTCACCACCGAAGTCAAAAATTGCCTGCATAGGATCGCCCAAGATTCGGCAGGGCAAAAACTCAGCCAAGGAACAGACAAGGGTGTGCTGAAGATCAGAGCAGTCCTGGTACTCGTCCACATATACACCGGCATAGGTTGCAGCGACAACGCGGCGAACGAACTGCTTTCCCAGCAACCCTGAACAACTCTCGTAGAGCTTGTTCCACTGCTTATCGGTCGGATGCTCAGTCTTCCACCCCGAAGTCTTCGGGTAGGCCAGACAGAGCCGAAGTGACCAGCTTGCAATAGTGTCAATCTGGTACTTAGAGGACGGCACACCAAGAGCGGTCATCTTGGTCTTGATGGAATTCACGCCTGCAAAGGTGTGGGTCAAGATTAGTTGCCGCGTGGTAGCCGATTTCACTGCCATGGCGATAAGGTGCGTCTTGCCATAGCCGGCCGGCGCAATCACATACCCCTTGGAATTGAAGTCGTTTAGCTTGAGCGCAAGTTCCTCAGACATGCTCTGCCCAAGCCCAGAGCTGGGCGAGCTTCGTGGCTATGTCTTTCTTCAGAAATCCAGCATCATCGAAAGCGGGGCTGATAGCCTTCACCCACAAGTCCCCCCGTGTGATGTCCTTGAACCAGCCACTGTCCATCGCTGCGTTACCAATAGCAAGCCTCAATTCAGGACTATCTCCCCAATTGGCGACGTCTTCATCAAGTAGCTTTTGATACTTAGAGCGCACGTTGTCGTAAACAGCCATGCCAGGAATGGTTTGAGCAAGTTTCACACTTGAGATCACGCTGGTCCAAGGCAAATCCTGAAACGCTCTTTGCTCCAGCGAAAGCTTGTCTGCCCACACGTTGACCAAAATCCCCTTACCTTTCAACTCTGTTTCATGCGCAGGAGAAAATTGCTTCTCTGCATCTCCGTCAGCGACAACACATACGTCATATCCGAGCATTTTGAAGGCTTCTGCTAATGCTTTTATCTTGCTAGCTCCACCTGCATTTAGCAGGGATACGCCATGGTAAGAAAACGGATCTTTTCCCTTGTCAACCTGGAGATCGTCATAGCCCCTTAAGAACCCTACTTCAGTGGCACCTTCACAGACGATAACTTTCTTGGACAAGAACGCTTCTGTACTGGAGCGAATTTTTCCCTGTGCTTCGTGAGCTACCAGCCCGTCACAGTAAGCGGGAATGACCCGCACCACACCGGCTTTGCTGTGGACGATGTACAGATCATTGACGGTAAGTTCCCGTAGGACTGTAGGCGAGTGCGTAGTGAGGAAGTATTGCCCTCTCTTGTCCTCTCGGACATGCTTGACCAAACGACTAATTCGATGTGGCTCCAAGCCGAACTCAACCTCGTCAAACAAGGTGATGTGCCCCTCTTCCAGCCCTATCTTTTGAATACCACACAACAGCATTCGCCTTGACCCCAGGCCTAACTGACGAAGAGGAATATCACCGTCATGGAGGGCCAAACCACCCACTTTCAAGTTCATAGAAGCTAGATCGAGGTGAGCCTTGTAGGTGTCGAACACCGGAACACCCAATTGCTTTGCAATGTCCTGCGACTTAGCGGCCGCAGCATCGAAATTCTTGAGGGAGACAGCCCGATCAGCGTCCAAAGAAGCTCTGGCCGTTCTGGAGGCATTTGCCAGCAGTTCATTGAGGCTTTGCGACTCGGTGAGCTTTGACAACGCCGTACCGGTGGCCCACGAAAGCTGTTTCTCGCTGTAGGCGCCAATGAGGCCCGCACTAACCTTGTTTCTGTCGCCCTGCTTGAACGGAACACCTTCAGGATGGCGATCACAAATCACAAACCACCTAGGTTCAAGATCCGTATCGACCGTCAGCCGAACTGTCAAGACACTCTCATGGTGATCTTCTGGCTCGTCGGTGAGTTTTAGGGCCGCTGCATCCCAGCCCCTAAGGTAAAGACCGTACTTATCCAGAGAGCAGAACTCTTCTGTCAATTCACCGATGGTGACTTCAATGACGATTGGTTCTGCGATTTTGCACTGATAAAAGTCAGCGTCGCTGAAGGTCAGATTCCACTGGGGAAAGAAGGCATATCTGATGGCCTCCAAGATTGTGGACTTGGAAGAATCACCTTTGCCAATCAAGCAGAAAATGTCTGCTTTTGGAAGATTCCAATCAAGAACTTTCACCCCACGAAAGTTCTTGATCTCTATTTTTCTGATTTTCACAGAGCTGAGCCCTCCAGAACTGCACCTATAAAAACGGGCGATTTTCAATCAGTGTTTTGGCGCACTATCTCAAGTGCAGCCATGAACACCTCGTCGCCTTCGACTCCTCATGATAGATACATCAATGATGAGTTATTCAGATCATGCCCCCCAAACGCCCCCTTTTCTAACACCTCTTGCTAGTGCAGCCAGTCCTGCAAATGCCGGACCATCAATGACTTACAGGAACTCTTGATTGCGCTCGAACGCCTCAACGAGTCGGAAGGGTTGTCACGGGCGATGTGACTAAGGCCTTGGTGTTTACATCGTCGAAGTCGAACACGTTCTGCGGAATGCTCCGTTTACTGAGAGGATTAATAGCCGCATCCTGAAACGCCATCGGCGCGTGTAGGAAGTGCTGATCAACTACCTTACGCAGGGACTGGTCCTGGACCAGGCTAACCTGCTGATCGATGTCGGCGGCGTATAAAACCTGGATAGAGTAGCCCTTCAAAACTGCTCGCGCCTGGGCGGCCGCAATCATGGCTTTGGCCAATGCAGTCAGCTCGCCAGTCACCCATAGCTCGAAACAATGTTCAAGCTTCGACAAGGTGTTGTCCCTGCGGGTGTGAGCAAGAACCACTGGGATGCGCCTGTTCAGCCATTTTTCGACTTCTTCATCGCTGAGCAAATTGCCCGGCAGAAGACCCTTGCACTCTATGAAGCGGATGTGGCGGTTCTTGACGATGAGCAGTACATCAACCTCGGCGACGTCCTTGCCGCCCTCCCGGTAAATCCTGTTCATGGTGATGTCGGCCGGTGGGGAGAGTTGCCGGACGACATCGGCAACAACGTACTCGAACAGCGCGCCGCGCAAGGTGCCAACAGCGCCCTCGGCCTTACCCAACCGCTCGAACAACTCGCCAAACAGGACCGGGTCCACTGCCTTATCTGCGGCTTCACTGAGTGTCCGAAGCAAGGTCAGAAGTGCCTGAGCGACCTCGGTGCCGAACAATGCTTCAGGTGTGGCTGGCACGATACCGGCTCGTCGGATTTGGTTCAGCGCGTCTTGCGAATAGCGGTTGGCGACGAAGAACTGCATGCAGCGGCCCACGCCACGAAACTGCCGAAGCGAGGAGCACTTGTAGAGAAACGGACTGACGTCAGCCACGCCCACCACTTCGGTCAAAAGTACATCCACCACCAGAAAGCCAGGTTTTGGCTTTGCTTGGTCGGACCAATTGGCCAAAGGGCCGAGGAATGAGGGAGCAGTTAAATCCCAGGTGAACTGTCCGACCACGGGGGCTCTGTCAGTCTCAGACGCTCGCAGCTTGAACGAATGGAAGCTGCCGAAGCCGAGCTTGGCCGCCCATTCTTGGATGGACT
>CAZMXB010000380.1:0-4626 GCA_964569855.1 uncultured Rhodoferax sp.
ACGTGAGCGACTTCCCCGTGGAGCGCATCTACCGCGACGTGCGCGTGTGCCAGATTTACGAAGGCACCAGCGACGTGCAGAAGATCATCATCCAGCGCGCTTTGGCGGCCTGAGCGGTCTGCAGCCAGTCACTATTGCTGGTTGAAATTGATCTCGACTTTGTAGGTTTCAGCCGCCGCAAGCGGCTCGAACTTCCACTTGGACACAGCGTCAGTCGCTGCCTTGCTTAGTCTTCGATTGGTACTGTTTTCGGCGGAGACTTCGCCCACGGTTCCGTCCTTCTGAACAGTGAAGGCGACCATCACCTTGCCAGAGGCCACCGAATTGCGCAGCTCGCGTGGAAACTCGGGTGGCGGCGTTGAGATCGGCTTGAGTTCGCCATCCGCTTCTTCCTCTTGCGCTTTTGCAGTGGCGGCTGGCGCTGGCGCCGTCGGCGTGACGGTCGTTGCCGGGGCAATTCGTGTCACCGCAGGTTCAATGCCTGCAGCCGGTCCCGGCGGCGTGCTCGCGCTTGCATTGTCGGCATCGGTGGCTGGCAATGTTGATGATGTCGCTGCCGACGCCCGCGACTCGGATTTCGATGCTTCGGTACTCAATGGCTCGTTTCGGGTCCGAGCTTTGACCGGTTCCAGCTTCACCGTTTCGGGCTTGCGCTTGGAATCGCCAAGTATCTTGATCCAGCGGTAAGGGTTCTCTGCCTGCCTGCGCGAGCGTTTCATGGCTTCAGCCGCTTCAGCCGCTTCGGGGGTCAAAGGTGTCGGCACTGAGCCGGGCGCGGCTGCGGGTGATGGCGAGGGCGTCTGGGCGGCGACCTCAAAGTGGCTCGTCCAAAAAAACAACCCGATGACCAGGCACAGCCAGGCAAACCTGTTGTTGTGCCTGACGCGCGCTGGAGCACCAATAAATGAAGTCAACAACCGGAATCCTGTTCAAAAAATGATGCAGTGGCGATGCGCACTGTCTTTGTGCGCGGTAGTATCACGGCAAACCCCTGACACAACCATGGGGCTTACCCCATCTTCACGTTGAAAGCAGAAAACATGCCTATTCTTAAATCATCACGCGACCTGGTCGATGAAGCCATGGAGGAAATTCGCACGTATACGGTTGCCGATGTGGTGCCACGGCTGAGCGACCCTCAGACCCAACTGGTGGATATCCGTGACATTCGTGAACTGGCCCATGGCACCGTGTTGGGCGCCTTTCACGCGCCGCGCGGCATGTTGGAGTTTTGGGTGGACCCAGCCTCGCCATACTACAAACCCATATTTGGCGACGAGAGCAAGGAGTACATCCTGTTTTGTGGGGCCGGTTGGCGCAGTGCCCTGACCGCCAAGACATTGCAGGATATGGGCATGACCAATGTCGCCCACATCGACGGCGGATTTACCGAGTGGGTCAAGCAATCGGCCCCCACCGAGACCCTGGAAGCGCAAAAGGCGCGTCGCGCTGCGAAGCCTTAAACGGCGCCTTTTGCTCCGACGGCGCGCAGGCAAAACGCCTGAATAGCCTGAATCAATGCGGCGGCGTCCTGCTCCGGTTGGTCGGCGGTGGCCCAGATCAATGGCCCGACCAGGGATTCGGCAACCACGCCCACCAGTGCCGCCGCACTGACGCGAGCGGTCTGGTCGGCAAATTCGCCGCTATCAATGCCGTGTTGCAACATTTCCAAAAAAATATCGGCATAGGCTTGGCGGTAACGCAGGCGCTGCTCGTCGATCAAGGGGTCCACCGGTTCTGCAATAAGGGCAAAAGCCAGCCTGGGGTTGCGCAGCGCGCGCTCCGCAACGGCCTGCACGGTGCGTAGCAGTCGCTGGCCCGGCGTACCCAGTCCGAAGGCCGTTTCGCGCACGATGGACACTTCTCGTTCGGTTGCGACCCGAAACACCTCGGCGCACAGGTCGGCTTTGGAATCGAAGTGTTTGTAAACGGCACCCGTGGCAATGCCGGCATGGCTCGCCACAGCAACGATTGTTAGGGCCCCAAAACCGCCACTGCTCACATGGTGAAGGGCGGCGTCTATCAGGCGTTGGCGCATTTCAGCCTTGCGGGCCAGCGTTTTTTCGGTGGGCCTATAAGCCATGGGGTGCTTCAGTGTGAAAAATGGGCTGAGTGTAGCGGTCACGCACTTGTCGCAGCGCAAGTCATTGCCCGTAACACTCGACTTTGTCTATAGGGTGAATTATTCTTCACTTTATCAAAGGACACCTATGACCCAAACACTGGCCCGCCCATTCCTTGCCGAAACCCATCTGGTGGAAAACCAGCCGCCGCCCCTGCGGGACTACAACGTCTACCAGCAGGATGCGGCCTTGGTGGAGGCACTGGCCCGAGAAGGCGCTGCGTGGGCAGAGCCTAAGCTGCAAGCCTTTGGCGCCCTGACCGGCAGCCGCGAGGTGATCGAGCTGGGTTTTCAGGCCAACGAGAACAAGCCGGTGCTCTACACCCATGACAACTATGGGCACCGTATTGACGAGGTGCGTTTTCACCCGGCATACCACGGCTTGATGCAGATCTCCATGGAGCATGGCCTGCATGCCTCCCATTGGCTCAGTCCCCAACCGGGCGCGCATGTGGCACGGGCGGCCATGAGTTACTTGCAGGGCCAAGTCGACGCGGCGCATGGGTGCCCGGTGACCATGACGTCCGCTGTTGTGCCGGCCCTATTGGAGCAACCCGATCTGGCGGCGCAGTGGCTGCCAAAGATCACGGCGCTGCAGTACGACCACCGCAACATTCCCATGGAACAAAAAACTGCGATTACCGTGGGCATGGCGATGACGGAAAAGCAGGGCGGCTCGGACGTGCGCGCCAACACATTGCGCGCCCATGCAGTGGGATTGGATGGCCCGGGTCAGACCTACGAATTGGTGGGGCACAAGTATTTTGTGTCGGCCCCGATGAGTGACGCCTTTCTGGTCCTGGCACAAACGCAAAGCGGCCTTTCCTGCTTCTGGTTGCCACGGTGGCGGGCTGACGGCAGCAAAAACCCGCTGCAGATCCAGCGGCTCAAAAACAAGATGGGCAATGTGGCCAACGCCTCGTGTGAGACCGAACTGCGCGGCGCCCATGCACAGATGGTGGGGGGTGAAGGCCGTGGTGTGGCCACCATTCTGAAGATGGTCACCATGACCCGCTTTGATTGCATGGTCGGGTCGAGCGCGGGCATGCGCCAGGCCGTGGCCCAGGCTTTGCACCACTGTGCCTACCGCTTTGCATTCGGCAAACGTCTGGCAGAACAACCACTGATGCAAAACGTGCTGGCCGATCTGGTCATCGAACACGAAGCCGCACTGGCGCTGACCATGCGCATTGGGCGCGCACTGGACGCTGGCAACGAGAACGAACACGAAAAAATGCTGGTACGGGTTGGCACGGCGGTGGGCAAATACTGGATCTGCAAGCGCACGCCGGGCCATGCCTACGAGGCCATGGAATGTATTGGTGGAAGCGGTGTCATGGAAGACTGCATCATGCCGCGCCTGTTCCGCGAATCACCGGTCAATTCGATCTGGGAGGGCAGTGGCAACGTGCAGTGCCTGGACATGCTGCGTGCCATGAGCCGTAATCCCGGCTCGGTCGAGGCCTATATGGCCGAAGTGCAGGCGGCCTCCGGTGCGGACCGGCGCCTCGACGCCTATGTAGCCCAACTGGGTGACGAACTGACAGACCGCAGCGACATTGAATACCGCGCCCGCAGCATTGTCGAGAAAATGGCGCTGGCCCTGCAGGGCGCCTTGCTGGTGCGCCACGGCAACCCGGCAGTGGCCGATGCCTTCTGTGCCGCGCGCCTGACGGGCGCAGCCAGTGGCCTGACGTTTGGCAACCTGCCGCGCGGTGTGGATTGTCAGGCGCTCATTGCGCGGGCCACGCCGCTCACCACCTCGCCGCGCAAGGTGTAACTGCGCGTCTCGGTGATGCGCACATCCACCAGCTGACCCACCAGCCGGGGCGGAGCCGCGAAGTTCACGACCCGGTTGCATTCGGTGCGGCCCATCAGTTCGCCACCGTCGCGCTTGCTGGCGCCTTCCACCAGGATACGCTGCACGGTGCCCAGGCGGCTCTCGCTGATGCGGGTGATGTTGGCGTTGATGTGGGCTTGCACCTCCTGCAGGCGGCGCAGTTTGACCGCGTGCGGGGTGTCGTCCTGCAGATTGGCCGCTGGGGTACCGGGGCGTGGGCTGAAGATAAAACTGAAACTGTTGTCAAAGCCGATGTCATCCATCAGCTTCATCAGCTTGCCGTGGTCTTCCTCGGTCTCACCGGGAAAACCGACGATGAAGTCTGAACTCATCGCCATGTCCGGCCGGATGGCGCGTATCTTGCGCACCGTGCTTTTGTATTCCATCGCGGTGTAGCCGCGTTTCATGGCCATCAGGATCTTGTCGCTGCCGTGCTGCACCGGCAGATGCAAATGGCTGACCAGCTTCGGAATTCTGTCGTAGGCGGCGATCAGCGACGGCGTGAACTCGTTGGGGTGGCTGGTGGTGTAACGGATGCGCTCGATGCCGGGGATGTCGGCCACGTATTCCAGCAAGGTGGCAAAGTCAGCCATCTCCGCCGTTTCACCCATGGCGGAGCGCCAGGCGTTGACGTTCTGGCCCAGCAGCGTGATCTCCTTGACGC
>CAZMXB010000381.1:0-2610 GCA_964569855.1 uncultured Rhodoferax sp.
CAGGGCAAGATGAAGCCGATGCGCGACATCATCGGCATCTTGAACGAGAAGCTCGGCGGCATGACCGACGAGCAACGCAATGCCGCGCTGAACACAATCTTCCTGAGCGACGGCATGAAGGCCATCATTCCCCTTTTGGACGCAGGCCAACAGGGGTTTGACGCGATGAACGTCAAGATCAATGAGCAGGGCGCGGCGGCCAAAATGGCCGGGGCGCAGACGGACGGCTTCAAGGGCGCGCGGGCCGCGCTGCAAAGCCAGCTGGAGGCATTGCAACTCATCAGCGGCGAGAAGCTCCTGCCCATCCTGACCGACCTGTTCAAAAACGTCCTCAGCCCGGCCATCACAACCGTGATGGGCATCGTGGATGCGTTCTTCAAGGCGGGTGAATCGGGTGCGTCGTTCCAAGAGTCGCTTGAAGCGGCCATTCCGGGCGTAAGTGGCGTGTTCGACACCATCAGCGCCGTGGCCGCCGAACTAACGCCCGTGTTTCAAACGATCTACACGGCCGTTTCCGGCTACGTCAGTGCCATTGTGAGCTATATCTCGGCTGGCTTTGCCGAAGTGCAAAAGTTCCTTGCGGCGCATGGCGACGAGATCATGGCCGTGTTCAAAGCGGCATGGGACACGATCAAGACCATCATTGAGTTTGCCGCGTTTGTATATAACAAACTGATCTCACCGGCCATCGAGCAGGTCGCCAAGAACATCCGTGACCACTCCAAAGAGATTCAGGCCATCTTCACCGTCGTCTGGACTGTCATTCGCACGGTAATTTCGACCGCGCTCAATCTCATCCAGGGCATCATCAAAGTCGTCATGGCGCTCATTAACGGCGACATTGACGGCGCGATGAAGATCATCCAGCAGACGATCACGACCATTTGGAATGACATCAAGAAGGCCGTCGAGGATATCGTCAGCGCGCTCAAGAATGCCATCGGCACACAGTTTGAGCAGATCAAAACGTCTATCTCAACGGCTATCAGCGGCGCATTGCAAGCCGTCAAAGACCAGGTGAACAGTTGGATCACCGTGGGCAAGTCTTTGATCGAAGGCATCGTCGAGGGGATTCGGCAAGCCGCGCAGGGACTGTATGACTTCCTGCGGGGCGTCATCATCAACGCCATCCTGACCGCAATCTCCGGCCTGCCGACCTTCTTGCAAGACGAGATCAAGCGCCTTCTGGGCATCAGCGGCGCAACGCTCAACGGGTATAGCGGCACAGGACGCGGTAGGGGCTACGGCGGTGGTGTGGTGTATGGCGGGGCGACCTACAACCTGAATGTCATCGCGCAGCCGAGTATGGGCGTCGTGAGCGACTTCGCCATCATGAAGGCGTGGGGAGGCTAAATGCGAAGTGTTCTCATGCGTCACGCGCTGCCCGATCAGCCTCAGCATGTGCTGGATAGTTTGCTCGTGAGCGTGGTTGTGCCGGAGGAATCGACCAACCTCATCACCAATCCTAGCGCCGAGACTGCCATCACCGGCTGGACGGCCACTGGCACCGGTGTGTCGGTGGCGCGTGATACCAGTGATGCGTTTCTCGGCGGCGCGTCGATCAAGATGATCGACACCTCGGTTACACCCGGCAACGAATACATCTCTTCGAACAGCTTTACCGTCGTCGCAGGCCAGACCTATACCTTGAGCTTTCGCTACAAAAAGACGGCGCGCGGAGCAGGCACGGCGTGGTTCGTGTGGACAGGCATCGGTTCAACGCCGAGAGCCATGAAGGTCGGCACGATTGCCGACTGGGAATACATGACCCTGACGGCTGTTGCGCCCGCGGGTGCCACATCGGCCACGGTCATTTTCTCGACCGACGGCGCAACGGCCGGAACCGTGTTCACCCTGTGGATCGATGCCGTTCAGGTTGAGGCGAAGCCCTACGCCACCACCTATATCGACGGCGATCAGGACGGCTGCGAATGGCTCGGCACACCGCACGCCTCGCAGTCATTTCGAAGCGCGCAAACGCGCAAAGGTGGACGTCTGATGAAACTGTCTGACTTCGGCTTTCGGCTGGCGGCCGTGATCGGCCTTGGTGCTGCACCGCTCACGACGATTGCCACACCCTACGCCCTGATCGGCGGCGGCTACTATCAACGCAGCGTCAGCCCAGCTCGGGCATTCTCGCTTGTGGGCGGCTTCGAGGGGCGTGGTGATACCGACATGAAGCGCAATCGCGCCGACCTTTTGCGCGCTGTCCATCCAATGCTGACCGGCCAGCCGCAGCCGGTGCGGCTATATGTGGAACCAGCGTCGTGTGGCGTCGCCTGCGGTGACGCAGTCGTGATCGACGCTGTGTATGGCGGCGGGCTGGAGGGCAACCAGACCAACGACGTTGGCATCGAGCGCGCCTCACTGTCGTTTACAACCTTCCTGCCGTTTGCAGCGGTGGGCACAACCCTGCAAGACAACTCGACTACGCTAGCCTTCTCGTCAACACTGTCGAACGCCAACAACTTCGTGATGCAGCGTAACGTGCGTACTGGCCAGTGGGCCAACATTGGCGCACTGTCGGCGGGTCACTCGGTGTTCGACGCGAAAGTGGGTAAAGACGGCGCGTTATACATCGTCGGCAACTTCACCAGCGTCGGCGGCGTG
>CAZMXB010000381.1:2620-4624 GCA_964569855.1 uncultured Rhodoferax sp.
TGGGCTGGCGTGGACGGCGCTCGGCACGGGTCTTAATGGGCAGGCGCTTGCTTTGGACTTTGGCCCGGACGGGGCGCTCTATGTCGTAGGCGACTTCAGCACAGCCGGTGGCGGCGCAGCGTCGCGGGTCGCTAAGTGGAATGGTTCGGCGTGGTCTGCGCTCGGTAACGGCCTCACCGGCACAAACGGCCCCGGTGCCGGGCCGCGCGGCGCGTCGATCAAGTTTGCCGCGAACGGCGTGCTGTATGTCGGTGGCTCATTCAGCACGGCTGGATTCATCGCCGCCGCCAACATCGCGGCGTGGGATGGGCTGGCATGGTTTGCGCTCGGCGCGGGCATCACCGGCGGCGGCGTCGAGCAGGTCATTGCGCTAGACGCCGATGAATATGGCAACCTCTACGCAGGCGGATCATTCACGACGGCCGGCGCGGTGGCCGCGAACTGTATCGCGGTCTACAAAAACTACGCCTGGCAAGCGATGGCCGACGGCGTCCTCAACAACGCATCGCCGGGCAGTGAAGCGGTCGACGCCATCTTTGTAGACACAAACGGCAGCGTTTATCTCTCCGGCTACTTCGATGAAGCGTCAGGCCAGACGATCCAAAACGTGGCGCGCTGGAACGGTTCGGCGTTCGAGAGCCTTGGTGCTGGGTTTACGGCCGCATCGACGGCCGTGGCATTTCGCATCCTGCGCACCGCGCCCGATGCGCTTATCTTTGCTGGCGGCGTCGAGGTGGCTGACAACCCCAACATTGCCGGTGTGGCGCGCTGGAACGGTTCGGCGTGGGTGCCAGCGGCGATTGATCTGGCGACGTCTGAATATATCTTTGGCCTCGCGTTCCCCTTGTCTGGCGTTGCGGCAGCGGGCACATTCAACGATGCCAACGTGCCTGGCTACACCCAAGTTCAGGTCGACGACGCCGCATTCAGCTATCCGCGCATCGTGTTCAGCGGACCGGGGACGCTCATTAGTTTGCGGAACTGGACGGCGGGCGCGGAGATTCGCTTCAACGTCACCCTCTACGACGGCGAGTCTGCAACGCTGACCCTCGGCCCGACGCCGACGCTTGTATCCACCTGGCGCGGCCGCTTGCCGGCCACGTCCATGCAGGGCGCGGGCGGCACGTGGCGGCTTCTGAACGGCACCAACAATGTGTCGCTTTACATCACCGGCACAAGCGGCAATACGTCGGCGCGGATGTATTGGAAGAACTACGTGCAATCGCTCGACGAGGTGTATTGATATGACAGCGCTACCCATATCCCCAAAAGCTGACCTCATCCGTTCGCTTGACGACTCGCTTGGCGACTCGCTGGACGACATTGGCTCTGAATTCGGCACAGACAAGGCGCACGACGGTCACGACTATCTGCGGGTGTATGGCGATGTGTTAGGCGCGTTCGTCAGTGCGCCGGTGACGATGCTTGAAATAGGGGTGTGGGAAGGTGCCAGCCTACGTATTTGGGATAAGTGGTTGATGCACCCACAAGCCCGTATTGTCGGCGTGGACACTGATCTGACCCGCTGCACAGTATCCGACGGTGAGCGCATCTACCTCAGGCGCGGCGACGCTGGTTCAAGCGATTTTCTGCGCGCGCTTGTGTCCGAGTTTCGGACAATCGAGGACGATCGCGCGGGCGCACGCGCGGGCGCATTCGACGTGGTGATCGACGACGGCAGTCATCAGATTGAACAGCAAACGGTGAGCTTTGGTGTGTTGTGGCCGGAGATGCGGCCCGGCGGCGTCTACATCATTGAAGACCTGCACACCTACTTTTGGCCGCAGGCTAACCCGCCGAATGCGCTCGACTGGCTAGTGAGACTGGCCGCAATTGCCACCGGCCAAGGCCGACAGCGTTGGGAAGGGCCAGTCGCCGACATCGAATCGGTCACGTTTAGGCAGTCGTTGGCGATCATCAAGAAGCGGCCGTAGGCGGCCATAAGCGGTTGCAGGCACGTAGGCGCGTAGGCACACAGGCACATGGCGAACGACTACGAGATTA
>CAZMXB010000382.1:0-4623 GCA_964569855.1 uncultured Rhodoferax sp.
TTGGCATCTTCATTGTGTTTGTGGTCGAAATGGCGCAAATCACGCCGCCCGTGGGCTTCAACCTGTTTGTGCTGCAAGGCATGACCGGTCGCCAGCTGACGTGGATCGCCAAAGTGACCATGCCCATGTTCTTCCTGATGTGTGTGGCCGTCGCCTTGATCTACGTCTTTCCCGACATCGTGACCTGGTTGCCGCAGAAGATGGCAAACTAAACCCATCTATGTGGTCTGTCATTGCAATCTGCATCGGCGCCAGTGTGGGTGCGTTGGCGCGCTGGGGTCTGGGCCTGTGGCTCAGCCCCGGTGGCGTCATTCCCTGGGGCACGCTGGCCGCCAATCTGATGGGCGGCTACCTCGTTGGTGTGTGCGTCGCCTTGTTCCAGGCCCTGCCGCAGATTGATCCGGTGTGGCGCCTGGCCCTGGTCACCGGCTTCCTCGGAGCGCTCACCACCTTCTCCAGTTTCAGCGCCGAAGTTGTCAACCTGCTGATGCACCAGCGGTATGCGCTGGCGCTGGGCACGGCAGGCTTGCACCTGGTGGGCTCGCTGCTGCTGACGGTGGCGGGCATCTGGACCGCGCAGCAGATGCTATCCTTTCAATAGCTAAATACGACCGTTTCACGAGGGCTGGAAAGACTTTTTACCCATGACACTCGGCCCGCAACCCCAATGTCCTTTCTGAAGCGCCTGCTTTCAGGACTGTTCAACATCACCGTTGGGCCACTGCTGGCCTTGATTCTGATTTTTGAGGAATGGGGTTGGGAGCCACTGGCCCGGCTGTTGGGCTACCTGGCCCGGCTCCCGCTGTGGGCGCGCCTGGAGGCCTTCATAACCCGTCTGCCGCCCTACGGCGCGCTGGTGGTCTTCTTTGTACCGGCGCTGTTGCTGCTGCCGGTCAAGCTGCTCGCGCTGTACTGGATCAGCCGGGGCCACACCGTGCTCGGCCTGGGCGTGGTGCTGGCGGCCAAGATGCTGGGCACGGCGGCGGTGGCACGGCTGTTTGCGTTGACCCAACCCGCCTTGTTGAAAATGCCCTGGTTTGCCAAGCTGTATGGCCGCTGGGTTCCGTGGAAGAACGTCCTGATTGCGCAGGTCAAAAACACCCCGGTCTGGCGGGCCAGCGCCGCCAGCGCGCGGGCCTGCCGGAAATGGATAGGCTGGTAAGCCCATAGAGGCTCACAGCCTGGCGCACGCAGGGGTTGCTCTGGTCCAGGTTGGCCTCAACCGCCCACAGTGAGCCCCTGCGGCAGTTCCGCACGACGTCAGGGTTTCTTCAGGCCAAGGCGCGATCAGAACGATTAGACTGTTCCCGTCCGCCACAGGACACTGGCTCTGCTTCGGCAGACCAAGCTATAACTACGAGGAACAAAAACATGCTGACCCTGCTTGTTGCCATATTTGTACTGGCCTACGCGGCCATTGCGCTCGAACATCCGCTCAAGATCAACAAGTCGGCCAGTGCGCTGCTGGGGGCGGGCTTGCTGTGGACCGTCTACGCCATGGCCGCCGATGACAACAACATGGTCGGCTCACACCTCAACGAATCCCTCCAGGGCATGGCACAGATTGTGTTCTTTCTGATGGGGGCCATGACCATCGTGGAAGTGGTGGACGCACACAATGGCTTTGAGGTCATCACCTCGCGCATCAAGACCACCAAGCTTGCCAGCCTGATGTGGATGGTGGGTTTTGTCACCTTCTTCCTCAGCTCCATTCTGGACAATCTGACCACCACCATCGTCATGGTGTCCCTGATGAAGAAGCTGCTGGGAGAGCGCGAGGACCGTCTGTTTTTCGCCGGCATCATTGTTATTGCTGCCAACGCGGGTGGCGCCTGGACACCCATTGGCGACGTGACAACCACCATGCTGTGGATCGGTGGCCAAATCACGGCGGTAGAGATCATGAAAGGGCTGTTCATTCCCTCGATGATCAACTTGCTGTTGCCGTTGGCCGTCACCGCCCGTATCCTGGGGAACCGACCGGTTGTGCCACAAAAAGCCAGAGAAAACGCCGAAACATTTCACACCAGTGCGTTCGAGAGCAACCTGATGTTCTATCTGGGTCTGGGCATTCTGGTGATGGTTCCCATATTCAAAGCCGTCACCCACCTGCCGCCCTTCATGGGTGTCTTGTTCGGGCTGGGCTTGTTGTGGGCGGTCGGCGACATTGTTCACCGCCAGGAAGAAGATCTGCGCAAGCAGCGTCTGACGCTTGCCCGCGCACTGACGCGCATTGACATGAGTGCCGTGGTGTTCTTCATCGGAATCCTGTTGGCCGTGGCGGTGCTGGAACACACCCACATCCTGTCATCGGTCGCAACCTGGCTGGACAAAACGGTGGGCCGACAGGACGTGATCGTGATGATCATCGGGCTGGTGAGTGCCGTCGTGGACAACGTGCCCCTGGTGGCCGCCAGCATGGGCATGTACAGCCTCACGATGTACCCGCCCAACAGCTTTCTGTGGGAGTTCATGGCCTATTGCGCGGGCACCGGTGGCTCCATCCTGATCATCGGCTCGGCCGCTGGTGTGGCCGCCATGGGCCTGGAGAAAGTTGACTTCATCTGGTACATGCGCAAGATCAGCGGACTGGCACTGCTGGGCTACTTTGGTGGTGCATTTTTCTACATCGCAGAGCGTTATTTTTTCCCCTGACGCATGCCCCAAGAGTTGCCAAGGATACGGGTTTACCCCTCCTGCAAATGGCTCCAACCGTCAGCTTTTTTAAAGCCATTTTCAGCAAACCGCTATAGACTTTAAGCCTGACCCGAAGCGTTCCCTTCGGGCCTCGGTTCCCCTACCCATCGCGGAGACACAATGAATGCCCTACTGAAATTTTCCAGAGCCGTCGACTGGCTCAACACCCAGATCGGAAAGTACGTGATCTGGCTGATCCTGGCCTCGACCGTCATCAGCGCCGTCAATGCGATTGTGCGAAAGGTCTTCAATGTGGGCTCCAACGCCTTTCTGGAAGTGCAGTGGTATTTGTTTGCTGCATCGTTTCTGATTGCTTCGGCCTACACCTTGCTCAACGGCGAGCACGTCAAGATCGACGTGGTCTACAGCAAATTTTCCAAACGCAACCAGACCAAGATTGACATCTTCGGCTTCCTGTTTTTCCTGACCCCGGTCTGCTTCGCCATGCTGTGGTACGGCATTCCGTTCTTTCTGAAGGGCTATCACTCGGGAGAGATCTCCACCAACGCCGGGGGCCTGATTCGCTGGCCGGTCTACGCCATGATCCCGCTGGGTTTTGGTCTGCTGTTGTTGCAGGGCTGGTCGGAGCTGATCAAACGCATTGCCTTCCTGCAGGGGCTGATCGAAGACCCGACCGCCAAGAAGGTGGAAAAATCCGCCGAAGAAGAACTGGCCGAGGCGATCCGTCTGCTGGCTGAATCCAAGAACAAAGCCGCCTGATCGGGGAACCATCCATGGAAATTATTACAAACAATATGGCCCCGATCATGTTCGCGGGGCTGATCGTCTTCCTGCTGGTGGGCTTTCCCGTCACGTTCAGTCTGGGCGCTTGCGGCCTGTTTTTCGGCTTTGTTGGTGTTGAGCTGGGTTTGCTGCCTGAAGCCCTGTTGCAGGCGCTGCCTCTGCGCCTGTACGGCATCATGCAAAACGACACTTTGCTGGCGATTCCCTTCTTCACGCTGATGGGCCTGATTCTGGAGCGCAGCGGCATGGCCGAAGACCTTCTGGAAACCATTGGCCAACTGTTTGGACCAGTGCGCGGTGGTCTGGCTTTTGCCGTGATTTTTGTTGGCGCACTGTTGGCTGCCACCACCGGTGTGGTTGCGGCATCGGTGATATCGATGGGCCTGATCTCGCTGCCCATCATGCTGCGCTACGGTTATGACCGGCGCATTGCGTCGGGCGTGATTGCAGCCTCGGGGACCTTGGCCCAGATCATTCCGCCATCGCTGGTGCTGATCATTCTGGCCGACCAGTTGGGCCGAAGTGTCGGTGACATGTACAAGGGTGCTTTTGTACCCGGCTTCATGCTGACTGTCATGTATGTGGGGTACGTGGTCATCGTGGCCATCTTCCGGCCTGCCATGGCCCCGGCGCTACCGATTGAAGCGCGCACCATCCGTGAAGACGATGGCAAGAGTGGCCTGGTGTCGTTGCTGGTTCTCACCATCCTGTCCACCGGTGTTGCCGTGTTCTTTGGTGAACACTATGCCGATGTCTACAGCTGGTTCAAGGGTGAAAAGATTGAGAGTGTTGCCACCGATGAAACCATTGTGGTGTCGATGTGTGCGGGCGTGATGCTGGCCTATGTCATCGCCCTCGTCAACAAGGTCACCCGCATGGGCCTGTTGTCCCGCATGGCCGAGCGTGTGACCTTTGTATTGATCCCGCCGCTGCTGCTGATCTTCCTGGTGCTGGGCACCATTTTCCTGGGTATTGCGACTCCCACTGAAGGCGGCGCCATGGGTGCCTTGGGTGCCATCATCATGGCCATGGCGCGCGGCCGTCTGAGCATGAAGCTGCTCAAACAGGCGCTCACCTCCACCACCAAGCTGGCCAGTTTTGTGGTCTTCATTCTGGTGGGCTCCACCATCTTCAGCCTGGTGTTCCAGGGTGTGGATGGACAGAAATGGGTTGAACATTTGT
>CAZMXB010000383.1:0-4619 GCA_964569855.1 uncultured Rhodoferax sp.
TGCGAGCCGCTGGTGGAGGTGGCGGAGATGGCGCCGAATCCGTCGACGTGGGCGTCGAGAAGGATGGCTTGGGCATTTAAGTAATCGTTGGCGTATTTTACGAGGTCAAACGTAGACGCGGTACCGTCCAGGGGAATGCGCGCCGCGCGCAGCCAGGGGCGCTTGCTCTCAAGTGTTGCCAGATCGCAGTCCATCGGACTTTCATCACCATGAAATTGCACGGTAGCCCCCGCGACCATCGCGCAAGCTGCTATTACTTCAGTAGCAGTTGCATTGACGACCAACAACACCGGTGTCACAAACGGAGGTAGTCGTCTGGCCAGTTCGGCAGCGCGCTGCACGGTGACGGCGCGTGGGCTCTTGGCGTACAGCACAAAACCGATGGCGTCGGCACCCGCCGCGACCGCCGCGTCAACGTCCCGCTCGCCGGTCAGGCCGCAGATCTTGATTCGTGTCCTTGATGTCCCCACGCATGCCACTTCGCGTGCTGCGCTGCCCCCCAAGGGAGCCCTCCCACCCTGGAGCGGCCCTGCGGTGCTCAATCGTGTATTTTCTGTGTTCATGGCAGCCCATCATACGCAGCAGTGCGGTCCGGGATGCCCCACCTGGGGTCATAGCGTGGGCCCAGGAAATACAGCCCGTCGGGAGAAAACGTGGGCGCGGCCGCGCGGCGGTCGCGCGCTGCCAGCACCTCAGCCATCCATTCGGGCGGCTTCTTGCCCTGCCCGATCTGCACCAGGCAGCCCATGATGTTTCGGATCATGTGGTGCAAAAAGGCATTGGCTTCAAACTCGATGCGCCAATAGGCGCCGCGTTTGCCCAAGCTGATTTCCATCAGGTTTTTCACAGGAGTCAATGCCTGGCACTGTGATGCTCGAAACGATGTGAAATCGTGCTCACCCAACAGAAGATGGGCCGCTTGTTGCATGGCGTCCTCGTCCAGGCTGCGGAAGGCCCAGCCAACGCGTCCATGGTCCACACTGGGACGAATGGGCGACTCGTACAGCACATAGGCATAGCGCCGGGATGTCGCGCAGGCCCGGCAGTGAAAGGCCTTTGGCATCATCATGGCCCATTGCACGGCGATGTCCCGGGGGAGGTTGGCATTGGTCCCGCGGACCCAGGAATAGGTGTCGCGTTCGAGCTCGGTGTCGAAGTGGACGACTTGCATGATGCCGTGCACGCCAGCGTCGGTGCGGCCTGCACACAGGGTGGACACTTTCTGGGCTGCAAACTTGCCCAGCGCCTTCTCAAGTTGATCCTGAACGGTTTGTCCCGAGGACTGGCTCTGCCACCCCTGATAGGCCCGTCCGTTGTAGCTGATACCCAGCGCTACCCTCACGGCCCGATCAAGCCTGCTTCAAAATCGCGGCACACCAATGGCGGCTAGCGCAGGTTCGCCAACGCACGTTGCGCTTTGGCACGCATCTCGCCGGTGGCTTCTGACACCACTTCTTCGATCAGTGCGCGGGCTCCGTCTTCATCGCCGATGGATACAAATTCTTCGGCCAGAGCGAGCTTGGTTTCCAGTGGATCACCACCGCTCAAAGTATCGGGCTCAGCACCTGCGGTGTCAGTCGGAGCATCGAGATCGAGCGAGAGTGATCCCATATCAAACTCAAGCATTCCCGCGTCGTGGGCAGGGGCCGGCGCTGGCGCCGGGGGTCTGGCGGGTGGCGCAGGAGCGTCCAAATTGAAATCAGGCAAGGCGTGCGGGTCGCCTTCATCGAACTCCAGTCCATCCATCTGCAGTGGCAGATCAGGAAGGGACGGTGCCGGCTCGTAAGCGGGTGCCACTGGAAGTGCCTGGGCTGGCGTCGGTTCGAGATCCGACAGATCAAAGTCCATATCCAGAGGCGCTTTAAGGTTGGGCGCATCCATTTTTACTGTCTGTTCCGCTTTGGGCGGTGTGCGGGCAGTGCTGGTCAGCTCGCTGAGGCCACTGGTCGCCTCTTCTTCGTCCAGCGAAAAATCAAGATCCAGGTCGAGGTCAACTGCCGAGACGGGTTCTGCCAGCGAAGGCGAGGCCATCTGCGCAATCGTGCTGTTGAAGGATGACGCAGGACCAGTGGCAATCGGTTGTGTTGCCAAGCTAGACGGCGTGCCCCCCGGTTGGTACAGGGAATTGGTGGGATCAAAGGCCAGACCCATTTCACAAATACGTGTCCAGTCCGGACTGTTGCTGCCTGTGAGCTGGTAGGCCTGCGTGGCAGTGGCCTCGAAATTTCTGGCGTCCCGCCGTTTGGCAAAAATTTCCAGCAATTTGGTGTGAATGGCCAGCCGTCCGGGGTTTGTGCGTACCGCTTCACGAAGAATCTCTTCCGCCTGCAAATCGCGCCCGTAAGCGAGGTAGACATCGGCTTCTGCTACCGGGTCGACGTCATCTGCCGCATCGAGCTGGCTGGCAGAGTAAACCATCGAAGAGCCAGTGGCCGAATTTTCATTGTTGGTATCAACACGTTGACCACCGCTGGCTCCGAAAAAGGAATCAGGTTGCAGACGGCTTTCAAGAAACGAGCTGTCCATGTGCGACTGGTTCTTCTTGCGCTGGCGATTGCGCCAGAAGGCAAATCCACCGAGTCCTGCCAGCAACAAGCCAACCCCGTACGGCAACCATGGATTGCCCAACAAGTCGTCTATCAGTCCCGGTGGCTCGAATTGCTCAGGCGCTGGCACCGCTGCCGGGATCGGCTTGGCTGGAGCAGACGCCGGGGCTGGTGCCGAAGACGCCGGTGTCGCTGGCAAAGAAGCCGGGGCAGCCGGTGCAGAAACAGCAACTGCCGTGGTTGGCGCCATGGGCGTGGATGCAGGTGCAGTGATGACGGGGGCCACGGCGACGGCAGCAACAGGGATGGCTGGCGTCGGTATGGCGGCAGGCTTGGGTTGCGACGGAGCAGGCGAAGGCGCGGGGACTGAAGGGGTCGCCACTGCTCCGAGCTTTTTCAGGTCACTGATATTTTTGTCAAGCTCGATGGCCCGCGCAGCCGCTTCCTTGTCGGCACGCTCTTTGGCAATGCGTGCTGCGTCAACTTTGGCCTGGACAGAGCCTTTGGACAGGGTCAGCTTGTCCGGTGCAACGGCGGCGGCCTTCTTGTCATCCACTTTGGTGTCAATGGCACCGCTGGTCGCACGGCTGGCCGCAGCGACGCTTGCAAGAGGAGCATTGGTGGCAAGGCTGCGACGGAACTCGTTGAAGTCCTTGCTTTGAGCAAACACGGTTTGCGTGGCCTCGTCCGCGGACAATGATTGTGCTTGCTGAGCCGTTGGCACATCCACCACTGCGCCCGCACGGATGCGATTGATGTTGTTCTTGATAAACGCATCGGGGTTTGTCCGCAACATCGCGACCAGCATCTGGTCCAGGGACACACCAGCTGGTTTGACCGTCGCAGCGATTTTGCTGGCCGTATCACCGGTCTTCACGATGATGCGTTTGCTGTCGTCACTTGCAGCAGATGCCGCTGGACTTGGCGCAACTGCAGGAGGGGTCACTGCAGCGGGGCGTGACCCCGGTGTGGTTCGTGTCGGCTCCGCAGTGACTGGCGTTGGTACCCGTGTGACAGTGCTCTGGCTTGCCACGGGTGCGGGACTCGTTTGCGCCAGGGTCGGAGCGTTGGGCGCCGGCCGGCGCAAGACGGGCGGATCAAACAGCATGGTGTAGTCACGCAGGATCCTGCCGGACGACCAACTGGCCTCCACAATCATGTCGACAAAGGGATCATTGATCGCGCGGTCGCTGCTCAGCCGAATAAAGGCCCGGCCATCGGAGCGGCGTTGGAGCGTGGCTTGCAGACCCGCCATGGCAGGGTTGTATTCCAGGCCAGCCGCAGAAAACGCTTCGGGAGAGGCAATATTTGTCTTCAGTGAAGCGGCTTCTTCGGCGTTAATCTCCGGTACTTCGATTTCTGCGCGCAATGGCTCTCCAAGTGCCGATTGGACCGTGATACGGCCAAGAGACAGTGCCCAAGCCCCGGTTGTGGATAAGCCGAGTAGCGCGATAGCCGCAGCTGCTACAGCGGACTTCTGCCAACGTTGTGACTTAGCAATCAATTTATATGCCTCCGGTGCAGCTCACGCGAGCGGCAATTACTATGCTTTTCTCGGGCAGAAAGCCCAACTCTGAAAACGTAAAAAGTACCATAACATCAATGTCTTAGCCTGACAAGCTAAGAAAGCGCTTAACTTTGCAGGCGCCTCACGTGAGTGCTCATACTCATGACGATTTGTTGCCTGTCGACAACGACTCGGAAGTGTAATCCGCGTTCGACCCCCGAGCCATTGGTAATTACGCTGCTAGCAAAATACGTAGCATCCGGCGCAGTGGCTCTGCGGCTCCCCAGAGCAATTGGTCACCAATCGTGAACGCGCCCACATACTGCGGTCCCATGGCCAGCTTTCGCACACGCCCGACCGGAATTGTCATTGTGCCGGTGACCGCCACGGGGGTCAGGCCGCGGATTGTGGCTTCACGGGTGTTGGGAATGACCTTGACCCACTGGTTGTCGGCGGCGATCATCGCTTCCAGGTCGGCCACAGGGACATCCTTGTTCAGCTTGAAGGTCAATGCCTGGCTGTGGCAGCGCATGGCGCCCACACGCACGCAAAAACCGTCCACCGGG
>CAZMXB010000384.1:0-4582 GCA_964569855.1 uncultured Rhodoferax sp.
GGAAATCAACACCTCGCCGGGCATGACCGGGCACTCGCTGGTGCCCATGTCGGCACGGGCTGCGGGTATTTCCTATGAAGCCCTCTGCCTGGGTTTGCTGCAATCGGCCAGCCTGGATGCCACAGCCCCCGACAACCCTCCCCACGCTGAGTGACCGTTTTCATGGCCAATCCCACCTCTGTGGACACCTTGCTGCCCGTTGATGTCCGACTCATGATGCTGCTGACCAGCGTCCTGGGCTGGACAGCGGTGGCCTTGGTGCTGCTGGCTGTGGGCACTTGGGCGGTGCGTCACCCTGTCTGGACAGTGCACACGCTGGAGGTGCATGGAGACTTGCAGCACCAGAGTGAGGAGGTGTTCCGCACCCACATCCAGGATCGCCTGCACGGCAGCTTTCTCACCATCGATTTGAACGAGGTCAAGGCGGTTTTCGAAACCGTGCCCTGGGTGCGCAAGGCGGTGGTGAAGCGGGCATTTCCCAACCGCATCCGCGTCACGCTGGAGGAGCACCAGGCTGTGGCTTTCTGGGATCAAGGGGGTGACCTCAGCCTGATCAACCGCCAGGGCGAGGTGTTCGAGGCCAATGCCGAGAATGAAAACACAGAAGCCTTGCCCGAGCTGGCGGGGCCAGCGGGTCAGACCGCCCGAGTCAAGGCCTTGTATGAGCTTCTGGTTCCCGAGCTGGCGGTGCTGGATCGCGAGTTGCAGCGCCTGGAGTTGACCGCCCAGGGCAGTTGGCGTGCCACACTCGACAACGGTGCCGATTTGGAGCTCGGGCGCGGGGAACCTCCGGACGTTCTGGCCAGGGTCAGGCTGTTTTCCTCCACCATCGGTCAGGTGACCCGTCAGCACGCCGGTCGCGATTTGGAGACTGCCGATTTGCGCTACCCGGCCGCCTATGCCGTGAAACTGCGTGGGGTGGCCACTCTGGAGCCCGGTCAGCTGCCAGCCAGTGCAATCCGCAGGCATTGAGCCGCCCGCCCATCCTGTCTTAAACACACAAAAACCGACAACACAAGCATCATGGCCAAGGAATACAAAGATCTGGTGGTGGGCCTCGACATTGGCACGTCGAAGATCATGCTGGTGGTCGCTGAAGTCACCACCGAAGGCCAACTCAAACTCGCCGGTCTGGGAGTTGCGCCCAGCAACGGACTCAAGCGCGGCGTGGTGGTCAACATCGATGCCACGGTACAAAGCATTACCCAGGCGCTGAAGGAGGCCGAGGAGATGGCCGAGTGCCGCATCGCCCGGGTTTCCACGGGCATCACGGGCAGCCACATCCGGGGCATCAGTTCGGTGAGCGCGCCGGTGTTCGGGCCCGACGGTGAACTGGTGTTCGCGATCTCGGCCATCGGCAACCAGATGACCTTTGATGCCACGCTGGAAGGACCGATCGCCAAAGAGCTGCGCCTGCTGGCCCGCAGGCTGTCAGGGTTTCTGGGTTCGAAGGTGCCCTGATCTCACCGTTGGAAATCAAAGAACCGGTCACGAAACTCCATGCCCGGATGGGCGCGCCGCACGATGCCTTGCCCGTCCAGGTAGACCCAATAGAACATGTCCGCGTTCTGGATGTCCTTCCAGCGGTAGGTCATCACCGGCCCGTTCCAGCTGCCCACACTGTCCACGCGAGCGGGCGGGCCGAACTCGCGCTCGACGTCTGCGCGCGACCACTGGCCCGGCACGATGCGCTCAAAGTCGGCCTGGTTCATGACCTGCCTGCTGCGGATGACGCGCCCGCTGGCGTCGAGGTCCACCATCCAGGCATATTGGCCCATCGGCTGCAGCGAGTACTGAAGGCGCTGCGAACCATCCGCCAGCGGCACCACGCGCGTGGGCTGTCCCATGCGCGCAATGACCTGGTCGCGCGGCGTGCCCGGTGGCATATCCGCGCCGCCAAAAGGGGAAGCGCAGGCAGCCAGCAAGGCCGCTGCGGCGAAGGAGTAAATGAGCTTGTTCATACGGTGTTGGAGCAGCCGCATGGCGCTTGGTTCAAGCTCTGCCGTGGCGGCGCACCTCAAGAAGAACGTGGCCTCACGGCTTGATGAACGCGAGCATCTCGCTGGTCAGGCCCGTATCGGCAGTGTTGACCGAATAGATTTCCGACATATGGCTGTGGTTGGTCAGCATCACAACGCGCTGGCAGCGGCCTGCGCGGCAGAACCCCTGGCGCAGCAGTTCAGCCTGCTGGACAAAGTCGGGGGTGTCGTATTGCGCCACCGCAAAAAGCATGGGCACCCGGCTGGCGACCAGGCCCGGCAGCGGAGAGCGCTGCACGTACTGTGCCTTGTCGTTGCCGTGGTACTGAAAGAAAGTCTGCGTCGCGTTCAGCGCCTCAAAATCATAAAAGGCCGACACGATGATCGCACCCGCCACACCGGGCCCGCCGGCTGTGTGGAACTGCAAATGGGCCAGGTAGTTGGACACGTGTGACGCGCCCGCGGAGTGTCCCATCAGGTAGATACGGTTGGGGTCGCCGCCATGTGCGGCCGCGTTGGCGCGCACCCAGGCGATCGCGCTGCCAATGTCTTGCTGTGCCGCGGGCCACTTGGCCTGGGGCGCCAGCCGGTAGGTCATGTTCACGCCCACCATGCCATTGCGCGCGGCCCATGCGCCGATGTTGGTATAGAACGGGCTGCCCGCCAGATGCTTGTCACCTCCGACATAGGCGCCGCCGTGCATGAAGAGCAGGACCGGACGGGCCGACGCACCGGCGGGCGTAAAGACATCCAGGCGGTGGCGATCGCCGGGTCCATAGCGCAGGTCGCGCTTGATCGCCACGTTGGCGAAAGGCTCGGCCGGCTGCAGCGGCGCGTACAGTGGACGGGTCGGCTCGGGCGCGCTGACCGGTCCGATTTCGCGCAGCCGCACAACGATGTCGGGGGGGATCTGATTGGCGGTGCGGATGTAGTCGGCCGAATGGGGCTGTGTCCCGGCGCACGCACACAGCAGCATGGACAGGACGAGTGGGGTGAGGATTTTCATGGTGCGCCCATCTTGCATGGATGGACGGGCCATGCAATTGGGGAAGCTACGGTGATCCCACCGCCTCTTGTGGCAGCGCGGCCTCCAGGTCAGCGATCAGGCGCGCCAGTGTCTGGTCCAGAAGTGTCAACTGGCGCTGCACATCCGCCGGCGGCTCGTAGTCCTTCAGGGATTGCTCCAGCTGCCCGGCAACCTCCTGCGCCTTGACCGCGCCTATGCTGCCCGACACCCCCTTGGTGGTATGCGCCAGCCGCTCGGCAGTGGGCAGGTCCCCGCGCGAAAGCGCGTACTGGATCTGGTCGCACACGCCCTTTTGTCCCACGACGTAGCGCCGCAACATTGCCACATACAGCGGCCGCTTGCCGGACATGCGGCGCAGGCCAAGTTCCGCGTCCAGGCCGGCGATGGCATTTGGCAGCACTGAGCCGGGGGGCATTGCGGCGCGCACCGCCGGCTCGGCGGCGGCCTCGACCGCCATCGACTCGGGCGGCAGCCAGCGCTTGAGCACACTCCACAGGCGGTCCGGGTCGATCGGCTTGATCACAGAGTCGTTCATGCCCGCAGCCATGCAGCGCTGGTGGTCCTTTTCCATGGCGTTGGCGGTCATGGCCACGATGGGCAAGTCAGCCAGCCGCTCGATCTGGCGCATGGCGCGCGTTGCCGCCAGGCCGTCCATCACGGGCATCTGCATGTCCATGAACACCAGGTCGTAGGGTGCTGCCTGCACCATGCGCAGTGCGACCTCCCCGTTGCCGGCCACCTCCACCACCAGGCCAGCATCTTCCAGCAGCTCCCGCGCGACTTGCTGGTTGATGTCGTTGTCCTCGACCAGCAGGATGCGCCTGCCCCGCAGGCCCGCCAGGGGCTGGACGGCTGGCGCGGGCGTGCTGCGGACGGGCCTGCCCGCCACGGGCGAGGCGCCCATCACCGACATGGTCGAGTCAAACAGGAGCGAAGGGTTCACTGGCTTGATCAGCACGTTCTCGATGCCGGCCGCCAGGGCCTCCTGGCGCATTTCCTCGCGCGCATAGGCGGTGATCATGAACAACAGCGGAGCGCGCTCCAGCCCGAGCGACTTGATGCGCCGCGCCGTCGCGATGCCGTCCATCCCGGGCATGCGCCAATCCAGGTAAACGATGTCATAAGGCAAGCCCGCAGTCGAGGCGCGCCTGATCTCGTCGATGGCCGCAGCGCCCGATGACGCCTGCTCCACGCTGAAGGTCATGTCCAGCAGCATCTGGGCGATGGCTGCCCGCGCATATTCGTTGTCATCCACCACCAGCGCGCGCCGGCCCCTGAGATCGGGCTGCGGCATCAGTTCACGCCCGGACGCGCTGCCAATCTCCAGCCGCGCCGTAAACCAGAAGACGCTGCCCTTGCCCGGCACGCTTTCCACCCCCACCTCACCGCCCATCAATTGCGCCAGCTGCTTTGAGATGGCCAGGCCCAGCCCGGTCCCGCCGAACCTGCGTGTCGTGGATGTGTCGCCCTGCGAGAAACTCTGGAACATGCGCCCCATCTGCTCGGGCGTCATGCCGATGCCCGTGTCGCGAACCCGGAAGTTGAGCATGACGCTGCTGTCGGTCAGTTCGCTGGC
>CAZMXB010000385.1:0-4581 GCA_964569855.1 uncultured Rhodoferax sp.
GCCACACGCTGGCGCTGGCCACCCGAGAGCTCGCGCGGCTTGCGCGACATGAACGGGCCAATCTCCAGAATCTTGGCGGCCTTGTCCACACGCGCCTTGATCTCGTCCATCGGCACCTTGGCAATCTTCAGGCCGTAGGCCATGTTGTCGAACACGCTCATGTGGGGATAGAGCGCGTAGTTCTGGAACACCATGGCGATGTCGCGGTCGCTGGGTTCCACATCGTTGACGACCTTGTCATTGATGGCGATCTCGCCGCCGGTGATCTCTTCCAGCCCGGCCACCATTCGCAAGAGCGTGGATTTGCCGCAGCCCGAGGGGCCGACGATGACGATGAACTCGCCGTGGGCAATCTCGGCATTGACGCCATGAATCACGGGCACCGCCTTGGGCCCGGTGCCGTAGCGCTTGACGACGTTGCGAAGTGAAATGGAAGCCATGAAGTTGGTTGTCAGTCGCAAAAGAAGTTGAGCAGAGATCGGGCTCGGGGTGTGGGCCGATTTGTGCGCATTTGGCACCATGAGGCACACACCCCGAGCCCGGTCTCTGCGGAGTGTCCGGAGTGCGATGCATTGCCAGCGATGTGGGTGGCTGCACAAGGTACGGGCCGATTGGCCTCATGGTGCCAAATGCGCACAAATCGGCCAACCGGCCCAAACCTTGTGCAGATGGCAGCGTGGTGTTCCTCAAACGGGATACCAAAACCGGGGAGCAAATCGAGATGCTGCACGTTGTTCATTTCTCTGTATCCACCAGCCCCTTGATGAACCACCGCTGCATAAAGACTACCACCAGCGCCGGGGGCAGCATGGCCAGAATGGCGGTGGCCATCACGATGTTCCACTCGTTGCCGGAGTCACCACCCGCGATCATGCGCTTGATGCCCACCACCACCGGGTACATGTCTTCGCTGGTGGTGGCCAGCAGCGGCCACAGGTACTGGTTCCAGCCGTAAATGAACTGGATCACGAACAGGGCGGCAATTGACGTTCTGGACAGCGGCAGCAAAATATCTTTGAAGAAGCGCATCGGTCCTGCGCCATCCATGCGCGCGGCTTCCAGCAACTCATCGGGCACGGTCAGGAAGAACTGGCGAAACAGAAAGGTGGCGGTGGCCGACGCAATCAGTGGCACCGTCAGCCCGGCATAGCTGTTGAGCATGCCCAAGTCCGACACCACCTGGTAGGTCGGGCCGATGCGCACTTCCACCGGCAGCATCAGGGTAATGAAGATGGCCCAGAAGAACAGGGAACGAAACGGAAACTGGAAGTACACCAGTGCGAACGCCGACAACAGCGAAATACTGATCTTGCCAAAGGTGATGACCAGCGCTGTCACCAGGCTGATCCACATCATGCGCGCCACCGGTGCGTTGGAGCCTGCGCCGCCGCCCTGACCGGTGAGTGCCGCGGCATAGTTGTCCCACAGGTGGGCGCCCGGCAGCAGCGGCATCGGGGCCTGCAGGATGTCCTGCGCTGTGTGGGTCGACGCGACAAACGCCAGGTACAGCGGAAAAGCAACGATCAGTAGACCCAGCACCATGACGGCGTGGGCCAGCAGATCCAGCCAGGGGCGGCGCTCAACCATCAATAATTCACTTTCTTCTCGATGTAACGGAACTGGAATACCGTCATCGCCACGACCACCAGCATCAGGATGACGGATTGCGCCGCCGCGCCGCCGATGTCACCCCCCTTGAAGCCGTCCTGGTAAACCTTGTAAACCAGAATGACCGTGTCGCGCCCAGGCCCGCCGTGCGTGGTGGCATCGATGATGGCAAAGGTGTCGAAGAAGGCGTACACCATGTTGATGACCAAGAGAAAGAAGGTGGTGGGTGACAGCAGTGGAAACTGTATCGTCCAGAAGCGGCGCCACGGGCGTGCACCGTCCATCGCGGCGGCTTCGATCAACGATTTGGGAATGGACTGCATGCCCGCCAGGAAGAACAGGAAGTTGTAGGAAATCTGTTTCCACACCGCAGCAGTGACGATCAGGGCCATCGCGTGGCTGGAATTGAGCAAGTGGTTCCACTCAAAGCCGATGGAATGGCTGAGTGCGTAGGACACCACTCCAATGGAGGGCGAAAACATGAAGACCCATAGCACGCCCGCGACGGCCGGTGCCACGGCATAGGGGACGATCAGCATCGTGCGGTAGGCCAGCGCGCCACGGATGATGCGGTCGGCAAAGACCGCCAGACCGAGTGACAGGGCAATGCCCAGTACCGCCACCAGGATGGAAAACACCGCCGTGGTCTTGAACGACTCCAGGTAGGCGGAGTCCGACAAAAGGGTCTTGAAGTTGTCGAGCCCGACCCAGTTGACGCTCAGCCCGAAAGCATCCTGCTCCTGCAGCGACTGCACCAGTGCCTGCCCGGCGGGCCAGAAGAAAAACACGCCAACAATCACCAGCTGCGGGGCCAGAAGCGCCCATGGCAACCAGGTTGATTTGAAGAAGACGCGTTTTTCTGCCGCCATCGGGTTCAATCAGCCTGCACGGCTACTTATTTGCCTTTTCGAATTTTTCCAGTTGTTCGTTGCCGCGTTTCATCGCAGTCTCCAGAGCCTCTTTGGCGCCTTTCTTGCCCGCCCAGATGCTTTCGGTTTCTTCATCGATGATGTTCCTGATCTGGACGAAATTGCCCAGCCGTATGCCACGCGACTTGTCAGTCGTTTTGCGGATCATTTGTGTCACGGCCACATCGGTTCCGGGCTTCTCCTTGTAAAAACCGGACTTCTCGGTCAGCTGATAGGCTGCCATGGTGATGGGCAAATACCCGGTGCGTTTGTGGCTGGCCGACTGGATTTCGGGGCTTGAGAGGTATTTGAAGAACTCCGCAACACCTTTGTACTCGGCAGGCTTCTTGCCCGCCATGACCCACAGGCTGGCGCCGCCGATGACCGTGTTCTGAGGAGCACCGTCCACATCGGGGTAGTAAGGCAGCGGAGCCAGACCATAGGCGAACTTGGCGCCCTTGCTGACGTCGGCATACGAGCCCGACGAGCCCGTAAACATGGCACATTCGCCAGAAACGAATGACGGCACGGCAACGCTGGCGCGGCCCTTGTACACAAAGAGCCCTTGTTTGGACATGTTGGCAAGGTTCTCAAAGTGGCGCAGATGCAATGGTGAATTGAAGGCCAGGCGCGTGCTGGTGCCGCCAAAGCCGTTGTTCTGGGTGGCAAACAGCGTGTTGTGCCAGGTCGAGAAGCTTTCCAGATGCACCCAGCTCACCCAGCTTGAGGTGTAAGGGCATTTGTGGCCGGATGCCTTCAGTTTGGCCGCTGCCAGCGTGACCTCTGGCCAGGTGCTCGGTGCGTGGTTGGGATCCAGGCCGGCAGCCTTGAAGGCGTCCTTGTTGTAATAGAAGATCGTGGTCGAGCTGTTGAACGGGTAGGACATCATTTCGCCATTGGGGGCGGTGTAGTAGCCCGCCACAGCCGGAACATAGGCTTTGGGATCAAAAGTGACACCGGCCTGTTTCATCACTTCGCCCACGGGTTTGACGGCACCTTTGGCGGCCATCATGGTGGCGGTCCCCACTTCGAACACCTGCAGGATATGCGGTGCATTGCCGGCGCGGAATGCAGCCATCGCAGAGGTAAAGGACTCGTCGTAGTTGCCCTTGAACGTCGGAACGATCCTGTAGGTTTTCTGGCTGTCGTTGTATCCCTTTGCCAGGTCGTTAACCCACTCATTGAGCCCGCCCGTCATCGAATGCCACCACTGGATTTCGGTTTGGGCCTGGGCGGCCAATGAGAACGTGGATGCAAGTGCCAGTGCGGCGAGTTTCAGTTTCATGGGAGCTCCTGTGAGAACGAATCGGTCAGACACACGCGCCATCCTAGTGTGGCCTTGTTACCAAGTGATTAAAACTGATGGGCGGCCGGGGCTTGCTTGGTGATTTCCATTAGAGGTGTCGCCCCAGCCGAGTTTGCCACTCCCCGGGGCAGGTGATTGCTGCACTGCGGTAATATCGCCGCTCTGTCCAATGCGGTTCCCATAGATGGCCAGACTGCAAACTACTGCCTGATGAACGCTCCCACCTCGCTTACCCATTTGCTGCCTGTACCCGGCGCCCAGCCGCATGTGCATGAACGCATCCGTGAAATTCCGTACAACTACACGTCCTTCTCCGACCGTGAAATTGTGATCCGGCTTCTGGGTGCGCGTGCCTGGGGCCTGCTCAACCAGCTACGCGGCGAGCGTCGCACGGGCCGCTCGGCGCGCATGTTGTATGAGGTTTTGGGCGACATCTGGGTGGTGCAACGCAACCCGTATCTGCAGGACGACCTGCTGGACAACCCCAAACGGCGCGCCCAACTGGTGGAAGCCTTGCACCACCGCCTGCACGAGGTGGAGAAGCGGCGCACGCCCGACACTGACCGCGAGCGCGATGCCATGGTGGGTGAACTGTTGGTGGCGGCGCGTGCGGCCGTCGAAGCGTTTGACGCCGCGTCGGTGGAGGTCGGTGCCCTGCGGCGCAGGACCCAGAAGGCCCTGCTCAAACTGACGGCCAAGGACAACATCAAGTTTGATGGCTTGAGCCGTGTATCGCACGTGACCGACGCCACCGACTGG
>CAZMXB010000386.1:0-281 GCA_964569855.1 uncultured Rhodoferax sp.
GCCGCATTGTATTATAATTGAGTCACTGGCTAGGCGTGGAAACCGAATCAGTGTTTTAGTTGCAGGGCAAAGAACAAGGCTTTTAGTCTGCATTGTGTTTCATTATTGCGTTATCGCCCTGCAACTAGGCGTAATAATGAATTTCCACCACAGTGCATAACTAAAAGCCTTTTTTATTGGAATTTTACAATGTCAGAATTACGCAGTTTTTACACTCAATTATTGAGTATTTCAAAACAACGCTTAGTTGAAACAACATTACCAGAATTAGAAAGAATAAC
>CAZMXB010000386.1:291-1725 GCA_964569855.1 uncultured Rhodoferax sp.
CTTTAGTTTTGTTAACGCTAATTCATAAATTAAGAAAAATAGGAGTTATTGAATCTTATTTAAATACTTACAACTACGATAAAAGCGTTGATAGAAATGACAGAATTTTTATTGGTTTAGCTCATGAGCTTGTCATTGATAGGCTTTTTAAAAGTGGTGACGTGAAATGATTGTACGCTCACCAAAACCTGAGTCATTTTTTTATATTGTTGATAAAAGACTAAGCGAAGATTCAAGTCTGTCTTGGGCTGCACGCGGGTTGCTCATTTTCTTACTTGGCAAGCCTGATAATTGGTCTGTAAGTGTTGAGTATTTAACTACTCAAAGTGATTTAAAGCGCGACGGCGTGCGTAATTTGTTGGCTGAATTGATAGAAAAAGGGTATGTAGTTCGTCATGCTTTGCGTGAGTCAGGAAAGATCGCAGGGTACAGCTATACTGTTTTTGATTCACCACAAACGCCTTTGCCGTCGCCGCCTTTGCCGTCGCCGCCAAAACCCCCACTAACAAGTAATGAATTTAAACAAGTAATGAATGAAACAAAAAAAAATAGCGCAAGCGAATCTTTAGAGGAAAAAGCGCAAGTAGAAAAACTAAAACAAGGTCAGTTTGCAAAGCCTGATACTTTTCAGATTACTTTTGAATGGAAACCATCGGCTAACTTTGAAACACGATGCAAAATGGCAGGAAAAGACTTTGCTAAGTTTAACGCTGATATTCTCATGTCGTTTATCAACTACAACGAAAGCCGCGAACAGTACAAAACACAGAAAGAATGGGAAGGCTTACTTTTAACCGCTTTCACTCGTGAATTAGCTAAACCTGCGGCTAAAGCACAATCCACTTATAAACCCTTTGAAAAGACCGTATCACCCGAAAACGCCGCCAGTGCATCCGATTTTGTGCCAACAAAAAAAGAAGCCGTCAGCGAAGAAGAAAAGGCACGCCGCAAGGCTCAAATAGATGCAAAACGCAAACAAGAAGGAAAACTGTAATGAGTTTAGAAGATTCTGTATTACCCCATTCTTTGACAATGGAACAAGCAATATTATCGGGTTTAATGGCCGATAGCGACTTTGAATATTTTGATGATGTCGCGGCAATTATGAACGCCAATGATTTTTACGTTAAACGGCATAGCGTGCTGTTTTCGACTGTGTATGACTTGTTTAAATCAGGTAGTCCAGTTGACGCTTTATCTGTTTCTGAAAAGCTCAAAAATAATGGGATGTTAGAGCGTATTGGCGGCGAAGATTATCTAGGTCAAATACTGCGTGATAGCCCTGCTACTTGTGCAAACATTTTGCATTATGCAAACAAAGTAAAATACTTTTCTGTGTGTCGCAGTTTAATCCGTACTTGCAATGATGTAATCGAAAACACTAAAGAACATCAAGGCCGCCCACTTGCCGAGATATTAGATTTTGCTGAGTCG
>CAZMXB010000386.1:1735-4567 GCA_964569855.1 uncultured Rhodoferax sp.
AGACTAAAGATGCCTTAGATTTAAAATCAGGCGAGCCGAAGTTGATTAAAGAAGTTGCTAGAAAAGTCGTTAGCGACATAGAAGAACGTTATCAAAACGGCGGTGAGATAACAGGCATGACTACAGGGTTTTATGACTTAGATGAAATTACGCTTGGATTACAGAAAAAAGAGCTAACAATCATTGCTGGCTGTCCAAGCATGGGCAAGAGTACATTTGCTTTCAACATTGCAGAAAACGCAATGATTAAGCAAATAGAAAGCGGAGATACAAAGTCGGCAGGCATTATTTTTAGCATGGAAATGTCGGATAACGCTTTAGTCGAAAAAACGATTGCTAGTGTTGGCAAGGTTTTAAGTCACAACATGAGAAGCGGTGATATTGAAGATAACGATTGGAACAAAATAACAGCAGCGGTGGGCAAATTTACAGATTGGCCGTTTTATATTGATGATACTAGTGCAATATCTGTAACTGACATTAGAGCTAAAGCACGACGAATCAAGAAAAAACACGGAGCGATTAGCTTTGTAATTATCGACTATTTGCAGCTCATGGGGTCAATTGAAAAGTCGTTTAGCCGTGAAAATGAAGTCGCCATGATTTCCAAGTCACTTAAAGCCCTCGCAAAAGAGCTAAATTGTCCTGTAGTGGCTCTTGCTCAATTAAATAGGGGGATTGCATCAAGAGCGAATAAACGCCCTGTTATGAGCGATTTAAGAGAGTCAGGGCAAATTGAACAAGACGCTGATTTAATCTTATTGGTTTATCGTGATGAGTATTACAACATCGAATCAAAAGATAGAGGTATTGCTGAGATTATTGTAGCAAAACAGCGGACGGGTGCAGTTGGTACAATAAAACTTGCTAGCGATTTGGCACGTTCACGATTCACAAGTTTAGCGAGAGAAAGCCAATGAAGTCACAACAACTATCAACCAAGCTAACTATTAAATCATTCATCTGCGAGCTATGCAGACGTGAGACGATGATGAAAGATGAGTCGCTAATGACGGGTAAGTGCATCCCTTGTTACTACAAGAACATCATGCTATTTAGATGAATTTAGGCCTCAATTGACAAGTGACACCTGATAAAATGTGTTTGTGGCTAGGGTAGCACCCGAACGACGATTCGTTACCGTCTGCCACAACTTTTAACGAACCAACAACGTGAGGTGACTATGGAATTTATCGAAGCTAATGTAGAAGTGAGTTACGGCCAACAGTGGCCTGTTGAACAAAAAGAAAGCCGCGATGTTGTGATTGCGCGGCATATTGAAGAAACGGAAAAGGAGTTGAACCATGAATAAAAGTGAAACTATTGGCAAGCTAGCTAAGGCTATTGCACTTGCTCAATTAGAAGTTGAGAACGCAATTAAAGACACTAAAAACGAGTTTTTCAAGTCAAGTTATGCTGACTTAGCTGCTGTCTTGAATGTTATCCGCCCTGTTTTTAGCAAGCATAACATTGCTATTGTGCAGTTGCCTTCATTTGCTGCGCCTATTGCTAGTGTTGAAACGATGTTGATACATGAAAGCGGCGAGTTTATTTCTAACGTTTGTTCGTCGCCTATTGGCAAGCAAGACGCACAGGGCATTGGTTCTGCAATCACTTATCTACGCCGTTATTCATTGGCTGCGTTTTGTGGTATTGCTCAAGAAGATGATGATGGTAATGGTGCAAGCGAGAAAGTCAAACCGAATCCACCACAAGATAAAAAGCCACAAACAAAGCAGGCCGAACCAAAACGACTTTCAAATGATGAGCGTGAACTGTGCGTCAAAGACATGAAAGCCGCGCCTGATTTATCAGCATTGCAGCAAGCGGTAAAAGATGCTCATGCGTTGGCGAAAAGCATAGGCGACAAAGAGTCTATTGCGTTTTTTAACGAGTGTTATAAATCGTGTGAAGCTGCGTTTGCAGACTAGGTATTCATTATGTACAAACTTATCGTTATTGATACCGAAACGACTGGATTAGCGAAAGAAGCGCGTCCAGTTGAAATTGCTTGGTGTACTGCGAGCAAGGATGATGAATATGTGGAGTATTCCGAGCGTTTTAATCCTGAAATGTTAATTGATGCACAAGCTATTGAAGTTCATAGTATTAGCAATGAATTAGTAAAGGATTGCAGAAAATACACTGAATTTACGATGCCACAAACTGAGTACATTGTCGGCCATAACATATCGTATGACATTCGGATATTGACAGGATGTGACCCTGATATAAAAAACATTAAGTCGATTTGCACATTAGCTTTGGCGCGTATGGCATGGCCTGAATTACCAAGTCACAAACTAGACAACTTGATATTGCATCTTGATCCTAATTTTAAGTTTGTTGCTCATAGTGCGCTTGGAGATGTACTTGCCACAAAGTTACTACTTAAATGGATAGTGTTGACTCTTAAAACTGAATCAGTTGATGCACTGTATCTGTTATCAGAAGAAGCGCGAATCCCTAAATCAATGCCGTTTGGCAAGCATAAGGGAGTGACATTTGAGAAGTTGGATAAAAGTTATATTTCATGGGCTTTGGATAATCTTGACGTTGATGATTATCTAAAAGCTAAGTTGATTGAATATAAACAAGCGGCATAGGACTAATCATGCAAGGATGCCAACAACCAAAAGAGAGTAAACCATGTTAACTAAACTTGTAAGAATTGGGAAAAGTGCAGAGTTACGCAGCGCGAACGGCAAGAACGTTTTAAGCGTGTCTGTTGTGTATGACGTAGGATGGGGTCAAAACAAAAAAGCGCAGTGGTTAAACCTAGCAATGTGGGGCGCACAGGCGGAGAAAGTAGTAGAGCAGTTTAGCAGAGGC
>CAZMXB010000387.1:0-4564 GCA_964569855.1 uncultured Rhodoferax sp.
GTGGCGAACATAGAAGAACAAGGGCTGGATGGGCGCGGCCGCAACCAGGATGGGTCTGTGTGACGGGCAACGCACGGCTCGCAACTGCGCCATGTACTCGATGTTGTCCGGGCGGCCGGCCTACACGTTTTTTTCGGTTCGGCGCTGACTGAAAAAAATCGGCGCGCTTCGCAAACGCGTCCGGGCGCCAAACACGCTACCGGTTCGAGCAAGCCGCTATATAGGTAATAACATCCACCGTTTCAAAACGGAGCGTGCGAGCGGCAGCCTGGCGGCGGCATAACGTATGGTGCGGTTGTTTAGGCCTGACGGCGCGCCGGTTCGTGGACATGCAGGAACTTGGTGAACAAATCGCGCGGTGGCGCGACCGAGATGCCTTTGAGTATTTGGCCCACGTTGCCGCGATGGTAAGACCCGTGGGTGAGCACATGGAACAGCATTTCCTCGCGCGTCATGCGTCCTGAATCGCCATCCGTGAACTGAAACGCAAGACTCTGCGCCAGCGCCTGGGCGTCGATCTTGGAGACATAGTTCTCAAACCAGAGGTCGGTCTCGGCGACGGCGAAGTGCAGCTCGCCGAGTTCGGGAGTCTCCGGCGTATTGGTCGCCATGTACGGGTGCGTCTCGCCCGCCAAGTGGGCGCGGAAGATTCGATCGACGACATAGATGTGGTTGAGCGTCCTGATCGCCATGTGCAACGCTGCCGCGTGTTCGGTGGAGGTGACCGAGGCCACCACGTCAAACAGTTCGCGATTGGCCCACGACTTCTGGGCGAAAAGGGATGCGAGAATTTGCTGGGACATGGATGTGTGCTGGGAGGGAAGTTGGTTGGTACTACCCAGTTTATCCGGCCAGTTGCACTGAACACGACTCCTGGTTATGACGGAGACCCACCAACACCGCAAACACCGTAGGCCGCGCATCGGTGGAGTCGTTCAGAACAAAGCAGGCCCCCAGCCCTCGTCAAAACTGCACTAGCAGCTACAACATTCATAGCATCATCCAACAACAGACGATGCAATATGATTCCCACTTTGCTCACCGATGAATGCTGAAAGACAAACGCCGCGCGGGGTATGGTGAGCAGTTGATGGAGCGCTTGTCACTGGACTTGACGGAGCAGTTTGGGCGTGGATATAGCCCAGACAACCTGGAGAACATGCGCAGGTTTTTCTTGGCGTATCCGATGCCGATCATTTCCGAGACGGTGTCTGGGGAATTGACGCTGACCAAAGGGGCGGTGGCCAAACCGGAAGATGCGATCACCCCGGACGAAGCCGTCATAGACCCCTACATGCTGGAGTTTTTGAACCTGAAGGACGAGTAGTCCGAAAGCCAGCTTGAAGAAGCCCTGATCCAGCGCCTGGGAGACTTCCTGCTGGAGCTGGGCGGCGACTTCACCTTTGTGGGGCGACAACGCCGACTCCGGATTGACCAGACCTGGTATCGCGTTGACCTGCTGCTCTTTCACCGCCGCTTGCGCTACCTGGTCATCATCGACCTGAAGCTCAGCAGCCTCACCCATGCCGACGTGGGCCAGATGCACATGTACTGCAACTACGCCAAAGAGCACTGGGCATTGCCCGATGAAAACCCGCCCGTGGGCCTGATCCAGTGCGCCGACAAAGGCCATGCGCTGGCACGCTACGCGCTGGACGGGTTGCCCAACAAGATCATGGCAGCGAACTACAAAACCGTGCTGCCGGATGCCGAGGTGCTGCACCAAGAGCTGGAGAAAACCCGGCTGTTGCTCGAGCGGCGTGGTGTGGAACGCAAGTAGGGGAATTGGGAGTTTGCTCCAGACAGAACTGGATCGCCTCAATGGGGTCGGGCGCCTGGGCGCAGCGCAAGCCTCACGCCAGAACTTCAAGACCGTGCTTTTGCACAACCGCCAACAACTTGAGTGCCATCCCGCTGGGTTGCTTACAGCCCGATTCCCACTTTTGTACTGTCGACTCGCTATTGTTGAGGTACTTCGCAAAAACAGGCTGGCTGACGTGGGCATCTGCCCCATTCGCGGGCGCCACAGCACAGGCGCACCAACAAAGCCATTGACGAACTACCGCCCGCAAACCCAAGGCCTCCGCCCGCGAGCGTGGACTTGGGAACGGGTGCCCGGTCTGCCGGCCCCGCACACACGTTGGAGCACAACGCAGGAACACCAAGAAACATGCTACATAAAAAATAGCGCCTCACGCTCATTCCACGAGGGCCAGAAGCACATTTAACCCACAATCAATCCGGAATAACCGCCGTCACCTCAATCTCCACCTTAGCCCTATCCTCCATCAGCGCCGAGACCTGCACCGCCGTCATCGCTGCGTTGAAGCTGCCGATGATCTCTCTGAACGCAACGCCAATCTCACGCCCTGCGGCAATGTACTCGCGCTTGTCGGTCACGTACCAGGTCATGCGCACGATGTGCTCGGGCTTGGCGCCGGCCTCGTCCAACACGGCCACCACATTCAGCAGCGCCTGGCGCACCTGGCCGGCGAAGTCGTCGGTGTGGAACTGGCACTGGGCGTCCCAGCCGATCATGCCGGCCACACACACGGTCTGGCCACGTGCCATGACGCCATTGGCGTAGCCGCGTGGGCGCGCCCAGGTGGGGGGTTGCAGTACTTTCATGGATGGGCCTCTCGTTGCGAATAATGGTTGATCGTGGGCGCGAAGGAAGGCGCAGGCAATGGGTTTCTCAGGCCAGGGCATGCAGCTTGAAGCGCTGCAATTTTCCGGTCTGGGTGCGGGGCAACTGGTTGACGAAAGTGATGGCCCGTGGGTACTTGTAGGGCGCAATGGTCTGCTTCACAAAGTCCTGCAAGGTCTTGACCATGGCGTCATCGCTTGCATGACCTGCACGCAGCGCCACAAAGGCTTGCACGATCTGGCCGCGTTCTTCGTCGGGGCTGCCAATCACCGCGCATTCGGCCACGGCGGGGTGCAGCATCAGCGCCTCTTCGACCTCGGGCGCGGCAATGTTGTAGCCGCTGGAGACGATCATGTCATCCGTGCGGGCCTGGTAGATGAAGTAGCCGTCGGCATCCATTTTGTAGGCGTCGCCAGTCAGGTTCCAACCGTTGCGCACGTATTTGGTTTGGCGCTCGTCGGCCAGGTAACGACAACCGGTGGGGCCGCGCACCGCCAGCTTGCCGACGGTTCCCACGGGTACCGGCTTGCCGTCATCGTCCACCACCTGTGCCTGGTAGCCGGGCACAACCTTGCCGGTCGCGCCGGGGTGGGCATGTTCCTCATCCGCTGAGATAAAGATATGCAACAACTCGGTGGCGCCAATGCCGTCAATCAGTTCAATGCCGGTGGCCTCAAACCACAAGGTGCGGGTGGATACCGGCAGGGCCTCACCGGCTGATACGCAGTGGCGCAGCGCGCCGTTGCGCAACGCCTGGCCTTGCGGCGCCATTGCACGGTAGGACGTGGGCGCGGTAAACAACACGGTGGCGCCAAAGGTCTGTATGGCTTCCAGCAACTGGGGTGGTCCGGCTTTCTCCAGCAACACAGTGGACGCGCCAACCGATAGGGGGAACAGCACCAAACCACCAAGGCCAAAGGTAAATGCCAGCGGCGGGCTGCCCATAAAAACATCGTCGGCCGTGGCGCGCAGTACGTGGCGGGGCCAGCATGCGCAGACGGCCATCACATCACGGTGGAAGTGCATCGTCGCTTTGGGAATGCCGGTGGTGCCCGAGGTGAACGCGATGATGCAGGTGTCATCCGACGCTGTATCAGCGTTGGCAAACACCGGGCCGTGGCGTGCCATGGCCGCGTCCAGGCCATCAGCGCTGTCGTCGTTGAAGTAACGCACGGCCTGCAACGTGGGGCACTGCTCTGCTGCATTCTGCACTTCGGTGGCCAAGTGGAAGTCGCACAACGCATGGCGTATCTGCGCCTTGTCGATAACGGGTTTGAGTTCCTTGGCGCGCAACAGCGGCATGGTGGCCACTGCTATGGCGCCGACCTTGATGACGGCAAACCAGCAGGCCACCATCATCGCGTTATTGGGGGCGTGCAAAAGCACGCGGTTGCCGGGTACGACGCCCATGTCATACACCAGCACATTGGCGATGCGGTTGGCCTTGTCTTGCAGGTCGGCATAGGTCCAGCTCAGGCCGGGTGCGCGGATGCAGATGCGGCTGCCGTTGCCCTCAAGAATGTGCCGGTCCAACAACTCGGTGGCGCAATTCAACTGTGCGGGGAACTGTAGCTCGGGCAGGTCAAACAGAAACTGTGGTTGCTGGTCAACGGGCGGCAGGTTGTCGCGGGCAAAGGTATCGATGTGGGCACTGGACATGATGAATCCTGAAATCTTGTGGGTCAGACCACTTCGCGCAGCGAATGTGCTCTGACCCCAACTGATTGAGAGACTTCCTTGAGTAAGTCTTTGGCGATGATGAGTTGCTGCACTTCGGTGGCACCTTCGTAGATGCGCAGCGAGCGGATCTCGCGGTACAGGCGCTCGACGATATGGCCGCTGACCACGCCCATGCCGCCCCAGATCTGCACCGCAGCGTCAATGACCTGCTGCGCGCCTTCGGTGGCCACCATCTTG
>CAZMXB010000388.1:0-4560 GCA_964569855.1 uncultured Rhodoferax sp.
GCCACAAACTCGGCAAAGTCCAGCATGTCGATCTTTTCCAACTGGCTGGCCGCGCCAAATTCTGGTGTCATGACATACATCGGAATATCCACCAACGGCACGATGGCCGCGTCGCCCTGGCCGATGCCGGAGGTCTCGACGATGATGGCGTCAAAGCCCGCCACCTTGCAGGCCGCAATCACGTCGGGCAAGGCCTGGCTGATCTCCGAGCCAAAGTCGCGCGTAGCCAGGCTGCGCATGAAAACACGCTCACCGTTTTGCCACGGACTGATCGCGTTCATGCGGATGCGGTCACCCAGCAGGGCACCGCCGCTCTTTCGGCGACTGGGATCAATGCTGATCAGCGCCACGCGCAGTGCGTCACCCAGATCCAGGCGCAGACGCCGGATCAACTCATCGGTGAGCGATGACTTGCCGGCACCGCCGGTGCCGGTGATGCACAGCACCGGTATATTTTTTGTAGCAGCTTGCGCCCGTAATTCGAGGGCTAGAGGATGTTTTCCCTCTGAGGCCTCGAGGCCGGTGATGAGTTGCGCCAGTGCCCGCCAAGCCTCGATGGTATGACCCTTGGTGGTATCCAATGTGGCAGGGGCCAGGGAGGTCAGGTCCCTGTCGCAGCGCATCACCATCTCACCAATCATGCCGGCCAGTCCCATGCGTTGTCCGTCCTCGGGGCTATAGATGCGGGTCACGCCGTAGGCTTGCAGCTCGGCAATTTCGCTGGGCACAATCACGCCGCCGCCGCCGCCGAACACCTGGATGTGGGCACCACCGCGCTGTTTGAGCAGGTCCACCATGTACTTGAAGTATTCGACATGGCCGCCCTGGTAGGAGCTGATGGCAATGCCCTGCACGTCTTCCTGCAGGGCCGCCGTCACCACATCGTCGACGCTGCGGTTATGCCCCAAATGGATGACCTCGGCACCCATGCTCTGCAGGATGCGGCGCATGATGTTGATGGCGGCGTCGTGCCCGTCGAACAGGCTGGCGGCGGTGACGAACCGCACCTTGTTGGCGGGTCGGTAGTTGGCCAGTGCTTTGAATTCTGCGGACAGGTCGGTCATGGGGGTCTCCTGGATCACTGTGCCTATTGCTTTGGCGCAGTTGACGTTTACGTAAACGTCAACTTTAAACCATTTGACTTTAACGTGACTTACGCCCCACCAATATGCCATGCCGGGACGTCCAGCCAAATCCATTAAAGTTGACAACCTCCGCCGCATGCCCCCCGCAACACATCGCCTGAGAGAACACCATGCAACCGATACAGTTATTTGACCCCGCCTCCAGCACCTACACCTACCTGTTGTTTGACGAAGCCACGCGGGACGCCGTCATCATTGACCCTGTGGACGAGCAACTCGAACGCGACCTGGCCATGGTGCGCCAGTATGGGCTCACCCTGTTATGGACGGTGGAGACCCATGCCCATGCCGACCACATCACCAGTGCCGGGCTGCTGGCCGAACACACTGGTGCCCAGACAGCGGCGCCCCAGGCCTGCGGCATCCGCACGGCGGCCATGCAGTTGGTGGACGGCGACATGCTGCGCTTTGGCAACGAGACCATCCGGGCGCTGCATACACCCGGCCACACCGCCGGGAGCATGAGTTTTGTCTGGCGTGACCATGTGTTCACCGGCGACACACTCCTGATCAATGGTTGTGGTCGCACCGACTTCCAGTCGGGCAGCGCCGAGGCCATGTACCACTCGCTGACCGAGGTTTTATTCAAGCTGCCGGACGCGACCACCGTGTGGCCGGGGCATGACTACCATGGCCGCACGCACAGCAGCATTGGCGCCGAGCGCCGCGACAACCCGCGTGTGGCGGGCAAGTCACTGGAAGAGTTCAAGGCCATCATGGCGGCGCTCCATCTGCCCAAGCCCAAGCGCATTGACGAAGCGGTGCCGGCCAACCTGAGTTCCGGCTTGCGCCACGACTCCGAAGGCGTGGGGGTTCAAGCAATGCGTGTGGCTGCCGGATACGCGGGTGATGTGACCGCCGCCCTGGCCTATGCGTGGTGGCAAGCCGGTGATGCCGTGTTGGTGGATGTGCGTACCGATGCCGAACGCGAGTGGGTCGGTTTTGTACCGGGTGCCGTGGCATTGGCGTGGAAACAATGGCCCGGCATGGCCATGAACGCCGCCTTTGATGAAGGCTTGCGCGCGGCCATTGCGCCCGGCAAAAAGGCCCTGCTGTTGTGCCGCAGCGGCGTGCGCTCCATCGCGGCGGCCAAACGCGCCACCGAATTGGGATTGGAGGCTTACAACATTCTGGAAGGTTTTGAGGGCGACCCGGATGCCAATGCCCATCGTGGCACCAAGGGAGGCTGGCGCATGCGGGGTCTGCCGTGGCGCCAAGGATAATGCTGCATGACTTTTCTTGCACTGGACATTGGCAACACGCGCCTGAAATGGGCGCAATACGCATCCCCCCGACCCGACGCGCTGTTGATGGCGCAGGGTGCGGAATTCCTGGAGAACATTGAGAAACTGGCCGAAGGTGCGTGGCGGGGTTTACTTCCCCCCAGCCAGATTCTGGGTTGTGCCGTGGCGGCCGACGCCGTCAAGCGCCGCCTGCAGGAACAACTCGACGCCTGGGATGTGGCGCCGCAATGGGTGGTGGCCAGTGAGGCTGAGGCCGGCCTGCGCAATGGTTACGACTACCCCACCCGTCTGGGGTCGGACCGTTGGGTGGCCATGATTGGCGCCTACCACCGCATGTTGTCCCAGGGTGCACCACGTCCCATGGTTGTGGTCATGGTGGGCACCGCGGTGACCGTGGAAGCGCTCGATGCCAGCGGCAAATTTCTGGGTGGTCTGATTTTGCCGGGACACGGCATCATGCTGCGCGCACTGGAGTCGGGTACTGCAGGTTTACACGTTCCCACCGGCGAGGTACGCGAGTTCCCGACCAACACCAGCGACGCCCTGACCAGTGGCGGCACCTATGCCATTGCAGGCGCCGTGGAGCGCATGGTGCAGCATGTGCGCATGCACTGCAACGCCGAGCCAAAATGTGTGATGACCGGCGGCGCTGGCTGGAAGATGGCACCCAGCATGTCCGTCCCCTTTGAGCTGGTGGACAACCTGATTTTTGATGGCCTGTTGCAACTGGCTGCAGTGCGCTTTCCAGCCGGATAGACCCGCGCAGCGGCGCAGCGTGGGGGCGAAGTTTCACTGGCGGGCCGCCCCAAGGTGAAACGCGGCCCCCTCGGGGGGAAGCGAGTCACACGCAGTGGGCGAGCGTGGGGGCTACATCTAGATATCGAGCAACTGCGAAAAGTCGGTATCGTGGGAACGACGGCGCTCGGCGCCCAGCACGGCACTGGACTCAAACATATGGTCTACCACCACGGCAGGGGATTCACCTGGGCTGGGGCCATTGAGCACAGCCCGGTCCACCATACGCATCAACAGGGTGCGGGCCACTTCCGGTGTCTCGCCGTGCAGATCAAAAGTGGCGTTGATGGTCAAGCGAACCGTGGTCAGGTCCGGAATCCGGGCTGCAGGGCGCTCCGCAAGACCGGTGTCCTGCAACACGCTGCCATCATCGGCAACAAACAAAACACGTGACGGAAGTTTGGGTGACAACACATGCGAGGTGCCCTCGGCATTGACCACCAGCATCGTGCCGTTGCCAAAATCCCGCGCCCACGCCGTTTTGCCACCCCGAAAACCCCGGATAGTGAAACCGTATTCGCGCGGGGAAACAAAAAAACGACCGGACGGGTCAATGGCCGGGTCATCGACCTCGATATCTTCATGAACAAACACATACCGGGTCACACCCGAAGCCATCTGGCGCTGGATCGCGTGCGGCAAGCCCTGGACTTTCTCGCGCGAATTAAGTTCACTCCAGGTGGTCACGGTTCAATCCCTTTTTTCACTCATGACTGCATCATACTGAATTTCGCCTTAGGGCCGCCCCAAAACGGAGTGCCCAACCCGCGGGGGATCACCACCGGACCAGCGACAAGCCCGCAAGCTAGATCCCCTCAGCCACAAGCCATGCTTCCGCCAGGCGGACCCAATAGGTGGCACCCAGCGGAATCAATGCGTCGTTGAAGTCGTAACTGGGGTTGTGGAGCATGCAGGGGCCGCCGCCATGGCCCATCTCGCGGTGCGCGCCGTCACCATTGGCAATAAAGGCGTAACAGCCGGGCTTGGCCATCAACATGTATGCGAAGTCTTCAGCCCCCATGGTCGGTTCCTGGGCTTGTACCTGGGCCTCGCCCACAATGCTGGCCATGACCTTGCGGGCGAATTCCGCCTCTTTGGCGGAGTTGATGGTGGGCGGGTAGTTGCGCACAAACTCAAAAATACACTCCATGCCAAAGGCTGCAGCGGTGTGGCGCGCTATCTCGCCCATGCGTTGCTCGATCATGTCCAGCACGTCGATGCTGAAGGTGCGCACAGTGCCCTGCAGCTCGCAGCTGTCCGGGATGACGTTGGTGGCCTCACCGGCGTGGATCATGGTGACCGAGATCACGCCCGCGTCGATGGGCTTCTTGTTGCGGCTGATGATGGTCTGAAAAGCCTGCACCATCTGGCAGGCC
>CAZMXB010000389.1:0-4556 GCA_964569855.1 uncultured Rhodoferax sp.
GCTGCGAAAGTCGATAGACGAAACACTCAACATCGACAAGGTGCGTACCGGCGACTTGGGCGGAACGGCGAACACCGCGAGTTTTACCGCTGCGCTGGTGAATCGCATCAAGAGCTGAGCGCCGGGACTGCATGGCGCGGTCTGAGCCCGCGGCAAAGACCGGCTTGAATCCGGCCGGGAGCCGCTAAGCCCGTATCCGCCTGCGCACCGCAGTCAGAATACCGCGCAAAATCTCCAATGGCTCGGGCGGACATCCCGCCACCACCACATCCACCGGGATAACGTTGGACACGCGGCCACAGGTGGCATAGCTCTCGCCAAAGATGCCGCCATCACACGCGCAATCGCCCACCGCAACAACCAGTTTCGGTTCGGGCGTGGCGTTATAGGTGCGCTTGAGCGCCACTTCCATGTTGCGCGACACCGGTCCGGTGACCAGCAGCAGGTCTGCATGGCGCGGGCTGGCCACGAAACGGATACCCAGGCCCTCGATGTTGTAGTAGGGGTTGCCCAGGGCGCTGATTTCCAGCTCGCAACCATTGCACGAACCCGCATCCACCTGGCGGATGGTCAGGGCCTGACCCAGGATGGCCAGCAGCTCCTTCTGGATGCGCGATTCCTCCGCCTGCACTGCCGGGCCGATGTCGGGCGCGGGTTCGCTGCGGATACCCGTCTTGCCGATCTGCCAAATGGTTTTCCAGATCATTTCGCCGCCGGGCCGCCCCAAGGCGAAACACGGCCCCCTCGGGGGGCAGGGAACCACACGAAGTGGGTGACCGTGGGGGCTAGACCTCACACCAAACCGATATTGCGCGCCGTCAGCGCCGCTTCCGCGCGGGACGACACATTGAGCTTGCGGTAAATCTCCTTGGTGTAGCCCGACACAGTATGGGAACTGATGCCCAGCAGGCGCGCGGCCTCGGCCAGGGTCATGCCCTTGGCGATGATGCCCAGCACCTCAGTCTCGCGCTGGGTCAAAGGTTCGGTCATGAAGTGCTGCATCTGCGGCCTGAAGTGGGCCAGCAGGCGCCGGGCAATGGCAGGGGATAGCGGTGGCCGACCCTCGGCAATGCCGCGCAACAGCTCGGCAATCTGCTCCCAGCTCTGGTCCTTCAGCAAGAAACCCTGGGCGCCGGCCCGCAAGGCCGGCATCAAGTGCAAATCGTCGTCGTAGATGCTGGCCACCACACACACGGTTTGCGGCGCCTGCTCGTTGAACCACTTGATCAACGCAATGCCACTGCCATCGGGCAGGCTAAGGTCCACCAGCGCCAGGTCTGGGGCAGGCAAGGTGCCCGCCGCATCCAGCGCGTCGGCCAGCCTGAAGAAACGTTGCACGGCAATGCCTGGAAACACGGCCTCCAGCGCTTTGCCCAGCCAGGCATGGGACTCGGGCAGATCTTCCAGAACCCAGACACTTTTCATGGCAATGCGCCTCCTGATCCCATGGATGCCTCAGCCGCATCCAGTGCCAGTGGCACCCCCAGGCGCAGGCACACCCCGCCGGCATCGCGCGGGACGATCTGCAAGCTGCCGCCCAGCACGCGGGCACGCCGCAGCATATTTCCCAGGCCATGGCCCTGGGACGCCAGGGTCGGGTCAAAGCCACGGCCATCATCCTCGACCCCGAGTTGCAAATGGTCGCGGGCCACGTGAATGTCGACCCAGCACCTGCGGGCGCCGCTGTGGCGAATCACGTTGGACACCGCTTCGCGCAGGATGCGGGTGACTTGCACCTGCATGCGCGCGGGCAGCATCCAATGCATGGGTGGGTCGTTGGCGTTCCACAGCACGGTCACGCCGGCCAGGGTCAGCCGTTCCACAGTTTCGGAACGCCAGTCGGCCAACACATGGGGCAAGGGTGTGGGCTCGCCGGTCAGCCCGCGCACGGACAGGCGCATATCGGTCAATGCCTGGCGGGCCATTTCGGCCACCCGGGACGTGTCCCCGGCGTACAGACTAGCCTGGGCCATGGTGACCAGTTGGGCACCCAGGTCGTCGTGCAGGTCGGAGGCGATGCGCTGGCGCTCGGCGGCGGCCGCCTGGTCCGCGCGCAAATCACTCAATTGGGCGTAGCTGTGGGCAATCTCCGCCGTCTTGTCGGCCACACGCTGCTCCAGCTCGCGGTTGAGCCGTTCGGACTCGGACAGCGCCGCCGCAAACTGCCGCACCAGGCGCACCCCAAAAGCGAACGAGATGGCCGGCATCGCAAAATGGAGCAAGTGAATTTTTGGCAGCGCGAGCCAGCCGTTTTGAATCGCAAGTTCCGCCCCCGTCAAACCCAGCAGCAACCCCAGGTTGGCGCCCAAGAACCAGAAATCCCGGCGCATGAAACGCCAGCTCTGGCGGGCAAAAAACACAAAGGCCCACACAAATTCGCACCCCAGCACTGCATAGAGCCCACTGGCCACCGCAGCCAGCGTGTGGGCTGGCGCCAGCACCAGCAACACGGGAATTGCGGCACATTGCCATGCCAGCAGCTGCCGCACACAGCGCTTGGGCTGGCCGACGTATTGCAGCAAGAATGGCACGACGGCATACGCAAAGGGCCCATAGAGGGAGGTAAACAATATCTCGCTGGCCACGACGGTCATGGGCAGGTGCTGCACATAAAGCCGGGCCCCCATTGCCGACCACAACACCAGGGCCAAGCCGAAATAGAGGTTGTGCCGGTCCTGGCGACGCATCCAACCCAGGGCTGCAATCACCAGCCCCACCAACAAGATGCAAATCCCAAACACCTGGGCCAGCGTGATGTTCCAGAAGTAACGGCTGTCATGGCGTTGCGCCAGCTCTTCCTGGCCGCCGATGAGTACCGGTGAGAGTCCACCCGCCCGTTGCCGCGCCGCGACCCACGCTTGGGGATAACCCACAACCCGAATGTCCAGACGGTTGTGGGCGACCTGCAGCAGGCTGCGCGGGAATCGGATCAGCTGCGGGAAATAACAATTGCGCGTCAGTGGCTCCACCATGCTGCCACCACCGCCAACCCGTTGGCCATTGACCCAGACCTCCAGGTTGGTGCAGGCCCGCTCCACGTAGATAGCGGGCGATGACCAGCCAGCGTCGTCAAAGCGCAGGTGGTACCAGCGTTGCTCTGGCAGTGCCGATGGGCCGTCCGTCCAGTCATGGGGCAGCGAAACCGGCGCGCCACGTGCGGCATCTGGCGGAGTGAGCGATGCGCCGAGCGTGATGCTCGCCTGATCCAACACGTGTATGGCGTGGCCTGGCTGCGCGTGCACGGGCGCCAGCCAAAAGAGCAACAGGGAAAGGACCAACCTATACGCCATGGTGGGCGCAGGATACGCGAAAGCCGATCCGCAACCCACCCCCGCGTTCAGGGGGTGCACGGAGCAGCGGGTGCGCCGTACAGTGCGACCGAACCCGCAACCCACTCTCAGGAAATGCACCATGTCTGTCACACGAACCTTTGCCCCATGCACCCTGGTCTGGGCTGCGGCGTTCACCCTGGCTTGCACCAGCGCAGGGGCGCAAACAAGCCCCGTGGCGCCACCACCCATGGTCGACGCCAGTGCGCCCCAGGCGGCCACGCTGTCCGCGAGCCCCGCCCTGGCTGCGTCTGCTCCCTCTGCTCCGTCCGCCGCGTCCGGCCTGCCCGACCTTGACCCCGATGCCCACTTCAAGGGCAAAATGGGCGGCACCTTTGGCAAGAACGTAACCGAAATATTGCCCGCTTACAAACGCGTCGCCGTGGCGGGGTTTCGCGTTGCCTTCGTCACCAAGGACAGCGCAACCGCACAGGTGCGTGCCAGCTCGTTTCTGGGGCGCGACACCAGCGGCGCCCGCATGACGGTGAATGCGGCACTGGAGGGCGTGGACGCTGCTACGCTGCAGGCTGTTACCGACAAGGCATACGCCAACTTCATGGAGCAACTCAAACTGGCCGGGCGAGAGGTCGTGCCACAGGAGGAGTTGAAGGAGTTCTTGTCTGGCTTGCAAGCCACTCCCAGCTCGGTAGACAAACCGTTCACCAAGGAGGTTCAGGCGCAAACGATGCAATTGTTTGCCCCCACCGGCATGCCGTTGTGGTTCATCCACGCTGAAAGCGGCTGGAGCGACCGCAGCGGTTTCGATCTGGGCAACTGGCGCCGTTTGGGCGAATACTCCAAGAAGTACAACGCCATTGTCGTGACACCCCTGATCGTGGTGAACTTTGTGTCCATGCAGTCCAGCGGCAACCAGTCCGGGCTGGTGGCCCGCACCGCAGAGGCCGACGCCATTCCCGGCATGACCGTCAACACCTTTATGAGCCTTTACAACTCGCCCGTCGATGAAGGCGGGGTGCAAATGACCAAAGGCGTTCGCAGCGACCTGATGTTCGGCACTCTGAAGGAAGTGGCGGCAGAGGACAACAAGGCGGTCAAGGGCATCTTTGACATTCTGGGCAAGGCCGCTGGCCTGGCCAATGCCGGTGGCGCCAACCGGGCCACCAGCAACCGCGTGATGCAGGCCAACAGCGCCGACTACCGCGTGGCGTCGCTGGATGCTCTGGGGCGCGCCACAGGTACGTTTGCGAAGTTGTTTGAGAAGTATCC
>CAZMXB010000390.1:0-2670 GCA_964569855.1 uncultured Rhodoferax sp.
GAAAGTAGTTGTAGACCTTCTCCAGGTTGGCGGCGACTTCAGCCTTGCTCTTGCGCGTGTAGCCGCCGGTCATCAGGTTCTCTTCAATCGTCAGGTGGGCAAAACAATGCCGACCTTCCATTACCTGCACCACGCCGCGCTGTACCAAGTCGGCAGGAGACAGGTTTTCGATACGCTCGCCACGCAGCTCGATGGAACCTTTGGTCACGGCTCCGCGCTCACCCGCCAGCAGGTTGGACACGGCCCGCAAAGTCGTGGTCTTGCCCGCGCCATTGCCGCCCAGGATGGCCACAATGCCGCCCTGGGGCACCTGCAACGACACGCCCTTGAGCACCAGGATCACGTGGTTGTAGATGACTTCAATGCCATTCACGTTGAGAACAATGTTTTTCACTTCACTCATGGTGGTAGTTCCATTCAAACCAAATGAAAGACCCGCATTGCGACTCTTTCACTTGGAGGGTGGCGAGCAAACCAAGCCACCCTTCCAAAAACACCTGTGCGCTAGCTTTTCCCATCAGGGAGGAAGCCAAGCGCGCCACCAGCAACACTGATGGAGTCGGCTTTGCCGGCCCACTGGCGTTGCCCCCCCCCGCGAACGGCTGACGCCCGAGGCACCGACCCGGCCACTCGCAGCGCGCAAGCCGGGGGGTGTACTTACTAGCTCTGGCAGTCCGCAGGGGTGCGGGGTGTCAGTTTTTTGTCTGCTGCGTATTTGGCAGCTGTGGTCTTGACTAACGGCTTCAATATCATCTCATCGGCCTGCAGCCAATCAGACGAAAAGTTCCATTTCTTTCCATCCCAGGTGTGAACCCGCGCCCAGTTGGATCCCATGTGGTCTGCACAAGTGGTTGCAATGGGCCGCATCACCCCTGCAAATCCCAGTGCGTCCAGCTTCTTCTGGTCCAGCGCCAGATTTTCGTAACCCCAGCGTGCCTGTTCGCCAGACATCCACTTCCCCTTGCCAAAACGCTCTTGCGCACGGCGCACGCCTTCCACTGCAAGCATCGAGCTCATGGCTCCGCGCATGTAGAGCACCTGGCCCACTTCTTCCGCAGGTCCGGAGCCCTGGCCTTTGCCATGAACTTTTTCGAGAATTTCCTTGACCACTGCCGATTGCGGCTCAGCACCATGCTGCATGGTTACCGCGTTGTAACCCTTGGCACCTTCGCCCACGTCCTTGACGTCCGGCTCAGCCCCCGACCACCACACGCCGTACATTTTTTCGCGGGGATAACCGGTCGCTTGTGCTTCCTTGAGCGCGGTGGAATTCATCACACCCCAGCCCCATAGCAACACGTAGTCTGGTTTGGCCTGACGCACTTGCAACCAAGTGGCCTTCTGGTCCACGCCCGGCGCAGTAACGGGCAACAGTTGCAAATTGAAGCCCAACTGGGCAGCACGCTCCTGCAACAACGGAATGGGTTCTTTGCCATAGGGTGAGTCGTGGTACACCAAGGTGACTTTCTTGCCCTTGAGCTTGTCCATGCCGCCTTCTTTTTTGCCAATGGTCTGCACCAGTGCGTCTGCTGCCAGCCAGTAAGTGCCTGCCAAAGGGAAGTTCCACTTGAACACGGTGCCATCCTGGCTTTCGCTGCGGCCATAACCGGCCGTGATCAACGGAATCTTGTCGCCAGGCGCCTTTTCAGTCAACGCAAACGTGATACCGGTGGACAGCGGCTGAAACACGGTTGCACCGCCATGCTTGCCCTTGAGGCGTTCGTAGCACTCGACGCCACGCGCAGTGTCGTAACCAGTCTCACATTCTTCATAAATGATCTTCACACCGTTAATACCGCCCCGCGCGTTAACGAGCTTGAGGTAATCGGCATAACCGTTCGCCCATGGCACTCCATTGGGGGCATAGGGGCCAGTTCTGTAGGGCAGACCCGGAAAGAATTGCTCCTTGGCCTGCGCAAAGGCGCCGACACCGGCAGCGGCCAGCACACTGGCCAGAACAACGTTGCGAATTTTCATCAAAGTCTCCTAAAGGTCGGCATTGGTATGCCTGTGGTTAACGAACGAACAACACGGTGATAAACCATCATTCAGTGGGGGAACGGCCACAAACGCAGTTTTTGCTTGGAAAGTGACCACAGTTTGGCCAGACCATGGGGCTCCACAATCAGGAACCAAACAATAAGTGCACCAAAAATAATCAGTTCGGCGTGGGAAATGCCAGCCGTCGAAATTTCCACCCCGAACAACTGGCCCAGCAGGGGCAGGAACTGGTTCAGAAAAATGGGCAACAGTACGATGAAACCTGCACCGAAGAAACTGCCCATGATCGAACCCATGCCGCCAATGATGACCATGAACAACAAGCGAAAAGACATGTCCACCGAGAACGCGGCTGGCTCCCATGCGCCCAGATAAACAAACCCCCACAAGGCACCAGCAACGCCCACGATGAAGGAACTGACCGCAAAAGCACTGAGCTTGGCATACATCGGGCGAATGCCGATCACAGCAGCCGCCACGTCCATGTCGCGAATGGCCATCCACTCGCGACCCACAGCGCCCCGCACCAGGTTCTTGGCCATCAAGGCGACAACCACCAGGATGGAAAGGCAAAGGATGTATTTGGAGATGGGACTCTCAATAGGGATCCCCAGCACTTGAAGACCAGAGACCGAGACCGAACCGGACGGCGCATCATTGGTAAACCAC
>CAZMXB010000390.1:2680-4546 GCA_964569855.1 uncultured Rhodoferax sp.
TACAGACCTTTGACGCCCAAACTGGGCAGGCCAAACAAAATGCCGAACGCACTGGAGCACAACCCGCCCAGTACCAGCGCCAGCAAAAGCGGCATGCCGGGAACGCGCACAAAGAAGTTGAACGCGGCGTACGCCCCTACCGCCATGAACGCGCCCGAACCCAGAGAGATCTGGCCGCAGTAACCCACCAGGATATTCACCCCCAAGGCCGCCAGCGCCATGATCAGAAAGGGGATAAAAATGGCGCGGAACATGTAGTCGCTACCCACCATAGGCACTGCCAAAAAGGCCGCTGCAATCAGCAACAGCACAGCCCAGCGGTCCTGTGCAATCGGGAACACCTGTTGGTCCGCGCGGTAGCTTGTCTTGTACTGACCGTTTTCTCTATAGAACATATGCTTTATCCAATCAGTGTCAGGTCAGACTCGATCAATAATCTTCTCGCCGAACAGTCCCTGGGGTCTGACCAGCAAAAACAGCAGCGCCAATACATAAGCGAACCAGATTTCAATGCCGCCGCCCACATAGGGACCCAAAAACACCTCGGACAACTTTTCGCCGACGCCGATGATCAGACCGCCGACGATGGCACCAGGCACCGAGGTAAGGCCACCCAGAATCACTACCGGCAAGGCTCGCAGGGCCACTGTGGTCAGAGAGAACTGCACACCCAGTTTGCTGCCCCAGATCATGCCGGCCACCAAAGCCACCACCCCGGCCACACACCATACGATCACCCAGATGCGGTTGAGCGGAATGCCAATACTCTGCGCCGCCTGGTGATCATCGGCCACGGCCCGCAAAGCTCGGCCGGTGGCCGTCTTCTGGAAGAATACGCTCAACAAAGCTACCAGTACCGCCGCAATGACCGCTGCATACAGGTCTTCCTTGTTGATCAGGATGCCCCCTTCGAACATCTGTTCGAAGGCCATGATCGGTTCCTTGGGCATACCCACATCGATCTTGTAGATATCGCTGCCAAAGATGGTCTGGCCGATACCGTCGAGAAAGTAGCTAATTCCCAGTGTGGCCATCAGCAGGGTTGTGCCTTCCTGGTTGACCAGGTGGCGCAGCACCAGCCGTTCGATGACCCAGGCCACTACGAACATCAGAAAGCCAGCGATGGCGAAGGCCATCAGGTTGGCCGCAATCGGGTTTGAAATACCGGTCCAGGCTGGAATCCATTCGGCAAACCGCGCCATCGCCAGCGCAGCAAACAGCACCATGGCGCCCTGCGCGAAATTGAATACGCCAGAGGCCTTGTAGATCAGCACAAAGCCCAATGCCACCAGGGAGTAGAGCATGCCCGCCATCAGGCCGCCCAACAAAGTTTCAAGGAAAAAAGCCATTGTGTTTGTCCTTAGTGTGAGGTGCCGAGGTAGGCGCTGATCACTTCGGGGCTGTTGCGCACTTCTTCTGGCGTGCCGTCGCCAATCTTCTTGCCGTAGTCGAGCACCACGACGCGGTCTGAAATGTCCATGACCACACCCATGTCGTGCTCGATCAGCACCACCGTGGTGCCGAACTCGTCGTTCACGTCCAGTACAAAGCGGCACATGTCCTGTTTTTCTTCGACGTTCATGCCGGCCATGGGTTCGTCCAGCAGCAGCACCTGCGGCTCCATCGCCAGGGCGCGCCCCAGATCCACCCGCTTTTGCAAGCCATAGGGCAACTGCCCCACCGGCGTCTTGCGGTAGGCCTGGATTTCCAGGAAATCGATGATGCGCTCCACCGCCTCGCGGTGCATGATTTCTTCGCGCTCGGCGGGGCCCCAGCGCAAAGCCTGCAGGAACAGGTTGCTTTTGATTTTGAGGTTGCGCCCGGTCATGATGTTGTCGAGCACGCTCATGCCTTTGAACAGCGCCA
>CAZMXB010000391.1:0-4510 GCA_964569855.1 uncultured Rhodoferax sp.
AAACGTTTTGCCAGATATTGGCAGAACAAGGTTACCGCGTGATTCGCTTTGACAATCGCGACGCTGGCCTTTCAACCCACTTCCATAGCGGGTCGATCCCCGATCTCGCTGCAATCGCCGATGCAGTCTCACGTGGCGAAGCGTCCAATGTGCCTTATACGCTGTTCGATATGGCGAACGACGCTGTAGGACTTCTCGATGCGTTGATGATCAAACGAGCGCACGTGATTGGGAGATCCATGGGCGGCATGATTGCACAACTGTTGGCCAGCGAGCATGCTGAGCGCGTTCTATCTCTGGTTTCCATAATGTCGAGTACCGGCAATCGTGATCTGCCGCAGGCCAGTCCTGCAGTGATGGCGGCGATGACATTGCCAGCGCCACATCCGTTAAAAGACGAACAGGGCTATCTCGCACATTGCGTTGCCTTTTCTCAAGTGATTGCCGGGCGAGGCTATCCGTTTGACGAATCCGCTCAACGAGATCAAGCCTTGGCCGAAGTCAAACGAGCATATAACCCAAGCGGGTTTTGGCGGCATATCGCCGCCATCGCAGCAACCGGTGACTTAAGATCACGACTAGCCAACATAAGTGCTCCGACGCTTGTGTTGCATGGGTCAGACGATCCACTGGTTCCCCCGGAAGCTGGGAAGGACACGGCGGCCAATATCAAAGGAGCCGAACTACTCATCGTCGAGGGAATGGGCCACGATTTTCCACCATCGCTGTTTGGGTTTGTGGCCGGAGTCATTGCGGATAACACACACCGTGCGCGACAGACCCTATAACGGGGCATATTGGCACTGACGGCGCGCTGCGCCAAGACGGTCAGAAGATACCGGGACGCTGAGAAAAGCGAGGGCTCTGAAATTTTCGTGGAATAGGGGGTACAACCCCCGCCTTAAACCGGGCGCGTCAGTGCTGCGCCAGTAATGGCCTTGCTGATCGACCCGATGTTCATGATCGTGTCACGAGTAAACGACACGGCACGCTCTTTGTCAGCGAATCCTTATCCTCTTGACCAGACAAGCTTCCGGTTTACGATATGGGCCGCCCAGAGCCCCACGATTTTGGCTACTTGCATCCGTCACTCGATGGAGCGGTCAATCGAAACTGCGAAATTGGTCGGCGCAGCTTTAACTTGCGGCCCCGGCTGTCGCCTGCTCCGAAAGAAAGGTCGAGCCAGCCACCACGACGGCACCGAACATTTTTTGATGAACAAGTGACCTCGAATACTGATCGGAAACTGACTTCAATTTAGGTGGAACGCAGTAAGGGCGGTTTGAAGTTGTCTCGAACGTGAGCAAGACGCAGCAGTAACGCGCCCGCCACCACCCGAACTACCAGTGCTACGGCCGAGGCCTCGACGCCTTAGCCCCGGCGCTGAGCCACTCGGGGCCGCTCATCGAACCGTGCAGCCAGCCTTTGGCCTCATGGCCCGACACTGGTACAGAGAACACCGCCGAGAACAGGTAGTTTCAGGCTAAATGCATGCCCATGGGGAGCCACAGGCGCTGGCTGAGTTGATACGCCGCAGTGAAGGCGAGTGAAGCCGCCGCTGTCACGAGCACGCCCACCAGGTTGATCTCGCCTGGCAAGTGGGCTGCCACGAAGAGCACAGTCGAAAACACCAGAGCACGTCGGCTGCCCCAGGCCTGCTCGGCAATACGGAACATTACTCCGCGGATCAACAGCTCCTCAAGCACCGAGACCTGCAGCATTTCGGGGATCTGCTTGGTGAGTTGAAAACCATCCCCAAGATCCTCTACACGGTAGACACCCAAACGCCACAATGGCGCCAGGGCGAGTAGCCCCAGCAGCACGCCCAGCCCAGCGCCACGCGTCCATTCGTCCACCGCGCCGCGGCCGCTCAGTTCGGTAACCGCACGCCGCTCAACCCGGCTCTCGTAAATCCAGTAGCCCAACAAGCAAACGAGCGCAGCCACCAGGTTAGGCCAGGCGCTGCCCATGTCCTTGGGTAGCAGTGCCTCCATTAGCGCGAAGCTTAGGGCCAGCGGCAGAAACATAGCCAGCGATGAGGTGATCATGCGTGCGAGTGGGTGGCGCAGCACCCGGCGCCACCAATGGTCGAAGTCGGGCCCAGCTGGCGAGATGGTGTGGATTCTGGAATACATGAAAGGGTGCATCCTACGAACCTGACTCATGCGGACATTGCTCAGGGTTCATTGAGGGGATAAACCGACTAGATGAGGTTCTTGTCGAAGAAGGCTGTAATTTCAATGGCGAGCTGTTTCAGAAACGCCTCGCGATCGAAGCCAGGCGGGTTTGCTGCGACGTCGCCGTCCGGGCTTGGGAGGGACATGCTGGGTGTATCCATGAAGGCAAAGTGCCAGGCGTTGGGTACCCGCTGCAGATTCGCTGCAGGCAGATTGCTGGCGACCCACTCTGCATGAAATCGCGGCACCACAAAGCGATCGAGCTCAGCCTCGTAAATCATGGTCGCTGGCTGAACTGCGGCCAGCGACGCGGCGGTGAGTAGCACACCCGCGGGAGACATCGCAACAATTGCCCTAACGCGTTCGTCCTTGAGCGAGGTTGTTGCCGATGGTATCGGGGGCATCTCGGCCCCGGAGCGGCCCATGCTGCAAAAGATGGGGTCTTCGGAAGCTTCGGCCTGGCAGTGCTTCCTCATCCTGGACAAGTCCGGCTTGGCTCCTGCCAACGCCAGCACCGTGTAGCCGCCGGCCGAGTGTCCAAGCGCACCCACGCGAGGCCCCTTGCTGTCGGTTGCAATCCGATTCTTCCACGCTGGATCGGCCAGGAGAGCATCAATGACCCGAGAAGCCTGCCGTGGCCGCTCGTCGAAGTAGCGCTCGGGGCTCAGCGCGAGCAAGGACCGATCCTGCCAGTTGTCGCCAGGATGACGGAGTGCGGCGACCAGGTAGCCGCTCCGCGCAAGAGCTTGCGCCAGAACGCTATGCCCGGCTTCGGTGCCGGCATTGCCGTGACTGAGCAGAATCAGCGCCTTGACCTTGTCGACGGGTTTGGCGCCGATGGCGACGTTAAGCGTGAACGGTCCCATAGGTGTGACTCGCGGCGCGACCATCGTCGGGTAGTACAGAGAGACTGTCGTCGTGGGCGCATCCGGTGTCGCACCAGCCGTCTGGATCTGCATCCAACCGGCGTCAAAGGCGTGCGCGTGCGCTGCAATGAATAGGGTGATAAGGGGGGGCAAAATGCGCCGAAGAAGGTAAGTCATGTAGTGTTCCAGATCGTAGTGGTGTTATGAAGCACGAAGTCTAGGCAAGGCACCTCACTTATGCACCCTACCAAAGTATGGATTTCGCGCCAGCCACAATGCAGCTTGGAACTAAAGCAATCTCAACTGCGCTGCGCGTGCCACCGCCTCGGTCCGTCGTTGGACGTCCAGCTTGGAAAAGATGTTCTGGTTGTGCCACTTAACCGTGCTCAGTGACAAGAACAGTCGCTCACCAATATTTTGATTGGAATGGCCATCCCGAATCAAACGAAGAATTTCCAATTCCCGATGGCTGAAGGCGCCAAGAGGCAAGTGGGAAGATGTGGCTCCAGTAGGCGGTCCAGCGTCACGTTTCTCTTGAGTAGCTTGCGTGCCAAACGCACCCAGTAGCTGTGAAACATACGGCGCCGTGCGTCCGTCATGGGGCAGCTGGCTAAGCAAAGTTTGCATAGAAGAGCCCTCATCAACAAACAGCCGGATCGATCCTTGAGATTGCGATTTCGCCACACATTCGCGCAATAGTTGCAGGGCCTCACCAACCTGTCCGATGGCATGGTGAATCATGACCTGCACCACCATGGCCTTGATTGCATCGTGAGTGCGGGCCTCTAACTCCATGGCGCGCCGATGGTTTGCGATCGCCTCCAACGCATCTTTCCCCTTGCCTTGTGCCAATAAGGTTCTGGCAAGACCCATGGGAAGCTGGTGAGCGCGTGCCAATTCGGCTGCGTTGAGTACGTCTGCGCGGCGCAGCATGTGCATCACGCGCAGTTCGGTCACCTCTCGCATGCGATCGGTCAAATGCCCTGCCTTTGTCGATTCACTTGCGCGTGCCACCAGCGCTTCAGCCTCTTTGTCCTCATTTTTGGCGCTCAGCAGGCGAGCGCGCAGTAAATCAGCCCCTACTTCAGAATTGCTCTTTGCAAGGACGACAAGTTCGCTGCACAGCAGCGCAAGGCGCTCGGCATCATCCAGTGCGTTCCAGTCGTAAAGAATTTTGGCCAACCCCAGATGCGCCTCAAAGCCCAGCACATGGGTGGGATCGCCAATCATCTTGATAACTTCGCGGTAGGTGGCAGCTGCGCCATGGAGCTGGTAATCAATCACTTGAATGCCAGCCAAGGCGGTGGATGCGACCGCCGCAAACATCACATTGCCAGAAGACAATCCCGCGCTTATGACTTCCGAGAAAGCAGTCCTTGCTTGGACCCTCTTCCCGCGGAACATTTGGGCTACACCCAGAGCGCATTGCGCGGCGGTTCGTGCGGGACGACTCTCTGGATTCAATAA
>CAZMXB010000392.1:0-4477 GCA_964569855.1 uncultured Rhodoferax sp.
ATATGCCGTTAAAAATCAGGGCTAGGCCAGCATAACTAGAAGGCTCTTTTAATCTGTTCATACGCTAACACTCCGATAGATATGTTCAATATATCAGATAAGAATTTTTAGGCAATAAAAAAGCCATCAGTTACGATGGCAATGCGCGTCCGTGCGCTGGATGTTCTTAAACTCTTTCGACTCCAAATCTATCAATGATTAAACACTCACGCCGACCGCCATTTTTAACAAACGAAATATGCACCCATGAATTAAACTCTAAAATTAATTGGTCAAACTGAATATCGCTCGCCTTGATTGCATCAAATACTTTTTTCGGACTGCCAAACAATTCACACTTAAAATCCACTGCCTCAGCTTTCAAATGTTGCGATGTGTCTTTGCTACCTAATCGACGATTGACTTGTAAGCAACGATAGCCGCTTGAGATATTGACTGGCTTTCCAAGCAATTCACGCACTTTATCTAATTGACTTGCCGTGTATTTAAGCTTCTCTAAAATCGCAGGCGTTGGCGTGTTATCAATGTCGTTATCTTCGGCAATCTTGCTGAACGTCAACTCACGTAACGAAAAATACTTAGACAAGTTTTTCATAATCCATCAACCAAAAAACACAATCGACTGAGCATAGCATGACAAAACAACAATACAATATTATTTTACATTGCATGATTTTGGCGTTGGGCGGATTAGTTTTGTTGGTTGTTTTACTGTTTGCTCAACTCAAATCTCAGTTACATCAAGCCCATGAATATGCTTCATTAAGTGAATTTTAAGACGATAAACGGGTAGATTTTTCGTCGCTTCACTTTTAACGTCTTCAACAATAAACTCACTGTCTTTCATGTAAGTGAAATCAGCAATGTACTTAACTGCTGGTTTCTTTTTTGGCTTTCCATCTTTAATCAAAATCACCGCAGGCACTAAAACAAATGACTCTTGTAGTTTTAGTTCTCGAATAATTCCGCACGCCAACCACACTGACAAAATTTTATAACGCGCCAATTCTTTCAGCGAGTCGAATTTATGCCCGTCATATTCGCGTTTTGTATTGTTATATTTTCTCATAAATCCCCCGTAAAATCGTTTTTAGCTGTCGGCCTGTTAATAATTCTCACATCACAATGCGCCCATTTCGGCACTTTATCCCATTCAATCATCCCTGCCGCTTCTAACACTGCTACTGAGTCACGCAATAGTTGCTCGCATGATTTATCATGGTCAATTTGTATTTTTTCTAAATGATGACGGCCGAATGTTTCGAGGTTAAAAATAGCGTCATCTATCGTCATCGCTGCCACCTGCTAAAAATAATGAACCCAAACTCATAAATGCCAATAAATCCATTTCACATCATCACTCGCGCAGTTACTAAACATTGAGTACAGACTGGCAAATAATCGTCCTTATCTAAAACCTCTTTTTTAACCTGTTCTCGTAAATCAGATAACTTACATCGTTCAGAAGTTTTGAAATTAAAATGGTCTTTTATTTTCTCTGTACCTTCAAAATTCTCAGTGATAACTTTTACCGACACACTCCAGAATCTAGGCTCTAACGCTAACTGACTAATGCGCCCGTTTAATGTCTTAAAGCCTTCGCGTTCAAATGTTGCCGCATCGTATTGTAGAAAGTGTTTTGAGCTTGGTTTCATCTGCTCATTTCCATAGCTTTATCAATTTCAACCCGCGTGTCGTCACTTCCCAATGTCGCCTTAAACTCGTTTTTCCAAATAAACGTGACATAGCAATTGGCGTTAAACTCGAAATGCACTCGACCATAGTTTTGAATCATCCATGTCAGCCGCTTACTGTCTCGTTCCCATTGCTGATTTTCTTCAGCCATAACCGCGCACTGACGCTGAAATGCGTCACGCTCACGATGCAGACGGTCTAAATCATTCTGTAACCGCTTAATTTCAGCGTTTAGCAGGGGTTTGCCTTCATTCGTACCCGTTTGTACATCTTTGTTGTTTAACTGGCCTTTATCGCTCATTTCTTAACTCTCACTAATTTTGTATCGACACTTGGATTGCTCTCTTTGTGTAGTTTTGAGCCTTCCAAGCAGAATTTTTCTGACCGTGGGTAGCAATAGGTGCATGACATGACGTGGTTTAGTAACGCCATTGCTGGGCCACTCACGCTCGACTCCTGCGAGCATTCAGTTCGCATTTTTGGCAAGTACCCATTTTTGAAGATTCAAGCTCAACAGGCTTTTTGACCTTGCACGAATCGCAGGTGAATAAAACCATTGCTTCCCGTCGCTCAACTGGCTTGCTACGTCTTGCAATCGTCGCTTCTTCACATTCGCCAGCCACATACTCAATTTCATACTTCCTGCAAATCTCATACATCGGCGTTTTACTGACGTTGAACAATTTGCATAACTCAGCAATCGTGCGCTTCTTCGCAATCAGTCTGAAAATGTCGATTTCGTCCATTGCTTGGATGGCTTGCACGACCTTTAAGCTGTTTTTGTTTTCGGTTTTCATGCTGCCACCTCTTTCAAAGCATTGCCAAAATTAACCCATCGAGTTAATGCTTGGCGAAAATCAACTGATATTTGTGGCGTAAACCATCGCTTTTGCTCCATGTGTTCTATCTGCATTTCTAAATTGTCGGCTCTTACGCTGATCAAACTTAGCTCATAAAACGAGTGATTGCCATTAAAAAAATCAACGTAGTTTTTCCCGATTTTCATAGTTACTTTCATTTTGTGTCACCCTCTAAATCGTAAAAAGTAAACGTCGAGCCATCAAAGCCACAAATCACTTCGCCACATTCGCCATTCCGTGATTTAGTGATGATGATTGAAGCCTTGCCAATGTTCTCGGCATCAGGTTTGTATTTTTCTTCGCGGTGAACCATCATAATCACATCAGCATCTTGAGCCAGTGCGCCTGATTCCCTCAAATCACCGTTAGTCGGCTTTCTTTGCGCCTTTTCCACGTCTTTTGATAGCTGACTAAGCACGATAAATGGCATTTCAAACTCACGAGCCATTTTCTTTAGCTCTCGACTAATGATTGTAAGCTCTGTATTGCGATTCCCACCCTGTTTCTCTATCCCATCGACCATTTGCACATAATCAAGCATAGCGCAGCTTAAACCGCCATATTCGCGCTTAACACGCTTTAAAGTTGAACGAATGATAGATATGTTTAAGCTAGAGTTGTCGCACAAAATGAGTTTATGTTTTTTTATCGCAACCAAGCCATCTGACATTCGATTGTAACTTTGCTCGGTCTCAAACGTGCCGACACGATACTCGTTATAATTTACCCGTGATTGTGATGAAGCATAACGGCGAATAATGTCGATGTACGGCATTTCCATGCTAAAAACAACAGTCGGATATTTTTGAGTCTCAGCAGCTCGACGAACTAGGTTCATTGCAAATGTCGTCTTGCCCATACTTGCAGGGCCAGCAACAATTATCATGTTTCCCTTTTGCAATCCGTTCGTTTTTAGGTTCAGCTTCTTGATGCTTGTGCAGATACCCGTTAAACCTTTTCTAGTTCCTGCAATCTCCATATCTGACAATAAATCCGTTATTGCTTCGGTGGCGGTAATTAGCTTGATGTCAGTGTTTGAATGTCCAGAAATAACTGACTGCAAAACGTTATCGGCTTTAGCAAGCAAGTCATCAACACTGCAATCACCGCGATTATCAACAAATGCCTTGATGTCATTTGATGCTTTTAACAATCTGCGAACGACTGACATTTCGCGCACTTGTTTGGCGTAATGGACAATGTTGTGAGTGCTGCAACCAATTTCAGAATTAATCGCGCTAACGTGTTTTGTTATCTCGCTGCCTTTTTCGTTGTATTTAGCAACAAGCATATTGTTTAAAACAAGTGCATCGATGTACTCACCACGGCTTATGGTTGCCACAAGTTCTTTAAAAATAAATCCGTTTCTTGGGTCGCTAAAGTCATCGCTTGTTAGTTTTCCGTCGATAATTTCTAAAGCTGAATTTTCAGCAAGTATGGCCGAAAGTATGCTTTGTTCAATCGTGAAAGTTTGATGTTCCATTTTATCACCCTATATTTTTTTTAATCGTTCTAATTGTTCAGGTGTCATACCCCATTTCTTATCTGCGGGCGGCAAAGGTTCATCACTCCAATTTTTGTAAACTGGTGGTGTAAACTCTGGTTGTTTAGGTTGATTAGTGGGTTTAGCTTGTTGGCCTTCTACCTGCGTAGGTGTTGCATCTTCCCAACGTCTGCCGTTTAGCCATGTTGCAGGATGTGGAATAAACCCAACTTTAAAATGAGGCTTTTGTTTTTCCAAAGCGTCAATAATGAGATTAAATAACGACTCGTTTGGCTTTAACTTTGACCAAGCTTTGACAGCCGCCTGTTTAGCTGTCTTATTTGGGTATTGATTCCAAAAAACATCAAAATCACCAATAGTATTATTGGGATTGGGATTGGGATTGGGATTGGGATTGGGATTGGGATTGGGATTGGGA
>CAZMXB010000393.1:0-263 GCA_964569855.1 uncultured Rhodoferax sp.
TTTTTGGCGTACTCGGGCTGCAGCTCAAAGAAATCGCCGTCATCCATGGTTTTGGTGATCAGCTCCTTCATGTCGTAGGCCTTGTTGGGGTTGTCGGGGACCAGGGTGTCCAGACTCATGTCCATGCGGTCCGCCGGGTCACCGCTTTTGCGCACGGGCGCCTTTTCGCGGTTGTTGAGCGGCAAATAGTTGTACAGCCGGCGCAGCAGCAGCAGCGCTTCCACGTCGTTTTCAAACGCCAGGTCGGCCACGCCGCTGCGTGT
>CAZMXB010000393.1:328-4467 GCA_964569855.1 uncultured Rhodoferax sp.
CGGTCACGACCATGTAGGAGCTGTCCTGGACCATGAAGATGAAGTCGGTCATGGCCGGGGAATACACGGCACCGCCGGCCGACGGGCCCCTGAGCAGGCTGATTTGCGGAATCACGCCGCTGGCCATCACGTTGCGCTGGAACACGTCGGCATAACCTCCCAACGAGGCCACGCCTTCCTGAATACGGGCACCGCCGGAGTCGTGCAAGCCGAGTACCGGCGCGCCAACCTTCATGACCTGGGCCATTATCTTGCAGAACTTCTCTGATCATGCCGTAGCCGGTGACCACGCAGTCGCCGGGGATATTGTTGTCTTACATGCCGAAGTCCACGAAGCGGTGTTACACAAACATGTCCCACTCTTCAAACGTCCCTTCGTCCAGCAACATTTCGATACGCTCGCGGGCAGTGAGTTTGCCCTTGCTGTGCTGCGCATCGATGCGCTTTTGCCCTCCACCGAGGCGGGCGAGGCTGCGTTTCTTGTCCAGTAGTTCGATGATGTCGTGCATGGTTTTCTTCTTTCAGGTCAATGGTGGAGTGGTAGTCGAATGCTATATTTTTGATAGCTACTTACGCAGTTTTTTCGAGGGCTAGAAGCAGATTTCGTGCTGCGGTGGAGGCTGCCAGCTGGCCGGCTTCCACGGCACGCGTCATCTCGGGTAGCAGGCCGCGCACGGCCGGGTTCTGGCGGAACGATTGCTTCAGAGCGGCGTCAATGCGCTCCCACATCCAGGCCAGGGCCTGGTGCCTGCGCCGATCGGCCAGTTTGCCGTTGGCCTGGCCCAGCGCCTGAAACTCGGTCACCGCAGACCAAAAACGATCGACGCCTGTGCCGTTCAGGGCGCTGATCTGAATCACCTTGGGGTGCCAGACGGTGGCATTGTGTGCATCGTGGCCATGACTTCCATGCATGCCCAATAGTCGCAGGCTGGAAGTGATCTGCGCACGGGCGCGCGTAGCGGCATCGGGGTCGATGTCGGCCTTGTTGATGACCACCAGGTCGGCCAGCTCCATCACGCCCTTCTTGATGGCCTGCAAATCGTCACCGGCATTGGGTAGTTGCAGCAGCACAAACATATCGGTCATGCCGTGCACTGCCGTCTCGCTTTGGCCCACGCCAACGGTTTCGACGATCACGATGTCGTAGCCCGCCGCTTCACAAACCAGCATGGCTTCCCGCGTTTTTTCGGCCACACCGCCCAAGGTGCCGCTGCTGGGGCTGGGGCGGATGTAGGCTTCTTCGCGCATGGACAAATGTTCCATGCGCGTCTTGTCGCCCAGGATGGAGCCGCCCGACACGGAGCTCGACGGGTCGATGGTCAGCACCGCCACGCGGTGATCCTGACCAATCAGATACAGACCCAGCGCCTCGATGAAGGTGGATTTGCCCACGCCCGGCACGCCGCTGATGCCCAGTCGCAAAGACTTGCCGGTGTAGGGCAGCAATGCCGTCAACAATTCGTCGGCCTGCGCACGGTGGTCGGCGCGGGTGGATTCCAGCAGCGTGATGGCCTTGGCGATGGCGCGCCGGCGCGCCATGGGTGCGCCGTGGAGAATGGTGTCAAGCAACCCAGTTCTCCAGCCTCAAACCCTCAACACGCTCGAATTCGCGCGTGTTGTTGGTGACCATGGTGGCGCCGATTGACAAGGCCTGGCAGGCCAGCAGCAAATCACGTTCGCCGATGCGTTGGCCTTTGGCCTCCAGCGATTTGCGCACCCGCCCGTAGACCCAGGCGGCGTCCTGATTCCAGTCCAGAATGGGAAATCTCGACAAAAAATTCTCCAGCTTGGCGCGGGAACCGGGGTGGGTACTTTTTTCGACGCCAAAGGCCAACTCCGCCACGGTGACCGTGGAAATCACCAGCGACTCGCGACCGACCTGAATCAAGCGCTGCAACACGTGTGCAGGCCGCTCATTGATCACATAGATGCAAGTATTGGTATCCAGGAGATACGTCATGGCAGCAACGGCTCCCGATCAGTTTGAGGCCATTCGTCGCTACGCTCCAGCTTGAAGTCTGGCTCAAACGCAGCGACTGCGGCCAACAGTTGTTGGGCCCAGGTTTCAGTGTCAGGTTTCGGTCGCAGAACAACAGCATCACCCTGTCGCTCAATGGTCACTTCAGCGGTGCTGAAGCGAAACGCCTTGGGTAGGCGCACGGCTTGGCTGCGCCCCGTGGTGAATACCTTGGCTACGCTTGGTGCTGGCACAGCAGGGTCCGTCGTGGTTCGGGTTGTGGCGGGCATGATTGCCTCCGGTAATTTGATATATACCAATAATACATACCAAATCCAAAAACACAAGAGCTCATGGAATCTGCGCCCGGGGGTCTTCAGTGGGCTCGAAGCGGGTGATGCCGGGAAATGCCTGTGCGTTGCGCCACTCTGGAGGGGTCTCTACCGTGGCCCAGTATTCCTCGATTCCGACGATCCGGCCGTCATCAACCTGAAAGAACGAGGTTGCAAAGAAGTGGCGGGGCGCATGGTCCACGCGCGCCAACGACATCACGCGGCCGTCCTGCAAGTGCTCCACCTCCAGCAGACGGATGGTCCAGCCCTCGGGGTAACGGGCGTTGACGTCGATCAGGGCATCGGCGCCGGTGATTCGCTCGCCACTGGTCCACCACACGGTCTTCACATCGTCGTAGAGGCAGGATCGCGCTTTGGGCCAGTTGCGGGCCTGCAGGGCCGACCAGAATCGGCGCACCGCCCGCACGCTGGGCGTGGCCGGCATGCGCAGGTAGTCGTTGTCCCACTCGCCCTCTCCCACCTTGGCAAACCCCCAGCGCAGATAGAAGCGGTTGGCGTCACTGTCCTTGAGCGCACACAGCTCCACCGGCAGTTGTTCTGCATCGGCCTGTTTGCACACCCAGCGCATGGCGTTGGCACCCAGGCCATGGTTTTGCCACGGCGGGTCGATGTACAGATGGTCCAGACGGAAGGCGTGGGACAGATGTTTGAGCACCAAAAAGCCGACGCGCTGGCCCTGCACCTCAATGTGGTGGGTGTTCCCGGGCACAAAACCCTCGGCCAGACGCTCGCGCGCCCGCGCCTCGTCGTAGCGGCCCAGGCGGGTCAGGCTCTCAAACATGGAGCGCAGCCGCAAAGCCAACAGGGCCTCAAAGTCGTCAGCCCTGGCTGGCACCAGGGTCCAACCACCATGGGGTGCCACAGGTTTCACCCCAGCGCCTTCTGGATCTGCACCAGCACCTCGCGAGCCGACACGGGGATCGGAGTGCCGGGGCCAAAGATACCCTTGACGCCTGCCGCATAGAGCATGTCGTAATCCTGGCGCGGGATCACACCACCCACAAACACCACGATGTCGTCCGCGCCCTGCTTCTTCAACTCGGCAATGATGGCGGGCACCAGGGTCTTGTGGCCGGCCGCCAGGGTCGACAGGCCCACGGCGTGCACATCGTTCTCGATCGCCTGGCGCGCGCATTCCTCGGGCGTCTGGAACAGCGGCCCCATGTCAACGTCAAAACCCAGGTCGGCAAACGCGGTAGCCACCACTTTGGCGCCTCGGTCGTGCCCGTCCTGTCCCAGCTTGCCAATCATCACACGCGGGCGGCGGCCTTGGGCTTCAGCAAAGGCGGCAATGTCGGCCTTGAGCGTATTCCAGTATTCCATCGTGTCCCCCGTGGCGGAGTCGTAAGCGGCGGCATACACACCCGAGACCTTGTTGGTATCGGCCCGGTGGCGACCAAAGGCCTTTTCCATGGCATCGGACACCTCACCGACCGTGGCGCGCAGGCGGATGGCCTTGATGGACAGGTCGAGCAGGTTGCCTGAATTGCTCTCTGCTGCAGAAGTGATAGCAGCCAGTGCAGAATTCACGAGGGCTGCATCGCGTTTTTGCTTGATACCGTTGAGCCGGGCGATCTGCGATTCGCGTACCGCCACGTTGTCGATATCACGCGCCTCGATCATGTCCTCGGACTTCAGCTTGTACTTGTTGACGCCCACGATGACGTCCTGCCCGCTGTCGATGCGCGCCTGCTTGTCGGCGGCGGCAGCTTCAATCTTCAGTTTGGCCCAGCCGCTGTCCACGGCCTTGACCATGCCGCCCATGCCTTCGACCTCTTCGATGATGGCCCAGGCGGCGTCAGCCATGTCCTGCGTCAGTTTTTCCATCA
>CAZMXB010000394.1:0-4463 GCA_964569855.1 uncultured Rhodoferax sp.
CTGGCTAGCATATGGCCAATTCTAGGTTGCGAGCCGGTGAGGCTGTGCAAGCGGTCAAAGACCGAGGCCGTGTCAGATCGACGCCGTTCACGCGTAACAGCGCGCGGATTCAAACAATCCGGACTCGATGAACGCTTAAGCCTGGTTAACTTTGACTGGCGCTTTAGCCCCAAAATTCCCCGTCAGGGTTGCTCGCCGCTGCAAGTTGGGCTGCCCTACGTCAGCGAAAATGGTCTGTTCTCCAAACCCACCCGCTTTGCGGGTTCACCTCCGATCAAATCTCCCCGTGGTGTTCAAAAAACAAAAGGGGGTCATCCTGAGCCGCCGCTGGTGGGATACGCCGACGGGCACCGAGATCGAGTACTGGCTGGCGACCGATGCAGGACCGTTGAAAGTGCTTCTGACAACGGAGACCTCCGTAGCCTTCGTTGAAACCCGATTCCGGCAGTCCGTGGAAGCACAGCTCGCCGCAATGCCCGGGGTGCAACTTCGTGACCTCCAACTCAAGACCTTTCAGCAAAGCCCTGTTTTCGAGGTCTATGCCAGGCACTTCCGCCAACTTGGGCAACTGGCACGCAAGCTCCAGCCGCAGAACATTCCGCTGCTGGAAGCCGACGTCCGTCCACACGACCGCTACTTGATGGAACGGTTCATCACCGCCGGCGTATCGGTGGAGGGTGGTCGAGTCGAGCAATCCACCACCATCGTGGACTGCAAGCTCAAGCCGGAGCCCGACTTTCGCCCAAAGCTGCAACTCGTGTCTTTGGACATCGAGACCAGCGAGAAAGGAGAGCTCTATTCCATTGCGCTGGACGGCATGCCTGAGCGCGTCGTTTTCATGCTCGACGAGGCTCCCTCCCAACTCGCCGAAGTTGCTGAAATCTTGGACTTTGCGCTCATCTACGTCCCGACCCGCAAGGCCATGATCGAGAACCTAAACGACTGGTTCGAGCGCAGCGACCCGGACGTCATCATCGGATGGAACGTCATCCAGTTCGATTTGCGGGTGCTCCAAAGGACGGCTGACCAGTGTGGGGTTTCACTCCTGCTGGGCCGGGAACGCAAACCGATCGAATGGCGAACCCATCCGCGCAAGCCAAATTATCTCTTTGCACCCACCCCTGGCCGCATCGTCATCGACGGCATCGATGCACTGAAGGCTGCGGCATGGAGCTTTCCATCGTTTAGCCTGGAGGCCGTTTCGCAGGCGCTGCTGGGCGAGGGCAAGGCTATTGGGGACGATTACGACAAGATGGCAGAAATCAACCGGCGCTACCGGGAAGACAAGCCGGCGCTGGCCATCTACAACATCCGGGACTGCGAGCTTGTGTTGCGCATTTTTGAGAAGGCGCAATTGCTGCAGTTCGTGATGGAAAGAGCCCACACGACGGGCCTGCCCGCCGACCACTTCGGTGGCTCCATCGCCGCATTCAGCCACCACTACCTGCCGCGCATGCACCGCCTGGGTTATGTGGCACCCAGCGTGGGCGACATTCAGCGCAAGGCCTTCCCAGGCGGCGACGTGATGGACTCGAAGCCGGGGTTCTATGACTCCGTCGTGGTGCTGGACTACAAAAGTCTGTATCCCTCCATCATCCGAACCTACTGCGTCGACCCGGTGGGCTATGCCGAGGGCCTACAAGCCAGTAGTGCCGACCGGCCGATCAAAGGACCGATGGGCACCCTCTTCTCGCGCGACAAGCATTGCCTGCCGGAAATTGTCACCACACTTTGGCGCAGCCGGGATGAGGCCAAGCGGGTCAAAAACGAACCCCTGTCGCAGGCGCTGAAGTTGGTGATGAACTCCTTCGCCGGGGTGCTCGGTGCCACCGAATGCCGCTTCTTCGACCCGGAGCTGGTCTCAGCGGTGACTTTGCGCGGTCACGAGATCGTGAAGCGCACGAAGGTCTTGGTGGAGAACCGAGGCTATGAGGCCATTTACGGTGACACGGACTCCATCTTCATCTGGCTGGGGCGCAAGCACACCAACGCACAGGCGCATGCCGTTGCATCCGAACTGGTGCGCGACATCAACGCCTGGTGGACACGCACCCTGCACGAGGAGCAGGGATTGGAGAATTTCCTGGAAATCGAGTTTGACACGCACTATAAAAAGTTCTTTATGCCCACCATCCGTGGCTCTGATGTCGGCAGCAAGAAGCGATACGCCGGCCTGAGCATCGACGCGGCGGGCAAAGAAGAGATGGTGTACCGCGGGCTTGAAATGGCCCGTAGCGACTGGACTCCTTTGGCGCGGCAGTTTCAGGAAGGCTTGCTCTCGCGCATCTTCCATGATCAGCCCTACCGGGAGTTTGTGACCGACTATGCACACGCCACATTGACAGGCGCCAAGGATGACCTGCTCATCTACCGTAAACGGCTTCGCCACCGCCTGGACGCCTACCTGGTGAACGTTCCGCCACAGGTGCGCGCTGCCCGGATCGCCGACGAATACAACCTTCGCGTGGGGCGGCCCACGCAGTACCAGAATGGTGGCTGGATTCAGTACGTCATGACCAAAAATGGGCCAGAGCCGCTGGAGACCCGGCGCAGCCAGGTCGATTACGAACACTATCTGAGCAAGCAGCTCAAACCGATTGCTGATGCCATCCTGCAGCCCCTAGGAGAAAGCTTCAATGCGCTGGTCTCATCCCAGCGAGGCCTCTTTTAGTCTCGAAGGCACGAGCATATGGATTGAGCACGGTTAACGCCCTAACCCGGTCACGACGATAGCCGGCCCGGTACAGCCTCGACAGCCCGGTCGATGCAAATCTTTAACCGGGGTGCTCTTAACACTTCCTCGGGTTAGTCGATTGCATTGCGTGGTTGCAACAGCCAGCTCACTTCTTTGGTGAGGCAGGATGCGATAACTTATGTGCGCCCGATGCGTTGGCGATGAGGTGTCCTGTCTCCAGCAGCTTTGCAATCGCTGCTCCGACGGATCCTCGAGCGATCCCGGCTTTCACGATGACCGCTTGCCGGTCGATCTTGCCGAACTCATTTGGGCTCAAGACCTCCACCAGATAGGCAAACAGCTTGGCGGTGTTTCCGGTCAGTGGTTTTGGCGCTGTGCCCTTGGCGGGCTGCTTCGCCTTTGCTGGCTTTTGTCTTTTGATCACCGCATCGGTGGCCTGGCTTTCTTTGGCAAGTTCCGGCGCCGCGCTGACAACGGGCAAAGGAGCGAACAGCGTGGGGATCACGAGATTGGGCTTATCGCTGGCGGTCAATCCGGACGCCGCTTCATAGATCTTCCTGAACTCCGTTTCAATCTGCGCCACGGCTTGCGACAAACGAGCTACGGTCTTCCACTCTTCGAACAGGACGTCATTTCCCAATTCGAACGGGTTTGATGTCATTGCGGCTTTTACCTGGCTACCGTAGTCTTGCGCTGCGGCCTTGAGTTCCAGGTCGGCTTGATAAATTGCAGCACCGGCGGCCTGCAGGGCATCGAGAGTTTGTGTGGGAAGTGGCATGAAAAGCAGTCCAAATATTGATAGCGGTGCCGGTGGCGAGGATAAAAAAAATGGCACTCAGTGATGCTCATTGGGTGAACACCATCCCGATTTGCCGGTGCCAACGCCACCGTAAGACAGACAAATTTTACCAAAACAATGAGATTCATCGCCCCACGCGTAGCGTTGACGCACGAACGGGCGGCAATCGACGACCAGATCCGGGCGGTACGATCGCTGCATGAACATTCACGCTTTCGCATCTCCAACTCGTTCTTTTCAGCGACACCAACTGTTTCTGCTGCTGGGCGCGTGCCTGGCATTTTTGGTTCCCAGCGCACAGGCAGCCGACTTGCGTGTGGCCAGTTGGAACCTGGGCTGGCACGTTTCCCAGACGGAAGTCCCCAACTGGATTGCCCAATGCAGCAAGTCTTATGAGAAAGACAGCACCGATGGCGTCTGGAAGCCCACCGAGTCCGCAGGCACGGTCGGCTGGTTGATCAAGGAGTCGCGGGCCAAACTCCAAGGCGTTAACCTGTCTGTGATGCCGCCCTGCGGTGTCTACCAGGATTCCAAGTTCCAGGGTCTGGCAGTCACCCCCAAAGCCATTGCGACCCGCTCCCGCCAGATCAGCGAAATCATTTCCAAGTCCATTCAGCCCGATGTCATCGCCTTCCAGGAAGTCTCCGGAACCCAGGCCGTGATCGAAGCCCTGGGCGAGCATGCCAGTGATTACCGTGTTTGCTCTCATAACGGGAAGTTCAAGGTCCAGCGGTTGGCTTTTGCCTGGAAGAAGGAGTTTGGTGAACCCGCAGAGGCCTGCGCCACGATTGATGCTTTGGCATTGCCGGCCCTTCCAGAAGCCCAACAGGTGAGGCCCGGTTACCAAGTGGGGTTGCGCATCAACGGCAAGTTCATCCGGTTTATGACGGTTCACCTGAAGTCAGGCTGTGTGTCGCCCCTGGATCGGGGACGCCTGGATGACAACAGCCGCAAAGACGATCCCTGCCC
>CAZMXB010000395.1:0-2275 GCA_964569855.1 uncultured Rhodoferax sp.
CCCGCCAGAGCGAGTGTCCGCAAGGCTTCAGCAACGACCGAGCAGCAATGGCTGACGATCCCCCAGATTTACGCCAAGCTGGAATCGGCCGGCTACCGCAACATCGAAAAAATCGAGCGCGAACACGGCGCCTATGAAGTCCGCGCCACCGATCGCCAGGGTGCACGCGTGCGGCTGGACGTGCATCCGCAAACCGGTGCCATCCTGGACCGCAGTGCCGGCAGGCGGACACCCGACGGCACGGATCGCCGCCAGCGTCCGTCAGCCGAGTGCAACGAACGCCGCTGCCGTGACGACATGCCGCCCAAGGCCGCCACACCATGAAGATACTGATCGCGCTGATGGTGGGCATCGTCGGCCTGGCTTGGGGCTGGGACCTGGTGCAGGCGGTGCCGCCCGCCGGTGCCCACCCGTGGTGGCTGGCCCGCCAGCAGTTCCTGACACTGAGCGGCTTTCTGTCGATTGCCCTGATGTCGCTGGTGATGCTGCTTGCCACACGCCCGGCCTGGCTGGAGTCGCCCCTGGGCGGCATGGACCGGGTGTACCGCACGCATAAATGGGCCGGCATCCTCGCCGTCGTGTTTGCCGCGCTGCACTGGCTGATCGAGATGTCCAGCGACATCCTGAAGTCCCTGATTGGCCGCGCGGGTCGCGTGCCCAAGGAACAATACACCGGGTTTCTGGAAGTGCTGCGTGACCTCGCCAAGGACATGGGCGAATGGGCCATCTATGCCGTGCTGGCCATGCTGGTGATCACGCTGTGGAAGAAGTTTCCGTACCGCATCTGGCGCGTGCTGCACAAGGCCATGCCCGTGCTCTACCTGATGCTGGCCTTCCATGCTGTCCTGCTGGCACCCACGGGCTACTGGCAGGAACCGGCCGGTGCCTTGCTGGCGGTGCTGCTGGTGGTCGGCGTGTATGGCGCCGTCCGCTCGCTGCTGGGCAGCATTGGCCGCAGCCGCGAGGCCACGGGGCGTATCGTGGCCATTGAGCAACCGTCCCGTGATGTCACCACCGTGCGCTGCCAGCTGGAGCGCGGCTGGCGCGGCCACCAGGCGGGCCAGTTTGCGTTCGTGACCTTTGAGGACCGCGAGGGCGCCCACCCCTTCACTATCGCCAGTGCCGACCACGGTGACAAAACGGTCAGCTTCCAGATCAAGGCGCTGGGCGACTACACCGGTGCGCTGGCGCAACGCCTGCACCCCGGGCAGACGGTACGCGTGGAGGGCCCCTACGGCCGCTTCGACCTGGAACGTCGCAACGCCAAGGCACGCCAGATATGGATTGCCGGCGGCATTGGCGTGACACCCTTTTTGGCCTGGCTGGAGTCGCTGCAGGCCCAGCCTGACCAGGCACCCGCGGCTGAGCTGCACTACTGCACCCGCGACCAGGACGGCGATGCCTTTGTGCCTCGACTACAGGCCCTGTGCGCCACGCTACCGGTTGTGCAACTGCATATCCATGGGGCCCGCCAAGGCAACTCGCTGAAGGCGACTGCACTGCAAGGCGCCGGGAAAGCCGAGATCTGGTTCTGCGGCCCCAGCGGGCTGGCGAACTCCTTGCGCGAGGGCCTGCGCGCCCTGGGCGCACGGCCCCGCTTCCACCAGGAGGCGTTCGAAATGCGTTGACGTGTAGAGGGTTAGCGCAGCAGAATCAGCGCCGTGCCGGCCACGGTGAGGCTCGCGCCCAGCCAGGCCCCCCAGGCCGGTGCGCGGCCCATTTTCCACCACAGCAAGGGCAGCACCAGTACCGGTGACACCGACGACAGGATGGCGACCATGCCGACGTCGCCCTTGCGCAAAGCCATCAGGATGAAGGTCATGCCCAGCCCCATGCCGACAAAGCCATTGAGCGCGGTTTGCAGCAACACGCGTTTCGTGGGTGGCTGGTGGGCACGGGCTGCGCCCACACCCAGCCACAGGATCAGGTAATGGGCCGCGCAGGCCACCGACACGCGCACGGCCGAGGCCGCAACAGGGTCCACCATAAAACCGCCAGCTTGAGCAGACATGACAGGCTTGGCAATCAGGGTACTGGCCGCCTGACTGAGCGCGGCTACCAGACCCAGTGTCACCCCCAGCCGGAGCGAGCCGTGATCGGTTTCCCAGGCGTGTTGATCCTCCTTGTGGCGGCCCAACACGATGGCGCTCATCACGCCCGCAATCGTCAGCGCACCACCCAGTGCGGCCTGCAGGCCCATGCGCTCACCCAGCACCACAAATCCCAAGGCGGCACTGAACGCGGCATGGGTGGCAAACAGCACACTGGCACGGCG
>CAZMXB010000395.1:2375-4443 GCA_964569855.1 uncultured Rhodoferax sp.
TATGTGTCGCCGCGACGACATGGCACCGCGCATGCTTGACTTAGATTCAATGCATGGGAAATCTCTATTTGGTACGACACGGGCAAGCCTCTTTTGGCGCTGCCGACTATGACAACTTGAGCGAACTTGGGCACCGCCAAAGTGTGCGCCTTGGCGAGTACTTTGCTGCCCGGGAACTGCGCTTTGAGTCCGTCATGACGGGCAGTCTCAAGCGCCATGCCCAAACCTGGGCTGGCATTGCCCAAGGTGCCGGGCTGCGTCTGCAACCGCTGGTGTGGCCGGGTCTGAATGAATACGACAGCGAAGCCGTGATTGCCGCTATCCACCCGGACCCGTTGGGGCCAACTGACTCCCCGGAGATGTACAAATACCATTTCCGCCTGTTGCGCGATGGTCTTACACAATGGATGAACGGGGTGGTCAGTCCCAAGGGTATGCCCAGCTACGACGACTTTGTCCTGGGCGTGACCAGCGCCCTGGACCACGTGCGCAAACAACACACGGGCAATGTGCTGATCGTCAGCAGCGGGGGGCCCATCTCCACCGCCATCGGGCACATACTGGGCACGGCGCCCGAAAAAACCATTGAACTCAATATGCAGATTCGCAACAGTGCGGTGACCGAGTTCAGGTTCACCCCAAAACGTCACCTGTTGCTGACTTTCAATTCATTGGCCCATCTGGACGGTGCAGAATATGCGCCATGGATTACCTACTCTTGATTGGCGCCGGCATGCCACGTTCGCAGCACATCCTGCGGTGTTTGACCGGCCGGGCCTACCGGGTGGCGGTGTGTCTGTCCTTGACAATTTCCTGCCATAACAGCTGGGCACAAGCCACTGCGGCCACGCCGGCTTCCGGCACCCCACCCCAACAAACACTTCTCGTCAACTCCATTGGCATGCCCATGGTGCGCATCCCGGCGGGGGAGTTCCTGATGGGCAGCGACGAACCGGTGGAACGCCTGATGAAAGACTTCCCGCTCATGGAACGCGAGCGCCTGGAAGAACTGCGCGATGAGGCGCCGGTGCACCGGGTGCGCATCACCCGCGCCTTTTACCTGGGGCAGACGGAAGTCACCGTCGGACAGTTCAAGGCGTTTCTGGCTCAATCGGGTTATGTGCCCGAGTCGGTGGCTGACGGCACCGGGGGTTATGGCTACAACCCGAAATACGTGCCCAGCGCGGTCGAGCGCGGCGAGCAGTTCGAGGGCCGCGACGTGCGCTACAGCTGGTCCAACCCGGGTTTTGCCCAGACGGATGAACACCCGGTAGTCAATGTCACCTGGAATGACGCCCAAGCCCTGGCCCAATGGCTGAGCCGGACCGAAAAGCGTGTTTACCGCCTACCCACCGAGGCCGAGTGGGAATACGCTGCCCGCGCGGGTACCCGCACCCGCTACCCGCATGGCGACGACCCGCAAGCGCTGATAACGGCTGCCAACACCTTTGACGCCAGCGCACGCCCCCTGTGGCCAGCTTTTGCAGCCCATGCGCTCAAACGCGCCGATGGTTTCGCTTTTACCGCGCCGGTGGCCCGTTTTGCACCCAATGCATTTGGTTTGTACGACATGCTTGGCAACGCATGGGAGTGGACCAGCGACCTGCACGACGAAACCTACTACGCCCGATCTCCGGTGAATGACCCGCAGGGCCCAAGCGAAGGTTCGGTGTACGTGCGCCGGGGCGGCTCCTGGCACACCTGGGCCTTGTATGTTCGTTCAAGCTACCGCAACTGGAATTCGCCCCAGACCCGCTATACGCTGGTGGGCATGCGATTGGTGCTGCAAACGGACGATCAGGCCAAGTGATCCGTCAAGGTGCTCAACGGCAATTGGTGCACCTCGGCCAGGAGCCGGGCCAGTGCGCGCCCGGCAGCGTCCAGCACCCGTGACCCCTTGTCAGCACTGGCCACTGCGGCGTTGCCCACAGCGCCCTGCGGGTTGTAATCCTGCATCTGCCAGCCCAGCTTGGCGCTCTTGCCATTGCCCAGAACGTCAAAGCGCTTGGCGCGGTCTTCCGAGGTCGAAGCAAAGTTCTGCGCTTTTGCCATGTCCACCTGTTCCGGC
>CAZMXB010000396.1:0-4441 GCA_964569855.1 uncultured Rhodoferax sp.
CACTGCGATGGGGTCCATGTTTTTCCAGTTTTTGGGGATCTTCAGCGAGTTTGAAAACACGATCCGCAAAGAGCGTCAGATTGTCGGAATAAGGAAAGCGAAAGAGCGCGGTGTGCGTTTCGGCCGCAAGCCCACGACGGAAGCGCAGTTCGCTAAGATACAGTGGATGAAGCGCAATGGGGCTTCAATCCGAGCTATTTGCAGAGAGGTGAAAGTCAGCCCGAACACGGTTTATGCTGCGACTTTGATCACCTCTTGACGCAAGTAAAACGGATAGAGTCTGGTGATATCTTCACCACCTTACCCTTTGTACCCCACTTGCGGCCATAAAAATTTGGATTTTTTACAAAATTTAACGCCCAGCCTACTGGGTTGTCGCCATAACTTACCTTGACGAAACAAGAATTTTTCTTCGGTCCAATTCTGTAATCGTTTACTTGGGGCCAAACTTTGCTGAGTTCATATTTCTGCCCTCGCCCATCTTCAACAAAGACAACTTCGTAGGTAGAGTGAACAATGCCTAGATAGCTGGGCACATCGGCTGATGCTGGCCCAGTCCTGAGGTAGTCGGCGCGAGCAGGTGTCGCTTGGCACCCCAAGTATACCATAACTAGACATAGGGTTTTTGGCAGCCACATATTACCTACTCATCAAAAGTGATTAAAAATCTTTCTAGCCTGAATTTCATATATGGGCAAATTAACCAAGCCCTTGTTATCCCTTACCAAAACCCCTCATTTGTTTCAAATTCACAGTTACACATTCACTTAACCCTCCAATCACCAGTTTCGATTCGAAATGTTTGGATTATCCATTAACAGGATGAGTTTCGGTCATACCATGAGATTGATCTACATTATTATGTGGTCCAGCTTCGCTGTTCCGCATTCGCTTGCTGCTGACGCAGCAGCGAGATTCTCACGGTAGAAATGATTCAGAATGTCTCTGGAGATGTTTGTTCGGGGGCCTTTCACCGATGGAGCCATGCCACTGCCCCTTTCGGGGCAGAAACAATGATTCTGGCATTCGCCGACATCACCAAGTGATATGAACGCAACTCGTGATGTGATCACGAGAGAGGCAGGTTTTGCGATCTCCTATTACGCGCCGTCATTACGCACATCGTCATCTCGCTCATATCACGGCTACAGCGACAACGATGTTGTGGGTTCCAGTGTCCTTCCCACTCATTTTGAGCCTAATTGGGTTTGGGGTTATTCTAAGGGCTTAACCATTCCGACATTGCAAACGCTATTCGCATTTCAGGCATCCCCCACGGTCCGCGCAAGGGGTAGTGCAATGAAGCCGTGAAGTGAGTCCCACGAATTGCGTACCGTCACACAGCAGAACGGATTTGCAGCGCATACAACTGGGCGCGCCAGCCCATCTCACTTTTCATAAAACATCGTGATTTTTGATCACTCTGCGTCACAAGTCTATTTATCACAGAGTGAGGAAAACTATGAAAAAAGACATTATTTTGGAGATTTTTGGCTTTCTTAAGAGCAAAGGCATTGCGTTGTCGGAAAGCGAATTCAGCACGGACTGGTTAGGTTGTTGCGAGGGCTACATGCGAAAACTGCGCCACACCAAGTCAGAGCCGAGCATGGGCGCTATCGCAATATGTGCGAGTAGATTGCTCAATGCCGCAGAGCAGCTTGGCGCAATCCCGCGCTATAAGCATCTGGCAGAGCAGATGGTGACGATGAGCGGCAAGTGCCGCGAGCTGGTTGATGCTGACAGCGTGGAGTTTGATCTGGCTGCGTGAATTTTCTATTTTGGAATTTCTAACGGAAAACAGAGCGGAAAAGCACAAAAAAGGAGCCGCTTTCCAGCGACTCTTTTTTGCTCGTGTGGCCTGGAACTAAGACCTTAGACCTTAGACCTCCACGCACACCTTGCTGATGTTTGCCGTCCCCTTCTCGATCTTCTTGATCGAAGTGATCTTGCTGAACGCCTCGCAAATCTTAGCCGCAGCATCAGCATTTTTTTGACGAATGCCCTCGATGTAAGCGTCCTTGTTCCGACGATATGCGTCCGTCGTCATGAGAGCCTCGCCGCGAATTTCCCAGAGCTTGTCACGGATACCGATCTCTTCCGTCAGCCACTTGACCGTAAATTCGCCAGTACTGCGATCAACCTTCGTAAGCAGCACTACATCAGTCGAGCCGTGTTCGATCATGTTTGCCAAGTCTGCGGAGAAGAACGAGCCGTGCTTGTCCTTAAGACCGAACTGTTCCGCGTTCTGTGCGATGCGAATACGATAAGTCCGCTCAATATCCGACTTAGACTTTCCGTTTCCCAGCCGAATGACACCGCTGACGCCACCGTTTTCCTTGAGCCACTGCTCCATGCTCATAGCGCCTGCCGTGCCGACGCCCTTCGCAAGAGCCGCATCGAGAGCCTTGATGTAAGTGTAAGTCTGCTTGTTCTTTGCGCCGAAAACCATTTTTGCGATGAGCGTAGTCAGCCCCGTGTTCTTGTGCCACGAAAACGAGCAGAGACCCTTGAAGACAGACTGATAATCTGCCTCCCGTACTAGAAAATTATGAAACTCAAGGCATGCCCCAAGCAGTGAATAAAGAATGCTTTCACCATGATCAACATGCTTGCGCCAAAGACCATAATTCTCACGCAGACCGTCCAGGGTGTGTTCGATGTTAAATTTGATAACTTCATTAGAATTGTTGTCAGTCATTTTTTGCATCCTTTTGTATAGATCAGTGATAGAAACCGTTTCTATCACTCAGCAGTTGTTTATTTCGCATCCTGCCGATCTTTTATCTCACAAAGCTCTCCCTCGCTTCAGCAACACCAACGCCCTAGATTGGTGTTGTTAAGACTGCTCTGGAGGTGCCGATGTTCGAGAAAATGCTGTTCAACGGTAAGGCGCTGTATTTCCGCTATGCGCCGCCACTGACTGATCTGGATGAGATCTCCGACGATCAACTTCCCAATCGTCCGTACCCCAAGGCGGAGAAGTTTGAGCGCAGCGTTTATTTTTACTGGTGGTCGTTTCTTCGGGAGAATGAGGCTTACATCGCCTGTTGCGAAGCTGGCGGTGAAGGCGCCATGGGCAAACTGTATGCGGACTTCGGGGATGTTCGCGGCGACTCGTTCATGGCTTGGTGGACAAGCGGCAAGCGAATGCTGTTTTGCGAACCGCCAGAGGCTAAGATTATCAGCTATCCCACACTGCCTAGAGAGCCTATTGGCGAGGATCGAGTGCTGCTCAGCATTCCCGTGACTGGCGATATCGACCGCACAATGGCAGAGCTTCGCAAGATGTTGCAGGAAGCGTTTGCATACGCGCGGTGCCAGCGACAGCAGCGCAACACGGCCTCACAATCATTTAGTCTGGCTGAGTATCCCGTCTTCACTAAGCCCGTGCTAACCGCGCTTCATGAACGGCTAGTTGCTTTGCGGGCGCGAAAGGCAAATCCAGATGCGTCCTTGTACGAAATCGGCATTGAGACGGGGATGACCGATCGAACATCGGGGATTCGAGATGATGCGGATCATCGCAACCGCGTTACGGCGTCCGTAAGTCGCTACATTCGTGAAGCGAGGGCTCTGGTCTACAATGTCGGTGAAGGTCGTTTTCCTGATACAACACAGCCGCCAAAGTGAAGTTTACGCTTTCTGATTTGCGAATATGCAACGGAATATTGAACCTACTCTGTGCGGCTGAGAGCGGATGATTTTGTAGGAATATCAATGTAAAGGATTCAGAATTGCTCTCTAGGAACAGGAGAGTGCGATCATGTCGTCACTTGCGAAACTCACGATTAGGCATGTCACTTGACAGGCCAAACTTAGCCCAATCGAAGTCCGTCGGAACAAGTTGATTGCTGGTATCAACGAGCAGATGGAAGTCGCTGAAGCTGCAATGCGTGGCGAGCAATATGCTGTCACGGCGCCGCGTTGGACGAAGAATGACGCTGGCGAGAGGGTGCGTGTGCAGCGGCAGAAGATTGTGCGCTCGTGGTTCTTTGAGCTTGTTGGCGGTGTCTACGTGCAGTGCAAATACGGCTCGAAGGCGCTGCCGCTAAGCAAAGACGGAAACGCTGTCTTCGTGAAGCAGATCGCCAACGTGAAGTCTGTGCTGGAAGCGTTTCGCATTGCTGCGAGTGCTGGCGAATTTGATGCAGCGGTTACGGCAGCTTTGAGGCGTTAGACTTCCGCTTTCGCGGTGCCTTTCGCGGGGATAGTATTGGTGCTGTCTTCGCCGTGGTTTTCCTCCTCTACGTCTTTCTCCAATTCCTTCGTCAACTCACGCTCAAAGTGATGAAGGTTGCGGGCAAGCTCGGCACTAATGGGCAGATGCTTGGCGTAAAAACGTTCAATCTGATCCACGCGAGTCCCAGCGTTCTTCGCCAGCGTGTATATGTCGACCTTCCCGCCACCGAGAATGATACGCATACAGATCGCTGTGTGGCGC
>CAZMXB010000397.1:0-4379 GCA_964569855.1 uncultured Rhodoferax sp.
GGAGAGCGAGGTGTTCAAGGCCAGCCGGCCGGACCTGGACAACATCGCAAAGGCGATCGGCGACGGCTGCAACGGCATCGTATGGGGCGACGACAGCCAGATTGTCAGGATGCACGCCAGCAAGGTCTACGGGCCTGTGCCGGGCGTCGTGGTGGAGGTGCACACGGTATGACGGCCGAGCAGCTCGACGCCTTCCAAGCCGCAGCCCTGCGGCGGCTGCAGGAGTTCATCAACCGATCCGCCGCGGCGCACATGCGCGAGTGGCGTAGGAAGTGGAGCGCATGACGACGATTCCGACCCTCGCCCCCGACCAGCGTTACGACTGGAGCCGCATCCTGCTGGACCTGAGCATGCACGGGATGACGCTGGCAGCGGTGTCCGAGGCCACCGGCATCCCGGTGTCCACGCTGCACGGCTTCAAGAACCTGGACGCGGAGCCGAAGCACGCGGATGGGGATAGGCTGCTGGCGCTGTGGCAGCACAGGATGCATCCGCCGGTGCCGCGCATCACCGGGAGCATCCGGCAGCAGCGGGTGAGCAACCGCTAATTTCCGGGAACCCGAACAGCGCACAGGCTGACACTGCGGGCCTATCCCCCCGACAGGAGTCCTGCCCATGTCCAAACCCGAGCGCGTCGTTCAGACCCCCGGCGAACCCACCCCCGACGACAAGGCCCAGCGCGATGCAGCCATTGCAGCCGCTGACAGCGCCGCGATGTCCGAAAAGCTCACCAGCAACACGCCGGCCGCCGGCCTGCGCGCCGTTGACGTGGACCCCACGAAGATCAAGCGCGCCGTCCTCACGCTGGACGGCTGGGTGTGCCCTGTGGAGGCGCCGCAGTACGGCGCTCGCCGCTAATGTGCGTCACTGCGCTGCTGGCCGCTGGCGCTGGCCTGGGCGCATCCAAGCTGCTGACCGCCAAGCCGAAGACCGCGCCGCTGGTCGATCCAAGCGCCGAACGCGCAGCCGCTGAAGCCAAGGCCACGCAGACCGCGAACAGCAAGCTCGCCGAGCGCAACCGCTCGCGTCGGGCCTCCAGCCTGCTGGCGGTGGACACGGCATCGAGCAACGTGCCGGCGCTGGGCGGCAAGGCAACGTTGGGGCAGTGATGGGAATGCCGCCCGACAACGCCTGGCCCTTCCGGCCAACACCCACGCCTGTCGCGCTGGCTGTGGCCATGGTCTGTGGTGGCCACCGCCGCCAGTTCCGCGCCCACTTTTCGCCCCAGGCGTATCTGGCCTACCTGCGGAGCCTGCGCAATGGCCGCTGACGCCAAGAAAATCCTCGACCGCTTGGCAGCGCTGCAGGGTGGCCGCTCGCCCTACGAGTCCGACTGGCGCGACTGCTTCGACATGACCTTCCCGGTTCGCGGGCTCGGGTTTCAGGGCCACAGCTCCGACACGGCGCGCGCCAAGAACGCGGCGCGCATGGATTCCACCGGCACCGATGCAGCGCGCACTCTTGCCTCTGGCCTCATGGGCGGCATCACCCCAGCCAACTCGCGCTGGTTCGGCCTGGACGTTGGCGACGAGACCGACGAGGAACGCAAGTGGCTGGACGAGGCGGCGGATACCGTCTGGCAGAACATCCACGCCGCGAACTTCGACGCTGCCGGCTACGAGTGCTGCCTGGACATGGTGGCCGCTGGCTGGTTTGTGCTGTTCACCGACATCAATCGGGAGGTCGGCGGCGGGTATGCGTTCGAACAATGGCCGATTGCAGAGTGCTTCATCACCAGCACGCGCCAGGACGGGCGGGCCGACACGGTCTACCGCAAGTACCAGATGACCGCGCAGCAGGCGCTGGAGCACTTCACGGCGCGCGGCGGCAACGTGTCGGACAAGCTGCGCAAGAAGGCGATGGACAAGCCCTTCGAGAATGTGGACCTGGTGCGCGTGATCGAGCCGCGCAAGCTTTACGCGGTGGGCTCCAAGCTCTCCAAGAACATGCCTTTCATGTCCTGCGACGTTGAGGTCGACGGCAAGCATGTGCTGCTGGAGCAAGGCTTCGAGGAATTCCCGTGCGCCATCCCGCGCTGGACGATGATCCCTGGGTCGAGCTACGCCATGGGGCCGGCGTTCGATGCGCTGCCGGACATGCTGGAGCTCAACGAGCTGGTGCGCATGGAGAAGGCGGCGGCGGACCTGGCCATTGCCGGCATGTGGATCGCCGAGGATGACGGCGTGCTGAACCCGAAGACCGTGAAGGTCGGGCCGCGCAAGATCATCGTGGCGAACTCAGTGGACAGCATGAAGGAACTGAAGTCCGGCGCCGACTTCAATGTGTCGTTCACGATCAAGGCCCAGCTTCAGGCGCAGATCCGCCGCACGCTCATGGCCGACCAGCTGCAGCCACAGGACGGCCCGCAGATGACCGCCACCGAGGTGCATGTGCGCGTGGGCCTGATCCGCCAGCTACTCGGCCCGGTCTATGGGCGCCTGCAGTCCGAATACCTGCAGCCGTTCGTGGAGCGGTGTTTCGGCCTGGCGTTCCGTGCTGGCGCGCTCGGGCAGCCTCCGCAGTCGCTGGCCGGGCGGCAGTTCCACGTGCGCTACATCAGCCCCCTGGCCCGTGCGCAACGCCTGGAGGATGTCGTCGCCATGGATCGGCTGGAGACCGGGATCATGACCAAGGCCGCGCAGGGCAAGACCGAGCTGATGGACATCTACGACTGGGAGGAAGCCGACCGGCTGCGCGCTCAGTACCTGGGTGTGCCGGGCAAGCTCATGCGCTCGGATGACGACATCAAGATGATTCGTGATGCGCGTCAGGAAGCGGCGCAGGAGGCGGAACAGAAACAGGCCATGGCGCAGCAGGTCGAGGCGCAGGCGAAGAATCCAGAAGCAGCGGGCGTCATGGGCGCGCTGATGGCAGCATAGGAGCGAATCATGGGTAATGCGACGTTGACGGGTGCAGGGTGGCTGGTGGATGAGATCGACCGGCAGTTGGTGCAATACGATGCGGAAACTCAATCCCTGGTGTCAGGGGATGGGCTTTGGCCGCTGGTGGATGCCGGGGGTGCCCGCACGACTGTCGGCGTGGTGACGTTCGGTGACAGCCTGAGCCAAAACGCGATCTATTCGGACGGAACCGAGACTGTGGCGCCCCCGCGCAACTTCGTGGACTCCGCGCTGAACAACAATTGGCGAGGATGGGGGTATGCCGCATGGCTTGGCCCGCTGAGCATGCAGCGCATCCAGTTGGTCAAGAACTACGCAGTGCAAACGAACGGGCTTTTGACTGCTGGCACCACGCCAGCCGGCCACCCGCTGAGCACTCAGGTAACGGCTTACCTTGCTGACCGTGCATCTGGAACTGTGAAAGCCAGCCGTGCAATCATCATGGTCGGCACAAACGACAGCGCCAGCACCATCGCGGCCTGCACCGCTGAACTGCTGACGCAGATTGCCCGGCTGAACATGCCGGTTGATCTGATGGCCGCGCCCCCGCGTGGCGGCACCGTCACAACGGTGGTGGGTGACGGTATGCAGTTGTGGGCGTGGCTGATGGAGTGGCGTGCGATCTGCAAGCGCATTGCCGAAAACTCGGGCGGCCGGGTGCGTTTCATTGACACCTATCCGCTGGTGAACAGCCCGACAACCGTGCCCGATGTGCTGGCAGCCGGGTACACCTACGACAACATCCACAGCAACAACTCTGCGGCATACCGCTGGGCAGATGCCTACGTGTCGGCGGTGCTGCCGTCCTCGCTGGCGGGCGATCTGGACCTGTGGCCGAACAACAGCAGCGCGGCCACCAGCGGCGCGAACAACCTGCTGGACCAGGGCATTGCCAACCCGATCATGGGCACGACCAGCGGCGGCACGGCGGGCACTGGCGCAAGCGGCACGGTTGCGGCCAGTTTCACCGCTACAGGCCAAGGAACGGGCACGGTAGTTTGCTCTGTCATCAGCAACCCGAACGGCATTGGGAACATGCAGCGCATGGTCATCACATCCAACGCTGCAGCCGATGGCGCAAACCTGACAACGGCTGACTTCAAGGCGGCTGGCGGCACGTTCCTGACTGCTGGCGATGAGTGCTGGGTGCAGGCCCTGGTGACCGTCAACACGGGCGGAATCCTGCCCCGGCACCTGCGACTGCATCTGCTCGCCACGGATGGAAGCAGCAACTATTTCCGCATGTGCATGGAGATCGACGCAGCCAAAGAGGTGGCTTTGCCGATCACGGCAACCCGCTCCTTCCTGTTCCGCACACCGAAATTCGTGATGCCTGCCGGGTTCACGCCGACCAGCATGACCGGGGTATTCCGCGCCGCCTTCGCTGCTGCTGGCTCCTGCACCATCGACATTGGAAACTTCGAGTGCCGACGCTTCCGCTCGGGTGGTGTCTACGCCTGATCCCATCCCCTGCCGGTG
>CAZMXB010000398.1:0-614 GCA_964569855.1 uncultured Rhodoferax sp.
CCCACCGACCGGGTCAGCCTGGTGCGCTTTGCCCTGCAGCAGACCAATGAGCTGGTGCCCTACCCCGAGCGCGTGCAGGCCAACTTCAAAGCCTGGCTGGCCCAGCACCAGCAGACAGACAACAACCCGTTCACCCAAGAGCAACAACACTGGCTAGAAATGATCCGCGACCACATCGCCGCCAACCTCGGCATTGAAATAGACGACTTTGAATACGCCCCCTTCAACGCCCAAGGCGGCCTGGGCAAGGTGCACCAGCTCTTTGGCGCGGAACTGCCCAAGGTGATTGAGGAACTGAATCGGGAGTTGGCGGCGTGAGTGAGGTTCTTGAGAATGCCGCCGCGAGCTGGCCAGAGGTATTTGTCAGTGACGTTTCGGAGTTGATCCGCGGCGTCACATATTCAAAGGAGCATGCCACCGATAAGCCGCAGGACGGTTACACGCCGGTTTTGCGCGCCACCAATATTCAAGAATCGCGGCTCGTCCTCGAATCGGATTTGGTATTTGTGCCGGACAGCAATGTGTCTGCAAATCAACGCTTGCGGGCGGGCGACATTGTTGTTGCTACGTCCAGTGGCAGCAAGCATTTGGTCGGCAAATCTGGGCTTGTGCAC
>CAZMXB010000398.1:624-956 GCA_964569855.1 uncultured Rhodoferax sp.
GTTGAGTTCAATCCTCTTGGTGAATTGCCTGCTGGCTGGTCCTGGCAGCCTTTGCAGAATCTCACTGCAAATCCCAAGCAAGATGTCGTCGACGGGCCCTTTGGGTCGGACCTGAAAGCTTCAGAGTACGTGGTTTCCGGGGTCCCAATTGCACGTTTGCAAAACATAGATCGCAACACGTTTGTCACCAAGAACATAAGGTTTTTGACGCCTGAAAAGGCGGCAGACTTGTCGCGTCATGAATTCAGGCCCAACGACATATTGATCACCAAGCTTGGTGATCCTCTGGGCAAGGCCTGTATCGTTCCTGCGTCAATTGGGCGTGGCGTCAT
>CAZMXB010000398.1:966-3634 GCA_964569855.1 uncultured Rhodoferax sp.
CGTCGATCATCAAGCAGTTTGAGTTGCACACAAAAGGCACTACACGACCGCGTGTGAATCTGAGCGTTTTGCGGCAATTGCCCATCCCTGTGGCACCACGGGAGGTTCAGGATGAAATCGTCGCCGAACTCGAAATGCAGTTCTCCCGACTCGACGAAGCCGTTGCCAGCCTCCAGCGCGTCAAAGCCAATCTCAAACGCTACAAAGACAGCGTTTATTCCGAAGCATTTGGCAACGGACCGAACAGCACACTGGGTGAATTGATTGAGGGGGGGCCTCAGAATGGTCTCTACCTTCCAAAGGAAATGTACGGCGATGGTGTTCCGATTCTGCGAATCGACGATTACCAGACAGCGTGGATTCGACCTGTGCAAGAACTGCGTCGAGTCAAAGCTACTCAGGAGCAAATTTCAACCTGGGCCCTGAGTGAAGATGATTTAGTAGTCAACCGCGTGAATAGCATGACCCATTTGGGCAAATGCGTACGCATTCCAAAATCGCTTGAAGGAACTGTCTTCGAGTCAAACATGATGCGTATGCGATTGACCGCAGCAGCTTCGCCAAAGTATGTTGAGCACTACTTGGCATCTCGACTTGGCAAGAAGCGACTTACAGGAAATGCCAAATGGGCGGTGAACCAAGCCAGCATCAACCAGAAAGACGTCCGCGCCACACCGATATTCGTTCCCGATTTGGCGGCGCAGTTGGCGTTAGTGACAGAAATCGATCGCCAGCTATCCATCGTCCGCGAAGTTGAAGCCGAGGTCGATGCCAACCTCAAGCGTGCGCAGGCACTACGGCAGGCGACTTTGGCAAAGGCGTTCGCAGCAACATGAAACCGCCTGTCTATCTCAAGCTTTTCGATAAATCCGTTGCTGCCATTACGTCGGCGGTTGAGATCTACAACAAGACGGGTTTTCAGTACAGGGACGAAACGTTTGCACTGTTGGCGCTGAACGCATGGGAGCTAATCCTTAAGGCGCGGGTCGTCCAAGTCGATCCGAACAAGCAGAAGGCGATTCATGTCTATCAGCGCAGACCAACAAAGGCAGGTGTTCTGGGCACCAAAGAGTACTTGGAGCGCGGGCGTTCTGGCAATCCGAAGACCATCGGGATACGCAAGGCAATTGAAAAGCTGGATTCCCATGCACCGTCCAAGTTGCCTGACGCCGTAAAGAACAACATCGAAGCGTTAATGGAAGTCCGGGATTGCTCGGCTCACTTTTTTGCACCCTCCATGGCGCTACGTAGGCAACTGCTGGAGGTTGGTACTGCGGCAGTTCGGAACTTTGTTTGGTATGGGCGGCGTTGGTTTAAGAAAGACTTGTCTGATCACCTGCAGATTCTCTTGCCGATTGGCTTTGTGAATACAGGTGGTTCACTCGTGGTTTCCTCTGCTGAGGAAAAAAACTTGTTGGCTTGTATCAGCGACCTCGCTCAGTCGTCCGTGGCGACTGAAACTAATGATCTTCACTTTCAGACGTCAATTGAGGTGCAAATTAAGAAGACCGGTGCAACGAACACGCCGTCGGTGAAGATCACGAATGATCCAACCGCGACGCCAGTTTTTCTGACCGAGGAAAATCTTGCCCAGAACTATCCTTGGACCTATGACGAAGTGACTGCACGATGCAAAGCGCGGTATTCGGATTTCAAGGCAGCTAAGAAGTATCACGACCTGCGAAAAGTTTTGGCCGAAGATTCAAAGTTGTATCGACTTCGTTTGCTTGATCCAACGAATCCTAAAGGAATCAAGAAGCCGTTTTACAGCACAAACGTACTGGCCTTTTTTGATAAGCACTACCAATTGAAATGAACACGGTCGATCTCACAACTCTCGCCCGCTGGCTGGTCGCCCCTGCCGAGCATGAACACCTCGAATTCAAAGAGGCAAAGCAGCAGTACGACACCACCAAGCTTTTGCGCTATTGCGTGGCCTTGGCCAATGAGGGCGGCGGGCATATCGTGCTGGGAGTGTCCGATAAGCCACCGCGGCGTGTGGTGGGCAGTCAAGCCTTTGCGGCGCTGACCGACCTCAACAAGATCAAGGCTTACATCGTTGAAAAGTTGCGCATGCGGGTGGACGCGACAGAGCTGATGCATCCCGATGGTCGGGTTTTTGAAGTGCCGTCGCGCCCGGTTGGACAACCGCTGGATTTTGAAGGTGCGTACCTGATGCGTGCGGGCGAAGACCTGGTGCCAATGACACCGTACTACTTGCGACGTATTTTTGCTGAAGGCCAACCCGACTGGTTTGTGCAATCTGCAATGGTGGATGCCAGTGCCGATGACGTCATAGCGCTGCTGGATACGCAAACTTACTTTGAATTGTTGAAGTTACCCTATCCCACCACGCGTGATGCAGTGTTGGCCCGCTTGCAGGCCGAGGCGCTGATTGTGCCCAGTGAGTCCGGTTGGGCTATTTCCAACATGGCGGCCATCTTGTTGGCCAAGCGGCTGGATGCGTTTTCACCCGCATTGGCGCGCAAGGCGGCGCGGGTGATCATTTACGAAGGCACCAACAAGCTCAACACCAAAGACGACAAGCCCGGGTTGCGTGGCTACGCGGTCGGGTTTGGCAGCTTGGTGGACTTTGTGCATTCGGCAGCGCCGCAGAACAGATTTGTAGAGCAGGCGGTGCGGGAAGAAGTAAAGATGTTTCCCAAGC
>CAZMXB010000398.1:3644-4357 GCA_964569855.1 uncultured Rhodoferax sp.
ATTGCGTGAGTTGATTGCGAATGCCTTGGTGCATCAGGACTTTTTGGCATCCGGTGCGTCGGTGATGATTGAGTTGTACTCAGACCGTGTGGAGATTTCCAACCCCGGCACGCCGCCCATCAAAGTGGAGCGCTTCATTGATGAATATCGCTCGCGCAACGAGCGACTGGCAGACCTCATGCGCAGACTGGGTATTTGCGAGGAAAAGGGCAGCGGAGTGGACAAGGTGATTCATGCCGCCGAGATGTTTCAGCTCCCGGCGCCCGATTTCCGGGTGGGGGAGATGCGCACCACGGCGCTGCTGTTTGCGCATCAGGACTTCAGCGATATGAGCAAAGGTGACCGTGTTCGCGCGTGTTACCAACATTGCTGTCTGATGTACGTGACCAATCAGCGCATGTCCAACCAGTCTCTGCGGCTGCGTTTTGGGCTGGGTGAGGACAAAACCGTAGTCACATCGCAGGTGATTGGCGCGGCAAAAGAGGCTGGTTTGATCAAAGCCGACGAATCGGAAACCACCTCGACCCGTTATGCGCGGTATCTGCCGTTTTGGGCCTAATGGGGTTTGCAAAAGTGCTTAAACGCAAACCGGAATTGGTGCCTAGTTGATCAGAAAGTCTATTTAAATCAACGAGTTAAGTGCTTAATCTCTGTCTGCTTTTGTCGCTTTGTACCAAATGACCCCCTTCTCCCTCCGCATCTTCGTAGCCGCC
>CAZMXB010000399.1:0-4342 GCA_964569855.1 uncultured Rhodoferax sp.
TGGTTCGCGTCCGGAACCATGCGCCCCGGTACCTGCAATACCTGCCTGCAATTTACGGATTACCCGTTCGGGAGTCAATAGCGTAGGTCCTGCACTGGCTCAAAATGGCGCAATTGCACCAAGGCAGCCCGCGTGTCGCTACGTCCCCTGCCCCGCAGCGCGCGCCCCCAGGCGGCGCGCCCGGTCAAGCCACGCCAGCGCCGGCAGGCATGACCCCCGACGCCCTCGGATGGCGCTTGCCATTCAACAGCTGGCTGACCCAGGTGTGGCGTACGAACAGCTGGTAACTGCCCAAGCAGACCAGTGTGCTGGCAGCGATGTTGATGGCGATTTTCAACAGGGCAGGCAGCGGCAGTTGGTAAAGGCAGGCCCCAAACAGAATGGTCAGAGGAAAATGCAGCAGGTAGACCCAATAGGCGCTGTCCGACAAGTAGCCCAGCACCACATTGCGCGACTGCAAAAACTTGAGGGCCAAGCCAATGCTGGCAAAACTCCACAACCAACCCGCGCAGTGGTAGCTGTAAGCGCCCAACAGCGGCGGCCCATGCCGCTGTACCACCATGCCGGTGCCGACGTAGAACAGCAGACCCGCCGCAGCGCAGAGCGCCCAGCGACGCTGGAACTGCGCGAACAGCTCCGTCTGGCGGCCATGCAGCATCAGCCCAAACACGAAGAACAGCCCGTTGTGCAGCCACTCGTTCCAGGGCGGCAGGAAAGCGCCCGAGGACACCAGGAAGCCGCGCGGGTAACTCGCGCCCGCTGCCAGCAAGGGCAGCGCAAGTACCGCAAACCCCCAGGGCTGGCGCGCCAGCCATGCGAGCACGGTTGCCGCCGGTGTGAACCAGGCGCGCGGCAGGCGCAACAGCACCGAAGTGGCCACGCAGAACCACAGCAGCATCCACAGAAACCACATGTGCATGGTGTTGGGCCCCTGGGGGACTGGCAGGTTCGCGATCACGATTCGGTCCAGCCCCCATTGACCCAACGCGATCCGGTTCAGGAAAGCCAGTGCAGCGAGACTCGACGCCACCCATAGGAACGGCCAGAACAAGGCGAACGGCAGCGCCAAGCGTGCCAGCCGGTGGCGCAGCAAGCCGCCTGGCCCACGGGACTGGGCAAGCAACATGGCAAAGAAACCCGCCAGGATGAAGAACGCAGGCATCCGGAACGCATGGATGGCGGTCATCAGCAGGTCCGCCAGGATGGTGCGCTGCTCATCACGCCAAATGATGGGGGAAGGCTCGAACCCGTAGATCGCGGTGACATGCAGCACGATGCCCAACCACATCAGAATGGCGCGCAGGTTGTCCAGGGCATGCAGGCGTGCTCCGGCGGCTACGGACGGGGGGTGTTCACTCATGGTTACCAAAGACATTAGCAGGTTGGAACGGGTGGCGCAATCAGGTGACACTCCCCGCCACAAAATACAGATCAACCTCCCCCTTCCCCTTGGCCCCCACCTTGCCCCGGTATTCACACTGAAACTCGCCCCGGATCAGGTCGTAGGTGTAGGCCGAAACATTCACACGCCCGACCTCACCCGAGCTTTCCATGCGCGAGGCTATGTTGACGGCGTCGCCCCAGATGTCAAAGGCGTACTTGCGCTTGCCCACCACGCCGGCCACCACGGGCCCGGAATGGATGCCGATGCGCAGCTGCCAATTGAAGGCGGCGTTCTTGTTGCGTTCTTCCAGATAGGCGAGCATTTGCAGCCCGGCGCGCACACAGCGCAGCGCGTGGTCCGCGCAAGGTTTGGGCAGGCCTGCGACCGCCATGTACGCATCACCGATGGTCTTGATCTTCTCTACCCCGCAGGCGTCGGTGATGTCATCGAAGGCGGCAAATATCTCGTTGAGCTCGGCCACCATGCGGTCAGCCGGCATGGTGGCCACCGCCATGGTGAAGCCGCTGAAGTCGGTGAACAGGATGGTCGCCGCTTCATGCCGTGCCGGGCGGGCCGAGCCGGTGGCCGAAATCTCCTGGGCAATGTCCACCGGCAGGATGTTGTGCAGCAATTCCTTGGTTCGGGTCTGCTCCTGAGCCAATTCATCCGTGCGCTGGGCTACCTTGGATTCAAGCTCCTGCTCGGACTTCTGCAGGTGGTCCACCAGCGCAGTCTGGGCCATGGACTTGGCACGCTTCTCCTGATTGAACTTGTCGGCCAACAGCAGCGACATCATCAGCATCTCGAAGATCGATGCCCAGATCAGGAAGCGATTGTCGGAAGGGGTCTGGGTCAGCATGCCAATCGTGAAAGGGGTCGAGGCGATGATCAATGGGAGCCATGCGATCACGATGAAAACCACCGCCCGGCTGCGCGCCTTGGCGGCGCGGACCAGGGCGAACAAAACAATGAAAGACATGGCAGAGCTCACCACCGCCGCTGCAGCCAAGGCGATGCGCCGGGCGCCTGGAAGATCTCCGCCGAAGGAAGTGTCGAGCGCAGCCAGAATGACCAGGGTGAACAACGCAAACGCTCGCAACAGCCACTTGTGCAAGTCAGGCATGCCGTGGCGCATCTCGAGAACCTGAGCGAAGAACGTCACGGACAATAGGTGAGAAACCGCCATCGACAGCGCCCACCCGGCGCGCTCGAAGCGTGGTGAGTCGTGCCAGAGCAATTCGAACGCAAAACCGAACCCTCCCAGCGCGCAACTGACCGCCCAGACGATGCCGCTGGAGGCGGCTGAGTAAAGCGGGTGGTTGGCATCGCGCAGGGCGGCAAACAGCAGCAGGTTGTACAGGATGATGGATGCCGCCATGCCGACATAGAGCAGCCACTGCGCGCGGTCGTGTGGTGCAGCGGCGGTCAACGCTGCGGGCTCCCAGAACACCGGTTGAATAACGGCCAACTGCGAGCAGCCGAGCAATCGAAGGTACACGGTGGCCGACTGCCTCGGCTGCAGTTCAACCGGAAACACAAAGTACTTGAACGGCAGCGGCCGGGCCGAGAAGGGCAAGTCCGCGCTGGCGTGCTGGTGCTGCTAGTTGCCCTGCACAACCTGAGTGTAAAGATCCAGCGTCTTGGGGAATTGCGTTCCGGTGCTGAACCACCAGGTCTTGGGTTGGGCCGACGCATGGCGCAGCGTGAAGCGCACCCAATGGACGGGCAAGGTGCCACCGCCGGAAAGTTGGCCCGTGGTGAAACGGTCCGCGTAGGTCGGGCTGCGCACATCGTCCAGCGTCAGTTGCCCGGCGGGGTCCTCTAACACTTCAACGGCGGAGCGGATGTCTGTACGTTCCGCATCCGTCTGCAGCACCAACGGCGCGGGGTTGCCCGGTGTCTGGGCCCGGGCAACACCCAGCGCGCACAGCGACAGGATGAAGATGGCAAGCGGTAAGACACATCGAAAATTCAACGCCATGCCGGCCAGTATCTCACCAGGGAAGCTCTCTCGATCGGCGTGCTCACTTGGGGTTTTGCCAAATCCCTCGATTTGCAGCCCGCCTGTCGGGAGGGTGCCAGAGCCCAGCAGCCAGACTTCTTCAAGCGTTTCTGTGCTCTGGCCCTCGTCAATAGTGCGTGATCAGCTACCGAATTTATAGCGACCGTGCACCCTATCGACCGTCACCCACTGTTTTTAGCGGAACTGGCGTAAAGCAGACGTCGCAATGGTTGCTATAAGCCCAACTGCCCCAAAGCCGCCCTGACAATACTCGCCGCATCCACCCCAAAGTAAGCCCTCAGCGCAGCCCGCGTGTCGCTGCGGCCGAAGCCGTCGGTGCCCAGCGTGACGTAGTGACGGCCTTGCGGGATGTAGGCCCGCACGCTTTCCGGCACGGCGCACACGTAGTCGGTGGCTGCGATGATGGGGCCGGCGCTGCCCTGTAATTGCTGTTCGATGAAGGGCATGGGTGCTGCCGCATCACCCGCCACCTGGCACTGCAGACAGGCACGGCCGTCACGCGCCAGTTCACTCCAGCTGGTGACGCTGTACACCGTCACATCCACGCCCTGGGCGGCCAGCAGGTGGGCGGCCTTGATGACCTCGGTCAGGATTGCGCCAGAACCCAACAGCGTCACATCTGTAAGCGAATAAGGGCCGTAGCCCTCGTCAATATTACGCAAGTAGCTAGCAAAGTTATAGCAGCCCCGCACCACATCGGCCTCGGCACCTTCTGGCAAAGTCGGCTGCTCGTAGTTCTCGTTCATCAGCGTGACGTAGTAGAAGACGTCTTTTTGTTCTACCAGCATCTCGCGCATGCCGTGGTCGATGATGACGGCCATCTCGCCGGCAAAGGCGGGGTCATAGGCCTTGCAATTGGGAATGGTGGCCGCCACCAAATGGCTGCTGCCGTCCTGGTGTTGCAAACCCTCGCCGCCCAGCGTGGTGCGGCCGGA
>CAZMXB010000400.1:0-4340 GCA_964569855.1 uncultured Rhodoferax sp.
TGGAGCTGATACTGGTAATGATGTAAGGGCTGTTAAAATCATATCTCAACTTTAACTGAGTACAGTTAAAGTTGGAACTAATCTTGCAGTACTCTGCAAGATTAGATCAATCAGAGTAAATAAATATTTTGGCGGCGAAAAGGTTAAAGGAAAGCCTTCTAGAGTTGAGTTTAATCTTGCGCCAGAGGCGCAAGATTAGTACCAAAAGTAGCTGTCTTCAGCTACTTTTGAGTTATGGAATTTAAACAATATCAACCAACTCTCTGTCCTACATATGTAAGGGAGGATGAGTTTAAAAATAAACAAGAAGAAGCCTTCGGAGAAATGAAGGATCAAGTAAATGCTTCTGCTCTAAACGCTATATACAACGGGTTCGTAGATACTGCTTTTGATGACTACGCTCTAAATTCTCTAGGTAGAAACTTCAATATTGATCGTTCTCCATTATTTAACACAGAACAATGGCGGCAGAAGTTAGGTAAAGTGTGGGATTTTTGGAATACATCAGCCACTCCTTTAAGATTAATTACTGAGATCAAGGAAGCATCTGGATTCACCAAGGTATATATAATTCCTCAATATCTAGAAACACTTCCAGGAGTATTCTCCAAGACAATACCTGTTAATGATTTGAATCCTGTTATAGAGAGTATGGGTAACTTTTGGTCTAATTTCTGGGTAGTTGTAGATCTTCCACATGGATACTTACCTGTTAAATGGGGAACTCCTAGTGCAGGTAAGTGGGGAGTCGGGCCTTCTGGTATTCCTTTGAAATGGGGAGGTTTAAGTGGAAACCAAGATTTACTTGTTTATTTGTCGAAATTAATAAAGAAGCTAAAGCCTGCATGGTCAATGTGTAGAGGAATCGTATTCATATTTGATACAGGTGCTCCTTTATGGGGCGGGCCAAAGTATAATGATGGTACGTTGTGGGGATGGACACCCAATTCATACGGTATCTATAGAATATTAGAGAACTGGGAATTACCTGTATCAGAAGAGTAGGTTATTCTTAGGCCGAATTTTTACTCTTTTTATTATTTCCTTTCTTTATTGGGATGTTTTAGTGCGCCGCAGGCGCACTAAAACATCCCAAATCTGGCTGTACTCAGCTAGATTTGAGGTATGAATATAATGTTCTCAAATACATTCATACAAAAAGTCGTAGATGATGGAGGAGATATAACAATTCTTAGATTAAATATCTCTGCCTTCGTCATCTCTATTTTGGTCATCTTATTTATTTGGTTTATGTTAATTCCCAAGTTAAAAAACATGTATCTGGAAATTATTTTGGACCAACAAAAGAAACAAGTAGAAACCTTAAGGGCTCTATTAAAAAATAAGGATACAATAGACCATGAATAAAATCTTTACTCTTTTATTTATTTTGGCGGCATCTTGTCAGCCCGATGAAATTATCGTCATCAAATCAGGTAGAAATATTCTTCAGCATCAAAATAATCAGTCAACAATTGTAGCTGATGAATCTAAAGACTGCCCTCCATGTGAAGGAAATACTTACTGCAATAGAAAAACTGGAAAGTGTGAAGCTCAAGCAGTCAGCCCGGTAAAAAGAAATGAAACCATAGCTAACAAACCAGTAAGTGCGACTGTTTATTATTGGCAGGATAAGGGAGGAGTTGATCCACGAAAATTACAATAGTGTGACTAGCAAAGCTTGTTATACTGTATTCAATGATGAGTCTAACAACTCCACTGTAAGTTTACTCACACCTATTACTAGAGTGAATGTTTTGTCTTGAACTGGAGTAATAAAGATTTTTATTGTTAGCTTTTGAGTTGGATATATAAAGGTGGCGTCACAAGTTGCTTTACTTACTCTTTTATCAAGCTCCAACTGTGAAACAATTCTACTTTCTAAATCCTTTAGAATCTCCACACTAATCTCTGAATTCAATACCTGTCTGACATCATATCCATATTCAGGATTCCAAAAGAGTGAACCAGTTGGAGTTGATAACCTTCTGACAAGGGCTTCTATTAAGTTCTGTAATCCAGATACTTTAGTGACAACTTTTCCGATACGGCAATCAGTTCCATAATCTGTAGTTAATGTACTCATATCACAAGTCTACTGGAGTACCAGCAGACTTGGAACTTTTCTTACGCCGGGCCGGCGTAAGAAAATATCTCAGAATATATAAACGTGATATAGAAAATTAATAGGATTCCGTATCACATAAACCCATGGCTATTCTCCATCCTCTAGGATCTGTACTAATAGAACCATCATTTGCAGAAGGTACATTTTTAGCGCCGGCTTCAATAACAGGATGAATTTTTCTATTACCTACTTCAGAGAACCACTGAATTGCCTGATCATGACGAAGTTTCCAATTGGCATCGTAAGAGCCAGACTCTGGTGAGTATCCTTGTCTAAAGACCAATTTATACGCAGCGATTGCACAGACATGATCTATAACATCCATTCCCCAGTTCTTTAGAGGGAAATTATATCTACGCTGTAAGTAAGAATAGGCAACTGAAGTTGCTGATACAAGTGCATATGCTTTTTCATCATCAGAAAACTCCCCTGTAATAGATCCAGAACCTCTACGATCCGTATCTAGAAGGTCATCAAAGTTTAGTAGAGGGTTCGCAGTACCTGTCTTCATCAATCGAAGCCCCTGGCTATATCCACGTTTGATTGTAGATAGCTTCAATTTTCCAGCGGCATTTGAAGCAACAACATCATTCATCTGAATTGCAGCAACTGCTTGATCCAAGGTTGAATAATTCGCTGGAAAAGTAAATGTTTGAGGTACGTTAGCTTCGCCATCGACTGTGACAATGTAGGTAAGAGTCTTACCAAGTAATAGTAATCCTGAAGGTTTTACAATGATTCTAGAGATTATTTCGGCGGCCAAACAATCTCTGGGTAAAAGAAGATTATCCAAATCTTGGATAGTTGCTAGAGATTCCCCTAAGCCGCCAAGATTATTTGAAAGTAGAGTTAAAGTAGGCATATAGGTAGTCTATATAGGATTCCTACTAGAAAGAACCTCTATATATATACTCAAGTAAAATATTTTTACTGAGGAGAAAGTAATTTTCACCTGTTATACACTCGGGAGATTTTCAATCTCCTAAATACCTAATATAAGACTTTGATATGACTTGGCATGATACTTGCTTACAAATTTCTAGAGTTCTTTTTAATCTTGCGCCAAAAGTTCCGATTTCTTTGGAATGTTTGATGTGCTGAAAGCACGTTAAACATTCCAACTATAGCGGTACCCCGCTATAGTTATGAAATGATACTGGTTACTCTACAAGACTTAATTAAGTCAAAAGGTTTCGATCAACTAAAGAAAGAGTTAATAGCTCTTTTAACAACCTATGGATTTTCTGGAACTGATTGGGAAACAGGTTCCGAATCTGATGTCCTTTTAAATGTTGAATCCAAGAGCTTAGAAGAGCTGTGGGTTATTGTATCTAAGATTGCTGAAGGTATGCACCTAGATACAGCAACCGAAGGTTGGCTCACTTTACTTGCAAAGTCTCATTATAACGTAGACAGAATTGAGTCTGAGTTTACTAAAGGAACCTCAGTTTTCACTTTAATTGGTAGTGGTTCAAGAACTATTTCTGCTGGGGCAATTATTGTTACAGATGGAGATGGTCACAATTATATTACTGATAACGCAGTTCCCGTTACATTAACCCCAGCAGCTCCTCAAGCTGAGATTCCTCTCATTGCCGAACAAGTAGGCGCTGCATATAACGTAGCTCCCAGCGTTATTACAAAGATTTATAGAGGGCCAGCAGATATCAGTGTCATTAACCAAGGTTCACCTACCCCAGCTTCTGTACTTGGTACTTATTTATTTCCTGTACCTCCAACAGGTCCATTTAACCTTAACGGTTTGTCATTACGTCTGCTGCACACATATATTGGTTTTTCTGGGAGTATTGTTGTTAACAACGCCGTTCAAGTACTATTCCCTGCCAACTACCCAACCATGAATGATGTTGTTGCTTTTATGAATGGTTTTGGCGCTTTTAACGGCAACTTAGTAGCAATTAATGACGGCGGATATCTAAGAATTAGTACAAAGTTGAAAGGTTCAATACCAAATATAACGGTTCAATTTACTCTTGGAACAGCTAACTTACTTCTTGGTTTCTCTAACATATCAGATACCAAAGCAAGTGGTGGATATACAACAGATTTCCCTGCCACTGTATACTCAGCATATTTAAATCCTCCATTCAATGTAGCTGGTCTTACATTGAATATTACATATACAGATGACACAGTAACTACGAATCCAACTATAACTTTCGCCGCCAATTATGTAGACCTTCAGGCTCTT
>CAZMXB010000401.1:0-2583 GCA_964569855.1 uncultured Rhodoferax sp.
CCCGCCGACTTGACCACAAATGTGCCCCCCGCCGAACGGCCGAAGATGCGCCGCTCGTACATGGCTTCCGCATACGCAGCGGGCACGATGAATTCGCCAGTATTGGTGGCGCGCACCTTGTAGGTCACCTCGGTCAGGCGGTTCTCCACACCGCCGTAAAACACAACCCGGTCTTCGCGGATGTCGGCGTATTCAATATTCCAGCTGCTCTTGCCACCCAGGCGTCGGCGCCACACGGGCAGGTCGGGCGCATCGCCGTCTGACGGTGCCGACAACACCGGCTCCAGCCCGCCGGGCAGGATGTCCACCAGCGCCACCTGCGGCACCTCGGCTCGCTCGGTGGAGCGCACGCGCACCCGCACGGTCAGCTCGTCGCCCACGGCGGCTTCACTCACCACATTGCCCTTGGCGTCCAGAAATTCATGGATGATTTCCAGACCCTTGTTGACGGCCTCCTTGGGCACGGTGCGCTCGAAACCGGATTCGGCCCAAGCGTAGAACAAGGGCAGCTCCCCGCCGTTGTTCATGGTCAGCCGTGTGCTGTCCAACGGCACCGCCAGCTTGGCCAGCGCCAGTTGCTGCGGCAACTCCAGCGCCTTGGCCACGCCAGCCGCATTGACCGCACTCATGCTCACCTTGCCCGCCGCCGACTGGGCCGCCAGGTTGGCATAGGCGTCGATCGCCAGCAACATGCGCGCTGCGGACAGGCTTTGGTAATAGTTCTCACGGATGGCCGTGGCCATGCGGCTCCAGTAGTCCATGGGCAGCGACTTGATCTGTGCCGGGAAATGCTGCGCCAGCAACTGCACCGTGGTGGACTGGTGCACCAGCGGGTCGTAGTAGTAGCGCCAGGTCCAGTCTTTCCATGGGTCGGTATTGCCTAGCAATTGATTGAGCGCGGGTTGCAGCAATTCCTGCGCGATTTTTTCCTGCTTGAGCATCTGGAAGCTGGCCGCCAGGTAAACCGCGCCCAGGTCGCGCCGCAGGGCATCACGCTGTTTATCGTTACCGGCACTGGCTGTCAATTGCCGCAGACCTTCGTTCAGGTTGGTCAGCGCTGCCGTCGTCACCACGCCCTGGCGCGTCAGCAAATAGGCGGCCTGTGCCTGCACGCGCCAAGAGTAGTCGTAGCGGTTGCTCACCTCCGCAATACGGGTCTGCAGGTTGACGTTGGCCCGCTGCAACATGTCGTTGGGCACGGCAAATTTGCGGTCTTTGGCTTCCACCAACAGGTTCACCACATAGGTGGTGGCAAACAGGTCCGACGGCCCACCCGGCCACATGGCAAAGCCGCCATCGGCCGTTTGCCGTGCGCGCACCTGGGCCAGGTAACGCTCGAACGACTTTTTGGGGTCGGGCGCCTTGGCACCGTTCTGGTTCATTTTTTGCAATTGCTCGGCCACGCCGGGTTGCGCCGCCAGCAGCACGGCCGGAAAAATCTGGCTGGTGATCTGCTCGGTGCAACCGTAGGGGTAAACCTCCAGGTACTGCATCAGGCCGGTCGAGAAGGCCCAGGGCGAAGACGACAACGCGGCCTCGCTGCGTTTCAAGTTGGGGTACATGTCCGCTTGAGACTTGATTTCCGCATCACCGCGGAACAGCCCGGTTTGCACCAGCGTGACGAAGGCAGACGCCGGGCGCACGCTCACGTCCGTGGACAAGCGGGCTTTGGCCTCACCCACCTGGGCGGTGAAGATGACACTGGCCGAGCCCAGCAGCGCCTGCGCACCGGGCTTGGCGCGCACGCGGAATTTGGTGGCAACCTCCGAACGCTCACTCACCTTCAGTTGCTGGGTTGCTGGCCCCACTACTTCCAGGCCGGGCGACACGGTCAGGGCCAAGGCCAGTGGCGCATCCTTGCCCGAGCCCTTGGTGTTGTTGGCCACACCGACGCCGATTTCAACCTCGTCACCGGGGGTGATGGCCACCGGCACATTGGGCAGCAGCACAATATCGCCGCGCACCACGGTTTGTTTGGTGGCGGCCGACACCGTGTCGTCGTTGATGGTGACGGCCATGACGCGCAGGGTGCCGTTAAAACTCTCCGGCACGGTGTAGCTGAACTCACGGCTGCCGTTGATGTCCACCACACCCGACCAGTACACCACCGGTTTGTCGGTGCGGCGCTTGAAGGGATTGAGGTGTTTGCCGGTCTGTCCCTCTGCGTCGCCGCCGGGCGCGGCCTGCATCAGCTTCTTGAACTCCGGCAGGATCAGGTCCAGCGTCTGCTGGGTGCTGACCTCCAGCGCCCGTTTCTGGAAGAAGAACTTCAACGGATCGGGTGCCTGGTAACGCGCCACCTGCAAAATGCCTTCGTCCACCGCAAATAACACGGCACGGCTGGGCACTTTGGATTCGAGCTTGAACTTGGCGGTCTGCCCCGGTTTGATGAGTTCGGGCACCTGCAGCGTCATGGGGTTGGTGCGTTTGGCCAGACTGGTGGCAAAGGGCACGACGCCATAACTCATGGGGCTCATGTAGATCTCGTTGGAGCCCAGGTCGCGCGCAAACTGCACCGACACATAACCATTGCCCTCAAAGTCCTTGGGCAAGGTGATTTTTTGCACCGATGCCGTGTCTTTG
>CAZMXB010000401.1:2633-4335 GCA_964569855.1 uncultured Rhodoferax sp.
ATCTCGATCTCGTCGCCCGGCTCATAGTCCTTTTTATTCAGCGTCATCTGCAGCTCGGCATTGCGGTCCAGTGAGCGCGACACATTGCCGGTGCCGGCCACGCTGTAGACCACCCGCGACAGCTCCAGGCCATTGGCGTCGCGCACGGCATAGGCAAAGTTGCCCGGCGTTTGTGTGGCCAGCATCACATTGCTGCCATTGGCGGCGATGGTGAAGGGCTCTTCCTTGAGCGCACTTTCCTTGGCGCGGGATTCGTACTTGAACAGTCCGTTACCTTGCTTGACCAGCACCGACACCACCTTGCGCTCCAGGCGCACCAGACGCAAATCCCCCACGGCCTTCTTCTTCGCGCTGGGGTCGATGGCGATGAAGCTGACATTGCGCACGCCGTTGCGAGTGATGTAGCCCACATCCCCATCGGCCTTGCTGCCCACCAGGTAGGGCCGGTCCGACACCAAGGCGCTGGCCTCTGCCGCCACACTACGCCCGCCCTCGGGCTCAAAGGCTTTCACCAGCACATGCAATTGGTAGGTAGCCTGGGCGTAGCGTTGCAGCCCCAGGTCAAACTCGGCATTGCCTTGGTCGTCGGACGTGCCTTTTTCCAGATCGGCACGGAAGCTCTCCTTGGCCCGGCTGGGGTCAAAAAAGCTGTAGTCCGGGTGGCTACGGAAAGCCGGGAAGGCGGGCGCCAGCGTCAACGCGGCGTCCACGCGGCGGTTGGGTGCGGGTGTGCCAAACAGGTTTTGCACATTGACACGCGTCTTCAGGTCCTTGGGGGATATCCAGCCCTCGGCCACTTCACTCGTCAACTTGGCGGATACCTTCATGCGGTCGGGCATGAACTCCTGCACCTTGACGCTGACGCTGCCCAGGCGCTGCGCGGGGGACTCGGGCGCGCCGGGGCTGGCCGAGCCGGAGTCACGCGCCAGGTTCAGGTTGATGGTGTAGTTGCCGGTGGGCGACACGTCCTGCGTGGTGTGGGAGAACTCCGCCATACCGCTGGTGCCCAGCTTGAGTTTGTCTCTCCGCACGGTCAGGCCACGGGCGTCAATCACCTCCACCTCCACCGGCAAATCGGCCAGCTTTTGCGCCCAGTTGGTGGACTTGGCGACGATGCCGATGTTCATGGTGTCGCCCGGGCGGTAGATGCCGCGGTCCGAGAACAGATAGGCCTGGATCTGGTTGGGCAACCCCGCAAACCGCACACCGCCCACATCAAAGCGCGACAGGTCCAGGTTGCGATCCGCGCGGTTCAACGGCAGATAACTCAGGTCACCGGCCTTCTTCACCACCAGCACCACCGGCGCTTTTTCACGCGCCAGACCGGCCGTGCTGGGCAAGCGCGCACGCCCCGTGGCATCGGTCACCTGGGTCGACAACACGCTGCCGTTGCGCGCCCAGATTTCCACCGCCGCACCGGCCACCGGTTGGCCATTGGCAATGGACTGCACAAACACATCCCGCGTGCCGTCGACCGCGAGTTTGGAGACCAGCCCCAGGTCGGTCACGATGACCAGGCGGCGGTCTTTCATTTGTGCGGGCGCAACCACCTCGCTGGGGTCTTGCGGCTCGCCTTCGCCCTCGTAACCCTCCTGGTCCGGATAGGCCTGACGGTCCGGCTCCATGTCGCTCGGCTGCCCGGTTTCGGTTTTCGGATCGAACCCCTGCACCGACACCACAAACACGCCCCGGCGGTCGGACG
>CAZMXB010000402.1:0-4334 GCA_964569855.1 uncultured Rhodoferax sp.
GGCTGAAGGGTTTGGCCATGTAGTCGTCGGCGCCGTAATCCAGCCCCTTGACGCGTTCATCCACTGAATCAGCAGCCGTCAGAATCAACACCGGCAGCGACGACCCACGTCCGCGCAGCTTTTTCAGTACTTCCAGGCCGTGCATCTTGGGCAGACCCAGATCCAGAATCAGCAGGTCGAATTCGGTGTTGGTCATCAGCGCGGCGTCGGCCTCAGAGCCGCTGGCCACGTGGTCTACAGCCGCCCCGGCGCCTCGCAGGGCCCTGAGCAAGCCGTCCGCCAGCACCTGGTCGTCTTCGGCGATCAATATCCGCATGTCTGCTCCTCGTTGTAGTCACGCTGGGTCTCTATTGTGCAGCGTGCCTTTTTTTGATGTCCCTTATTCTAGGCGTGGCCGACCTGGCGCAACTCAGCACTGTTGAAAGCTTAACTATTGGGCGCTGTAGGCTTCGAGTCCGAGCGCCAGCACCGTTGCCACCTCATCCCCAATGGCCTGGCGCATCTCGGATTCAGCCTGCGTGACCGCGTCACGGTAGGCGCCCAGCCACGCCAGTCCCGTGGTGGTAAAGCGGACCTGGCGAGCCCGGGCGTCGCCTGGATCAGCTGCGCGTGTCACCATTCCCCATGCTTCGCATTGGTCCACCAGCGCGCCCATGGCCTGCTTGCTCATGCCTGCGCGTATGGCCAGCTCGCCCAGTCGTGAACCGTCGTGTGCCAGATGGCGCGTGATGTGGATGTGTGCAGCCCCAACCTGTCCGCGTGCTGCCAGGTTGGACAAGCCCAGCGGCACTGCAGGGTGTTGCGCCATCAGCGTCAGCACCCGATCATCGAACTGTTGCAGCGCTGCGCGCAGCCAGTGGCCGATATGGGCCTGGCGCCATCCAGATGAATCTGAAATCGGGTTTGCAGTCATGGCCAAATAGTAAAGCAAACTGACTAAAAAATCTGTTTACCAATTTCAATACAGGGATGTAAACTACTGTTCAAGTATCCAGCCTGTAATTAAAACCACTTGCTGGCATGCGATCAAATCATTGATTTTTAAGGAGATTTCCCATGGATGCACCCGTCAAGCCCCTCGCCGCCAACAGTGAAAAAACAAAGGCGCTGCAAGTCGCACTGGCCCAGATCGAAAAACAGTTTGGCAAAGGCACCATCATGCGCCTGGGTGAAGGCGAAGTGATCGAGGACATCCAGGTGGTCTCCACCGGCTCGCTGGGGCTCGATATTACATTGGGCGTCGGTGGCCTGCCCCGTGGCCGTGTCGTTGAAATCTATGGCCCGGAGTCCTCAGGTAAAACCACGCTGACCCTGCAGGTGATTGCCGAAATGCAAAAAACCGGCGGGCAATGTGCATTCATCGATGCCGAACACGCGCTGGACATCCAGTACGCGCAAAAACTGGGCGTCAACCTGCAAGACCTGCTGATCAGCCAGCCCGACACCGGTGAACAGGCTCTCGAGATCGTCGACAGCCTGGTACGTTCCGGTGCGGTCGACCTGATCGTCGTCGACTCGGTGGCAGCGCTGACACCCAAGGCCGAGCTGGAAGGCGAAATGGGTGATTCATTGCCCGGCCTGCAGGCCCGCCTGATGAGCCAGGCCCTGCGCAAGCTGACCGCCCACATCAAGAAGACCAACTGCATGGTGATCTTCATCAACCAGATCCGCATGAAGATAGGTGTGATGTTTGGCTCGCCAGAGACCACCACCGGCGGCAATGCGCTGAAGTTCTACGCCTCCGTGCGTCTGGACATCCGCCGCACTGGCACCATCAAAAAGGGTGACGAGGCGATTGGCAACGAAACCAAGGTCAAGGTCGTCAAGAACAAGGTGGCGCCCCCATTCAAGACGGCGGAATTTGACATCCTGTTTGGCGAAGGCATCAGCCGCCAAGGCGAAATCATTGACATGGGTGTGACGGCAAACATTCTGGAGAAATCCGGGGCCTGGTATGCCTACAAGGGCGAAAAAATTGGCCAGGGCCGCGACAATGCCCGCGAGTTCCTGCGTGAGAACCCCACACTGTCAGTCGAGATCGAAAACAAGGTGCGCGAATCGCTGGGCATTCCCTTGCTACCGGTGGCGGAATCCGAAACCAAGGCCAAGGGCAAGAAAGCTGACAAGGCCGAGAAGGTGGACTGAGAGAAAAATATGCCGCTAGCCCTCGTATATATTGCGCAAGCCGCTATAAAACAGATAGCTAAATTTGTTGCGTCGCGGGCGACCGACTGATGGCGACCCAGACTTTGTCCCTGACCGGGCGAGCTTTGCGCCTGCTCAGTGCCCGGGAGCATTCCCGGGCGGAACTGGTGCGCAAGCTGGCCACCTTTGAGGAAGAGCCTGGCCAGCTCGCCGAGGTGCTGGATGCGCTGCAAGCCAAGGATTTCATCAATGAGGGCCGGGTGGTGGAGTCGGTGGTTCACCGCCGTGCGGGAAAGCTCGGAGCCTCACGCATCAAGCAGGAGTTGCAGGCCAAGGGGCTGGAGCCGCAGGCGGTTGCCCAGGCGGTCCAGGCCTTGCGGGCCAGCGAGGTGGAGCGGGCGCGCGAAGTCTGGCGCAAGAAATTTGGCGAGCCAGCATTGGACGCGGCAGAACGAGGCAAGCAGATGCGTTTTTTGGCAAGCCGCGGTTTTGGCGGGGATGCCATCCGTAGAGTGGTGTCTGGTGGTAGTGACGAATAGAAAGCTGCGTTTCGCCCGCTGACGGTGCGGGGTAGGAGTTTTGCTCCGTGTCCCCCGCCCTTCGGGCTCCTCCTTTACCTGCGCAAAACCCCTACCCCGAGCCATCAGCTCGAAAGAGGGGTGCCCGAGGGGCAGTCGAGAGACATTGAAGCGCCAAAACCCGGAGGACTGGCAGGGCGGCGCGTTTTGCGCAGGTTAAGGAGGAGCGCCCAAAGGGCGCGGGGGACACGGAGCACAACGTGCTGCCCTGCCGGTCCGCAGCGAGCAGCCTCTGCTCCTTAGAGACCCAACATCAGCTTGAGGTTTTGCACGGCCGCACCGGACGCGCCCTTGCCCAGGTTATCCAGCCGCGCCACCAACACCGCATGGGCAAAGCCGTCGGCTTTCGCGTCATTGGCAAACACGCGCAGTTCCATCTTGTCGGTGTTGGCCAGTGCAACGGCGTCCAGTTTCAGGTCCGGCGTGGCGGGTTCCACGGTCACCCAGGTGCTGTCGGCGTAATGTTTGGCCAGCGCGTTACGCAAATCCTGCGCGGTGGGCTGGCCGGGTAGGGTGTCGAGATGTAGCGGCAACTGCACCAGCATGCCTTGCGCAAAGTTGCCTACCGATGGCACAAACAGCGGGCGACGGGTCAGGCCGCCGTAACACATGATTTCGGGGATGTGCTTGTGTTTCAGGCCCAGAGCATAGAGCTCCATGGCTGGTGCGTGGCCTGCCTCGTAGGCCTCGATCATGGTGCGGCCCCCACCTGAGTAGCCACTGATCGAGGGCAGGCAGACCGGAAAATCGGCAGGTAGCAGGCCAGCGTCCACCAGCGGGCGAATGAGAGCAATGGCACCGGTGGCATAGCAGCCCGGGTTGGCCACGCGGGTGGCTTGGGCTACGGCTTCGCGTTGGCCAGCGGCCAGTTCAGGGAAGCCATAGACCCACCCGGGTGCCGTGCGGTGCGCCGTCGATGCGTCAATGACCTTTGGGCCTTTTCCGTTGTTAGCCCTCGTCAATGCGTCAATCATTGCTACGGATTCAATAGCAGCGTCGTCGTGCAGGCAGAGTACCACCAGATCGGCCTGTGCCATCAGCGATCGCTTGGCGTCGACGTCCTTGCGCAGCGCCGGGTCAATGCTGATGAGCTCCACTCCGGCCATGGTTTGCAGCCGTTCACGGATCTGCAAGCCGGTAGTACCGGCTTCGCCATCAATAAATATTTTTTTCATGCCATCGCCGCAAAAGCGGCTCCATAGAGTGAGGCGAATCGGGTCCAAGTCCGGACTGTAAGGCAGCCACAAGTTTGGTGCATTGCAACATGATACATTTCGAAATTGATGTGTCCAGTGTCAGATTTGCGGCAGATTTGTGTTGCAAACTGATGAACATTGTCCAGCCCCCTAAGAGACGTCATGAAAATCCACGAATACCAAGGCAAAGAAATTTTGCGTCAATTCGGCGTGCCCGTACCCCGCGGCATCCCGGCTTTTACAGTACAAGAGGCGGTGGAAGCCGCCCAAAAACTCGGCGGCCCGGTGTGGGTAGTGAAGGCGCAGATTCACGCCGGTGGGCGTGGCAAGGGCGGCGGCGTCAAGGTCGCCAAGACGATTGAAGACGTCAAGCGCATTGCTGGAGAAATCCTTGGCATGCAGCTCAAGACCCACC
>CAZMXB010000403.1:0-4282 GCA_964569855.1 uncultured Rhodoferax sp.
CCCATTACATGGACGAGGCCGAGCGCTTCCACGAGCTGGTCTACATCGCCTACGCCAAGGTGCTGGCCAAGGGCACGGCGGCGCAGATCGTCGCCCAGGCAGGGGCCACCGATCTGGAGGATGCCTTTGTGCGCCTGGTCGGCCAGGTGCAGGACAACTTTGCATGAGCCGCTTCAGCCTGGCCCGCATGTGGGCCGTCTTCATCAAGGAATTCCAGCAGATGATGCGCGACCGCCTGACCTTTGCGATGGCGGTGGGTATTCCGGTGCTGCAACTGATCCTGTTTGGCTATGCCATCAACACCGACCCCAAGGGCCTGCCCACGGCCATCGTCAGCACCGACAGCGGCCCGCTGTCGCGCAGCATCGTCGCTGCCCTGCAAAACACCGGCTACTTCCGCATCGACCACACCGGCACCAGCGAGGCGGAGGGCGATGCGCTCATTGAAAACGGCAAGGCCCAGTTTCTGATCGTCATCCCGCCCGACTTCTCGCGCAGCGTGGTGCGCGGTGAGCGCCCGGCGCTGCTGGTGTCGGTGGACGCAACCGACCCGTCCGCATCCGGCAATGCCATTGCCGCGCTCAACGCCGTGGCTAGTCAGGCACTGCGCCAGGACCTGCAGGGGCCGCTGCGCAGCCTGCAGACGGCACCGGCCCCCTACGAGGTGCGCATCCACCGACGCTACAACCCGGAGGGCCTGTCGCGCTACAACATCGTGCCGGGGCTGATTGGCACCATCCTGACCATGACCATGGTGATGCTGACCGGGCTGGCCATGACGCGCGAGCGAGAGCGCGGCACCATGGAAAACCTGCTGGCCACGCCGGTGCGGCCCAGCGAGGTGATGGTCGGCAAAATCCTGCCCTATGTGGTCATGGGCTACATCCAGTTGGGCGTGATCCTGTTGGCGGCGTTTGCACTGTTCCAGGTGCCGATGGAGGGCAGCATGCTGCTGCTGATGGCCATGATTGGCGTCTTCATCATTGCCAACCTGGCGGTGGGCTTCACGTTTTCCACGATCGCGCGCAACCAGTTGCAGGCCATGCAGATGACCTTCTTTTTCTTCCTGCCGTCCATGCTGCTGTCGGGCTTCATGTTCCCGTTTAGGGCCATGCCCGTGTGGGCCCAGCGCGTGGGTGAGGTGCTGCCGCTGACGCACTTCCTGCGCATCGTGCGCGGCATCCTGCTCAAGGGCAACAGCGCTCCGCAGGTGCTGGGCGAACTGTGGCCGATGCTGGCTTTCATGACCGTGGTCAGCGTGGTGGCGCTCAAGCGCTATCGGCAGACGCTGGATTGAGGCTGGGGTAGGTCTGGCATGCGTCTGGAGTGCGTCAGGGCCGGGACGTCGTTAGACTCGCTGGCTATGACGACGCAAGCACCCATCCTCCCCGCCGGAATCACCGTGTTCGAGCGCGGCTGGCTCTCCTCGAACAATGTGCTGATCTGCGGCCAGGCTGGCTGCGCGCTAGTCGACAGCGGATACAGCACGCACTCCGCGCAGACACTGGCGCTGCTGGAGGCGGGGCTGCAGGGCCGCCCGCTGGATCTGCTGCTGAACACCCATTTGCACAGCGACCATTGTGGCGGCAACACGGCGCTGCAGCAGGCCTACCCGCACCTGCAAACACGCATTCCCCCGGGGCATGCCGCGTTTGTGCAGGACTGGAACCCGGATGCGCTGACCTACACGCCCACCGGCCAGACCTGCCCGCCGTTCCGCTTTGACGCCGTGCTGCAGCCCGGCACCGACATCCAGATGGGCGATACCCTGTGGCAAGTGCACGCGGCACCCGGGCATGACCCGCATTCAGTGATTTTGTTTGAGCCGGCGTCGCGCCTGCTGATCTCGGCCGACGCGCTGTGGGAGCGGGGCTTTGGCGTGATCTTTCCGGAGCTGGAAGGTCTGGACGCGTTTGATGCGGTGGCGGACACGCTGGACCTGATCGAGACGCTGGCCCCGGCGGTGGTGATCCCCGGCCATGGCCGCGTGTTCACCGACCTGGCTCCGTCCCTGGCCTTCGCCCGCGCGCGGCTGCGCGGTTTTCAGGACAACCCGGAAAAGCACATCCAGCATGCGGCCAAGGTGCTGCTGAAGTTCAAACTGCTGGAAACCCAGAGCCAGACGCTCGAAAGCTTCATCGCCTGGGCGCAGGGCACGCCGTACTTTGCGCAGATCCACCAGACGCACTTCGCGCAGACCGATTTTTCGCAATGGGCCAATGGCTTGATTCTGGATCTAGTGCGCGTGGGCGTGGCCCGGCGTGAAGGGTTGATGCTTCACAACGTCGGTTAACCCCACCGCAGGTGCGGCAACATCGGCCCGGCATACTGCCAAGTCTTCAAACCAAAACGGGAGACGGTTCATGCGGATTGCCATCATGGGTTCTGGCGGGGTGGGTGCGTACGTGGGGAGCCGGTTGCAGGCGGCCGGCGAAGACGTGGTGTTCATCGCGCGCGGCGCGCATCTTGCGGCCTTGCAAAAAGACGGGCTACGGCTGGAGAGCCCTGTGCATCCCCTGTACTTGCCAACTGTCAACGCCGTGCAGGAGCCGGCCATGGTGGGGCCGGTGGACCTGATCATTTTTACCGTCAAGCTGGGCGACACCGAGACGGCCGCGCGCATGCTGGCCCCCATGATTGGCCCCGAGACGCGCATCCTGACTTTGCAAAACGGCATCGACAGCGTGGACCTGATCACGCCCCACGTCAGCGGAGCCAAGGTGCGCGGCGGGGTGATTTATGTGTCGGCGGTGATTGACCGGCCCGGCGTCATCCGCAGCCCCGGCGGCCTGCACGTGATCGTGGCCGATGCCGCCCACGGCGACCCGGTGATGGCGGATTTTTTTGCCGCCTGCGAGCGCGCCACGGCGTTGGACGCCAAGCCCAGTGACGCGATCACCGTGACGCTGTGGGAGAAATTCATTGCGCTGACATCGCTGTCAGGCACCACGTCGCTGTTGCGCGCCAGCATGGGCCAGATCCTGGCCCACCCCGAGACGCGCATCCTGCAGCGACAACTGGTCGACGAAGCGGTGGCCGTGGGGCGTGCTGCCGGCCAGGTGACCCGCACCGACCTGGCCGACGAGATCATTGCCAAGCTGGCGGCCATGCCCTACGCTTTTCGCTCTTCGATGTCGGAGGACCTGGAGCGCGGCAAGCCGCTGGAACTGCGCTGGTTGTCGGGCCGGGTGCATGCGCTGGGGTTGGAGTACGGTGTGCCGACGCCCGGACATAGCGCGGTGTACCGCGCTCTGGTGCTGTACGAGAACGGCAAGCCCGGTTAGCTGTTGGCCAGGTGCATGCCGGCCAGCTGGCCGAGCAGCGTCGACACGGTGTCCAGCTGGTCGGCCGGCACGGTTTGCGTGGCATCCACGGCAATGGCTTGCACCGAGACCAGGGCGTAGTCCAGCAACTGCTGCCCTGCGTCGCTGAGCAGAGCGTACCCGACGCGGGCGTCGCGCGGGTCCGGTTGCCGTGCCACCAGGCCCAGCTTCTCCATCGGCAGCAGGGTGCGGGTCACGCCCGAGGCGGTGAGCCCCAGGCGCTCCGCCAGATCCACCCGGCGCAAGCGCTTGCCCGGAGCCCGTCCCAGGTAGTGCAGGATCATGAAGTCGCCAAAGCTCAGTCCGTGCACGCTGGACAGCGCGTTGTCCAGGCGGCGGGTCAGGGTGGCATAGGCGCGGGTTAGGCGCAGGCAAAATTCCAGGCTGGGGGCGGGCGCCGGTTCGGGTTGTGCGGGATCTTGTCCGGCTGTTATTTGTGCATTCATTGTATTTGCATTGATTAATTGTTGATCGATCAAGTATACATGATCAATCTAACCATAGACTTCAACGTCAATGAAGAGGGGTGCACCGCTCTGGGAGTGCTGCAATGAATTTGCGCCAAATCAAGGTTCCGCCCCTATGGTGGCCTAGACTGCGGCCGTGAACCATTCCGTTTTGGACGAGTCGTACGCGATGCCTGCGGTGGACACCGGCGCCACGGCGCCCGCACGCCCCATCTTCGAGGCCCGCGGCCTGACCAAGGTCTACCAGATGGGTGAGGTGCAGGTGCAGGCCCTGCGCGGCGTGGACCTTGACCTGTATGAGGGCGAATTCGTGGTCCTGCTCGGCCCCTCGGGCAGCGGCAAGTCCACACTGCTCAATATCCTGGGTGGGCTGGACACCCCCACCAGCGGCACCGTGCGCTATGTCGACCACGACCTGAGCCTGCAGGACGATGCGCTGATGACACAGTACCGGCGTTCGCACGTGGGCTTTGTGTTCCAGTTCTACAACCG
>CAZMXB010000404.1:0-4274 GCA_964569855.1 uncultured Rhodoferax sp.
CCAGCGCTTCCTTTGCGCAGGCGCAGTTGGACACGGCGCTGATTCCCCGTGAATCGGCCGTGCTGTTCAACCAGGAGAAGGTTGGCCTGCCAATGGCGACGGCCGCCATGGTGGCTGACATGCTGGTCAGCGAGCACGCGCTGGCGCAGCAGGCCAATGTTCACGGCTGGATCGACCCCTGGGCGCAGCGCGACGGCTGGCGATCACATGGCGCGTCCAACCGCGAATTCATGTTGGAGTTCCATGGCGAGCCCCATACGGCATTGTTCACCCGCCTGCACGATGGCGGCCTGCAGTTGACGATTGATGGCAACACGGCGGCCCTGCGCTACACACCGGTGGCAGGTGGTGCGCTGGATGTGCGCTATGGCGACCTGCGTTCCACTGTGCACTTGTATAAAAAAGGCGAGGTCGCCCATGTATTTGCTGCGCAGGGCGCTACACAGATCGTAGCAATCGATGCGCTGGCGCATGCTGGTGAAGTGCATGCCGAAGTGGGGCGCCTGACCGCGCCAATGCCGGGCAAAGTGGTGTCGTTTGCCGTCAAGGCCGGTGACGCGGTCAAGAAGGGCCAAGCGTTGGCCGTCATGGAAGCGATGAAGATGGAGCACACTATTGCCGCGCCGGCCGATGGCACGGTGGCCGAGTTGCTGTTTGCGCCTGGTGACCAGGTGACTGAAGGCGCCGAACTGTTGAAGCTGGAACTTGCTGGCTGACAGGCCGCTCAGGCAAACCTGTGGCGACCGTCGGGTCCGTGCGGCCGCAGGCGAAAGGGCAGTCTAGAATCCGGGTGCCCCATAGTCCAGGGCACGACCCCAACCGGAGTACGACCGCGTGGCCATTGCAACCATCAACCGTTTGATTACCCTGTTTGACGGGGCGTTTAAGGCGCTTGCTGCACCCGTGTCCATGGCCGAGTCCGAGCGTTTGGCCATGATTGTGCAATTCGCCATGGACTCCCGGGTGCGGGCTTATCACACCTCGGCCCATATTTTTGATCTGGTCGATGGCATGAACCCCCGCCAAGTGCTGGCAGCGCTGTTTCATGACCTGGTCTATTTTCAGTTGGATGACGGCTTCCCCGAACCAACCGTCGATATCTTGCGCGACGTTGTGCGTGTGCATGAAGGTGTCCTGATTTTGCAGCCCATAGCGCCGCAGGACACAGGACTGGGGTTGTGCGCAGCCGTGTTCGACTTTCAACCGGGGCAACAGTTGCCGTTGTATGCCGGCATGAACGAATTCCTGAGTGCAGTTGCCGCAGCGCGTTTGCTCCAGTCGTGCCTCGACAACATGGATTTGTTGGCAGTGGTGGCATGTATTGAGGCCAGTATTGCGTTTCGTTCGACCGCCATGGACGGCACCTCCAGTGCCGACATTCTGGCAGCACGGTTAAACCGCCTGTGTCAGCGCCTGCAGCCCGATTGGACTGAAGATGCCCGGAAGGTGTATGTCGACCAGGTGGTTACCGATGCGGTGCAGTTTGCCAACCGCGATGTGGGTAGTTTTGCGCACGATGACCCCGGCCTGTTTTTCTCGAGCACGTGGCTGCTGATTGACGAGTCCAACGCGCCCCTGAAACGCGTGGGCGTCTACACCCTGCGCCAGTACCGTGATGTGCTCATGCGCATGGAAAGCTTCCTGGGCATGCTCAATCCCGAGTCGGTATTTCAGCGTTACCTGGACTCGCCCTCACAGAAGGAGTGGTCAGAGTTGTCTGCCGCTGCCACGCGCAATATTGCTTTTGCCTGTGATTTTCTGGACGCCAAGATAGCCTCGGTGGCCATCATTGAAGCCCTGGCCATGGCAACCGGCGCTGATTGCCCGGTCTCCATGTTTTTGGGCGATATCCGCAGTACCCAGGGGCGCCCGGACCGCGTGCACGACTACTTGCCCGACGTACCTCAGAATGCAAGTGTGGACGCCGACCTGCTGGAAATTTTTGAGAAGGGCCGCAACCTTGGATCCCAAAACGATCTGGGGGCATCGCCACTCACGGCCTTTGTGTACCGCTACCTGGGATTCGATGGGACCCGCAAAACCCTGCGCCACGCCCGCGACATGTTTGCCGGCATCATCACCCCGCTGGCGTTTTTGCAAACACAAAACCGCTGCATGGTGGAGGCAATTATTCAGGGCTGCGCCCACATCGCACTGTCGCGTGCGCAGGCATTGCATGAGTTGCAGCGTGCGCTACCTGTTGATAACGGGTGTCCCAAGCAGGCGGCCAATGCTTTGCTGTAAGGCCATGACTGCCTTGTTGAAGCTGAAAGTGGCAGCTTGATGCGGATTGCATTTTGCTGCACGGATACCGCGTCCGAGCCCTGGCTGCAGGGCCTGCGCGCGGCGTTGCCAGGCGCTGACGTTTCCCTGTGGACGCCCGGTGCACCGTCAGCCGATTATGGCGTCGTGTGGGCCCCGCCCCAGCAGTTTTTTGACGAACAGGCGCAACTCAAAGCGGTATTCAACATTGGCGCGGGGGTCGATGCGCTGCTCAAACTCAAGCTGCCACCCCAGGCCATGATCGTGCGCCTGGACGATGCCGGCATGTCGGTGCAGATGGCGGAGTATGTGTGCCACGCCGTCATACGCCACTTCCGCGAGTTCGATGCCTACGAGGCGGACACCCGCCGCGGCAACTGGTCATTTCGCAAACCGCGTTCCCGCGCCGACTTCCCGGTGGGCATCATGGGGCTGGGGGTGCTCGGCGCGCGCGTGGCGCTGTCGCTGGTGCAGTTTGAATTTGCTGTGAATGGCTGGAGCCGCTCGCCCAAGGTGGTTGACGGTGTGCAGTGCTTCAACGGTGTGCGGGGTTTCAACGACTTTCTGGCTGCCAGCCGCGTGCTGGTGTGCCTGTTGCCGCTGACGCCGGACACGCATGACATCATGAACCGCGACAACTTGTCCCGCCTGAAAAGCGGTGGCTACATCATCAACGTGGCGCGTGGTGCCCATCTGGTGGAACACGACCTGCTGGCCTTGCTGGAAAGCGGCCACTTGGCGGGGGCCACGCTCGATGTTTTTCGAACGGAGCCGCTGCCGCAAGGTCATCCGTTCTGGCCGCATCCCAAAATCACCGTCACGCCCCACACCTCGGCCCGCACCTTGCGCAGCGACAGCATCGCGCAAATTGCCGGCAAGATCACGGCATTGCAGCGTACAGAGCCTGTGGCAGGCGTGGTGGACCGCGCACAGGGTTACTGACGCGACAAACCATGGGCACGACACCATCCGAGTTTTCCTGGCCCGCCCTGGCCATAGTCATCGCCGATGCGCGCCGTGATGGCTTGGATGCTGTGGCTGACGCGCTGGTCAAGGCGGTGACCGCAGGTTCGACGTCGGGCGAGATACTGGGTGGCGTGGGCCAGGTGCTGCGCATCCACCGGGGCGTGCGTGCGCGGTTGCTGCCATCGGCACAGGTGGAGTGGGACGCAGTGTTGGCCGAAGTGCACCGCGCCTATCCGGGCTCTGCCGTGCGCGACTGGCTGGCTGGGCTGCCAGCAAAACTGCGGTGAGGCTCGGCGCGCACAAGGCCTCTGGAAGTGTGCCAAGATTCCTGCCTACCAATGATTCGCGACTACCTTGAAGAAAGTGCCATGACTATTCCCTCCCGCGTCAAACTGGTCGAAGTCGGCCCCCGCGATGGCCTGCAGAATGAAAAGCAGCCGGTTCCCGCCGCCGTCAAGATCGAACTGGTGCACCGCCTGCAAGAAGCCGGTCTGAAAGAAATTGAGGTCACCAGCTTCGTAAGCCCGAAGTGGGTGCCGCAGATGTCGGACAACGCCGAAGTCATGACCGGAATCCGGCGTCAACCCGGTGTCCGCTACTCCGTGCTGACGCCCAACCTGCAGGGCTTTGAGGCGGCGGTCAAGACACAGCCCGACGAGATCGTGGTGTTTGGCGCTGCCAGCGAGGCTTTCAGCCAGAAAAACATCAACTGCTCCATTGCCGAGAGCATTGAGCGCTTTCGCCCGGTGGTGCAGGTGGCACTGGCACAGGGCATTGCGGTGCGTGGTGCCATCTCCTGCGCCGTGGGTTGCCCGTATGAGGGCGAAATTGCCCCCGAGCGCGTGGCCTTGGTGGCGCGATTGATGCATGGCATTGGCGTGCAGCATGTGGGTGTGGCCGACACCATTGGCGTGGGCACGCCGCTCAAGGTGCAACGGGCGCTGGAGGCGGCACTCAGCGTCTTTCACCTGGACCAGATTTCCGGCCACTTCCACGACACCTACGGCATGGCCCTGGCCAACACCCTGGCCAGCCTGCAGATGGGC
>CAZMXB010000405.1:0-4234 GCA_964569855.1 uncultured Rhodoferax sp.
CTGATTGCGTCGGTCATGATGCTGCTGGGCTGGGGCACGCTGGCCGTGCCCACCGGCATCGTGACGTCAGAAATGACTGCCCGGCGCCACAGCAGCCCACCGACCACCCGCACTTGCCATGAATGCCTGACCGAGGGCCATGCGGCGGAAGCCAATTTTTGTTTGCACTGCGGCGCAAAACTGCCCGATTACCAGCGCGAGCCCGTGCCAGTAACCCCCGCTCTATCCACTTCTTCTGGAGACACCCATGTTTGAAACCGCCATCGCGGGCAGCCTGCCCAAACCCTCTTGGTTGTCCGAGACCGAGAAACTCTGGCCCCAGTGGAAGCTGGCAGGCCCTGAGTTGCAACAGGCCAAGGCCGATGCCACGCTGTTGTGGATCAAGGCGCAAGAGGATGCCGGGCTGGACATCGTGGGCGATGGCGAACAGTCGCGCCAGCACTTTGTGCACGGCTTTCTGGAGCAGGTGGAGGGCATCGACTTTGAGCACAAGGTCGAGATGGGCATCCGCAACGACCGCTACAAGGCCATGGTGCCCCAGGTGGTTTCCGAATTGCGCCTGAAGGGCCGCGTGCACGCTTTCGAGGCGCAACTGGCCCGCGCCCATACCAAAAAGAAACTCAAGTTCACCTTGCCCGGTCCGCTGACCATTGTTGACACCGTGGCCGACTGCTTCTATGGAGACAAGAAAAAGATGGCCTTCGCCTTCGCCGAGTTGTTGAACCAGGAGGCGCTGGCGCTGAAGGCTGACGGTGTGGACATCATCCAGTTTGACGAACCTGCCTTCAATGTCTACATGCAGGATGCTGCCGACTGGGGTGTCCAGGCGCTGGAGATTGCCGCCCGGGGCCTGAGCTGTGAAGCCACGGCAGACCATCGCGGGTGCACCACTGCAGCACATATCTGCTACGGCTACGGCATCAAGGCCAACACCGACTGGAAGGAAACTCTGGGCCAGGAGTGGCGTCAGTACGCGCAGATCTTTCCGGCGCTGGCCGCCAGCTCCATCCAGCAGGTCAGCCTGGAGTGTTACCACTCCCATGTGCCACCCGAGGTGATGGCGCTGCTCGAGGGCAAGGACGTGATGGTGGGCGTGATCGACGTGGCCAGTGATGAAATTGAAACGCCCGAGCAGGTGGCCGACACGATTGGCATGGCTTTGCAACATGTGCCCAGAGAGCGCCTGTTCCCCTGCACCAACTGTGGCTTGGCCCCTATGAGTCGCGAGGTGGCACTCAAAAAGCTGGAAGCCCTGGCCCAGGGCGCAGCCCTGGCCCGCGCACGTTATGCGCAAACGGGACCCCGCTTATGACAACAACCAGGTTCCTCCCCCTGGGTTCGGCAAAAGATTTGGGCTTTTGCCCCCAGCGCACCCGCGGTCTGGTGGAAACGCTGCAGGCCGAGGTCGGCAAGGGCCGGCTACCGGGTGCCGTGGCGCTGATCGCCCGCCGTGGCCAGGTGCTGCTGCACGAAACTGTGGGCCAGCAGGACCCTGCCAATGCCGTTCCCATGGGGCTCGACGCCATCTTTCGCATCTACTCCATGACCAAGCCCATCGTGTCGGTGGCCGTCATGGTGCTGATGGAGCGCGGCCAGTTGCTGCTCAGCGACCCGGTGGCCCAGCACCTGCCGGAATATGCGGAAGTCAAGGTCACCAGCCACATCAGCGGTCACGCGGTGCAACACCGCCCGCGCCAAGCCCCCACCGTGCAGGACCTGCTGCGCCACACTGCTGGCCTGACCTACGAGATCTTGGGCAGTGAACCGATCCAGCGCCAATATTTCCAGGCCCAACTGGCCTCACGTGACCGCAATAACCGCGAGTTTGCACAGGCGCTGGCGACCATTCCACTGATGTTCGAACCCGGCACGGTCTGGGAATACAGCCGCGCGACCGATCTGCTGGGTGCGCTGGTTGAAGTGGTCAGTGGCCAGAGTCTGGGCGCTTTCCTGCAGGAAAACATCCTGGGCCCGCTGGGCATGGTCGACACCAGCTTTGTCGTACCAGCCGATAAACACCACCGCATCGCCGAGCCATTTGAAAAAGACCCGGACGGCGGCATCGCCATGCGTCTGATCGATGTGCGCCAGAGTGTGGCCCTGGAAGCTGGCGGTGCCGGTCTGGCGTCCACCAGCGCCGACTACGCCCGCTTTTTGCAGTGCCTGCTGAACGGCGGCGAGCTCGACGGTCGGCGCATTCTCAGCAATGCCACAGTGCGTTACATGACGGCCGACCACCTGGGCGGCATTGGTGTGCACCGTGCCGGCCGATCGGGCGAATTGCTGCCACCGGGACATGGTTTTGGCCTGGGTTTTGCCGTGCGCCTGGAAGAGGGCGTGGCTGCCCAGGCTGGCTCGAAAGGCCTGTATTTCTGGGGTGGCATCGCAGGAACCACGTTCTTCGTCGACCCCGCCAAAGACTTTTTCGCGTTGATGATGATTCAGGCGCCCAACCAGCGGGACTACTACCGGCCGCTGTTCCGCAACCTGGTGTATGCGGCGCTGCTGGATTGAGTCGCCGAGCCGCAGGTCAAAGGGCTGAAAAAGCTTTGGCGGGCATCATTTGACAAAGAGTTAAGCTAAATTGGCCTTTAGCCCTCGTGGATACTGCGTAAGCAGCTATCAAAAGAAGAGCATCTTAAAACATTGCAAGCCTCTTTCGCCGTTGCGAGTTTTGGTGCCAGAACGCTCAGCCACCAAGGCTCCAGGTCCGCGTGGACTAGCGGGTTGTGAAGGGTGAAATCCGCATTCAGCGGTGGTATCGGCAAAGGCTGCAGCCTCCAAGACAAGTCTAATCTTTGATCTCATGAGATCAAAGCTGCTGAAATTTCATGCAAATGACGTGAATTTGACCTCATGACATCAAATGTTTGCGTATTTCTCGTTTCTCTGTTTTGATTGACCCCATAAGGTCAAAAAATGCAACTCCACACCAAAACCCTGAACTCGTTGGCGCAGCGCCTGCAATACGAGCGCCAGCGTCAGGATCTGTCGCGTGAGCAACTGGCGGCGGTGTGCAACGTGAGCACCTCGTTCATTCGGGATGCCGAGAGCAACCCTGGCCGTTGTACGGTGGAAAAGTTGTTGCAGCTCACGCAGGGTTTAGGTTTGCAGCTGACGATCAGCGGCTTGCAAAACGACATGCAAGCGAATAGGCAGGAAATCACCTCCACCGAAAGTCCCGCCACATGATCCGGCTGCGCGTGTGGGCCAATGTCCGCCACATGGGGTGGTTTGGCCATGCCGCAGGTGATTTCTTTTTTGAGTACGACGCGCAGTGGCTGGCGCAGCCCGGTGGCTACCCGCTGGCGCCACAGTTTGCGCTGCAGGCGGCGGCGTTTACCGGGCACTTGGTGCGCAGCTTTTTTGAAAACCTTTTGCCCGAGGGCAGAGCGCTGGAAGATGTGCTGGCAGCGCTGGCGCTGCGCGATGCATCCACGCTGCATTTGCTGGGCCGCCTGGGGCAAGAGTTGCCCGGTGTGCTGAGCCTGTTGCCGGAAGACGCGCAACCTGAGTTTCTGCAGACCTACCGCCCGCTTTCGTTTGAGACATTGCCTATGTGGTGCAGCGCAATGACCGCGTGAACGTGGCGGGCAACATCTGGGGCCTGCACCAGATCGACGGCTGCCAGCTGCTGGGCCACGGTGCGGGCTGGAATTACCAGCGCCAGGGCAGCTTGGCCAGCATTCCCAAACTGGTGGAGGCTCTGCGCGATCTGCCCGTGCGCGCCGTCGACTTGTTGCAAGTGCAGCGCTGGGTGATGTTCAACTACCTGATTGGCAATGCCGATGCACATGCCAAAAACCTGTCAGTGCTGGTGGACGACAAGGGCTACCGCCTGGCACCGTTTTACGACTTGTTGTGCGTGAAAGCCTATGGTGATGACGGCCTGGCGCTGTACATCGGCGACGAGGAAACGTTTTCGTCTGTGGGTGCGCACTCGTGGGAGGCCTTGTGCAAGGATTGTGGCTTTCGCCTGCCCGAGACGCTCAAGGGCTTTCGCAAAATGGCGCAAGACCTGTTGCCGGCCTGGCGCAAGGTGCTGGAACGCACCGTTTCAAAGACCCAGCCAACCCCGGCCGAGCAGGGCCTGCTGAAGCGCATGACACAGGTACTGGAGCTTCACACCGCCAATGCACTGTCCATGACTGGCGGCAGTACGTCGTAGCTAGGATTGCAGGGCGGTCCTCGGAACCCGCCATCACCATCGGTTGGAGTCGATCCGATCAGGCCG
>CAZMXB010000406.1:0-4162 GCA_964569855.1 uncultured Rhodoferax sp.
GTTTCGTAAGTGCTTGATTTACTTACGTTTTCTTGAGTAAATCGCCCTACCCTGCAAGTCCACTACGAAAGTGTGGACCAAAGTGTCAGGATCGCAGTACCTCTACCGTCGCAGCAGCGGCATCTACTTTGTCCGCCTGTGCGTACCGGCCCGCTATAAGATCGCGGTCGGTAAAGGTGAACTCCATCGGACTACAGGCTGTCGGGACTACCGGCTCGCCAAGATAGTTGCTGCCGAACTGGCTGCCCACTGGCACCGGGCAATACAGGTTCTGGAGCACATGGATATATCAAAGGTAAAGGCTGGGTCAATTGAGCTGCTCGGCGAAGGCCATGTCTCGCTGACCGAAGCCGCAGCAGTGCTAGGATCAAGTCCGCTTGCGTTGGCAACCCAACTGTTTCATCGTCACACCCACTTCTATGTCAATGCGACTGCCTGGCTGGGCTGGCCGATTGATGACATGCATGAGTCCCTTCCACTCATTCATGACGACATGGGACAGGTCGAGGTCGATTTCAATGCCGCCGCGTTCGGTGGTCCACAAGCCAAAAGATCATTCACTGGAAGGCTTCGACTGCGGTTCCGCCAGGAGGTGACAGAAGGACTGCGAGACGGCTCCTCATTTGAGGTGTGTCAGTTCTTGACAGGATCACCCCTGGATGACATTGACCGCGGATTCGTATGTGACCCGGGCTACAACATCAACGCCGACATGTTGCAAGTCCGCAAGATTGATGTTGAAAGCCTGCGCATCAGCCTGGCCTCACAGATGGCGTTTGCCACGCCTGGCGCGTCACTCGGGATTTCAGGACTTCTGCCTTTTGGGGTGGCAAGCGACACATCCCCAAAATTTTCCGAATTCTTCATTGAGTACCTCAAGCGACACGAGGGGTACTGGAAGTCGGACCAGATCAGAAGGCGCAATGACCATCGTGACCTCTTCCTTGACTTGATGGGAGACGTTCACCTGGCAAAGATCGATCGGGCCTGCATGCGGCTGTTTTCTGATCGCATCAAGAAGGTTCCCGATGATAGGCACCTGGTTCGTCGCAAATACGAGTGCCCCAACGCCACCTTCTCCGAATTGATCACATTGGCGGATCTGCATGACTTACCGCGCCTTACCGAAAGTGCCCAGCACCGGGTCCTTGACGGACTATCTGAGGTATTCCATTGGGCTGTAAAGGAAACACTGATGCCGGCCAACCCAGGGGTGGGCCTAGGTAGTGAAATCGCAAAGCGGTCGACCGTTGAGGCCGTCAAACCGAAGGATCAGCGCGACCCACTGTCTGAATCGGAATTGAAAAAAGTGTTTTCCGCCAAATGGTTCTCTGACGGTGTGGGCAAAAGGACCGCAAAGGGAAAATTTCATGCGTATCGCCCACACTACTATTGGCTACCACTGCTTGCGCTGTTCAATGGTGGCCGGCTGAACGAGCTGTCGCAACTCTACCTTGATGACATCAAAGTGGTTGATGGCATTGCCTGTTTGGACTTCAATCTCATGACTGAAGACAAGAGGGACATCGACGAGCCCGCTTACCGATCAACGCGAGCGACGGACAAGTCCCTCAAGACGGCAAATTCTGTCAGGGACGTACCGATACACCAGACGCTACTTGACCTAGGGTTTCTGGACTACGTCGAAGCACTGAGGAAGAACGGGTACTCCAGACTCTTCCCGGAATTGAAATTCAACCCGATCAAGGGGTACGGCAAGGCAGCCGGCAGTTGGTTCAATGAAAGGTATATGGGCATCGAACTGCTGATCCCTAGAAACGGACGGAAGACTTTTCACTCGATGCGGCACAACTTCGCCACCAGACTGGGTGTTGCGGAAGTCGAACTGAATTTGAAGAGAGACCTGATGGGTCATATGCGAAAAGGCTCGGAGTCAGACACCCGCTATGACAAGGGCGTCTTAGAGAACGCGAAATTGAACATCGACAAGATCGATTTCCCACTCCCCGCGATCGCCAGGTTCATCATTGCTGATGGACTGGAGGCCATTAGCGACGCCTTGAAGCTCAAAGGTCGCCACAGCAAATGATTTGGTGACCATCAGCGAGTGTGATTGCCAGGACGAGGCGGCAGTGTCCAGACCACCTTTGACCACAAAGCAGCCTTCAGCTCCCCGGCACCCAGGTAGCCAGCAGGTCTGCGTCAATGGGGTCATAAATATCGACGCCGACCAGAAACATGTACTTGTCGCTGCCAGGGCGCACCAGTTTCCGTTCCCGGTCGCGGAACCGCGCCCCCTTGGTGCGGCAGTGCCCGGCCTCCGACACATACCCATACCGCTCATCGTGCGCCTGGAGCTGCACCGCCCACCACAACTCACGCCGGTTCAGCGTAGCCTGCAAGTTCGTCGTGTGGGGCGGGAAAACCACCTCCAGAGCGAGGTAGAAGTAGACATCCCCACCATGCCGTTCAGCGTCACGCCGCATTCTCAAATTGGGCGCGATGCCGGCCATCAGTTGGTTGCGGTGCAGCACACACCGCTTGCGAATGTTTTCAGACTGACCCACATTGAATAAGCGAGTGATGCGGTTCAGCATCGCATAGATCCCGGCCCCTTCAGGTAGTTGGGCGATGCCGGTCACATGCGAGGTGGCAAATACATCGTGTACTTCCTGCGCCATGTGCTGCTTCATCTTGGCCGCCGTGTACTACTCGGCGCTGCGGTTCAAGGCCGCATGCGCAAGCGCGACCTGACGCTCAACAATGACCTGGAGTGCGGGCGCCACCGCCTGTGTGAACACGGCCGACTCAGCCAGATTCACATCATGTCCGTTCAGGGCCTCCCGGATGTACCCAACCAGGGCCAGCTCATTCGCCGACACAAGCCGATCGCCCATGATGGTGGTGATGGCGTCCCACAACTCAGGGTTGTTCTCCGAGACCACCTTGCCGAGCAAAAACGTTCGATCCAGTTTCAGGATGTCGGCCACCTCGATAGCCTTGCCCTCTGGGAGTCGCATGGAGCCTGACTTCATCATGGCGATCACGTTGGGTGCGGGGTAGCCCAAGGCTTTTTGAAGGTCCACATTCCGGATTTCCAGGTCCGCCATCCGAATCTTCAGGAGATCTTTGACGGGCAATGATGTGTAGCGGTGTTTTCGCTCCCGGTGCGGCGCCTTGAGCGGCGGTGTGCTTTTGGTCATCGCGTTCTCCGTTGTGATGATGGTCTGACTCAGACGGTGACCAAGGCAATGACACCCTTGCCGCCCAGCACGATCGGCGCACCCTGCCGATCGCCAGACAGCTCCCGCAGGTGTCGTATCAGGTTCATCTCGGTGGCGGTCAGGTGCATGGTGTTGAACACTTCCTCGATGACCTGCAGCAGGTCGGGCGAGGTCTCAGACAGTGCGGTCTTGAGAAGTTCAACAGGATCAAGTTCGAGCACCGCAGCAAGTGCCGGGACTTTGTTGAGCGGCATCTTCATGGTGCCGGCCTGAATCAGCGTCAGAGCGATTTGGCGCTCGAACCCTAGTGCCGTACATAAATCTTCATTGGTGAGCCCCAGGAGGGCTTGCTGGGCCTCCATTTGACCAATGAGGCTAACGGGGGCGGGAGATGCGGAGTATTTCACAGGGTTGTCCAGATTTCGTAGGTCTGCGAATGCAGCCCTCACCCAATTAACTATAGGTATCGGAACCCCGTGGTGCGGATGGCAATTTGGGCAAAACCGGTGGCAATCACCACGCATAAAACGCTGTTTCCCCGAAGCAGGGACGAGCAAACTGCGTCGGCGAACGCTAGGCAGTCATACGAGCCCTATGTCGCGTTGGTGAAATTGACGGCAATTTTTCCAGGTCTTGCTACAGTGGGACACCTGGTTCAACACATTGGGAATTCCGGACCAGATTGAACAGGTGCACTTGTCAATTTCTTGCGGTCAACACAAGGGGGATTCATGGAACACACCATTACTAAGCCGGCGACTGTGGATGGCTATGCTACCCACCGTATGGTTGCCGGGCTTACGGACGGCGCACCGGCGCTGCATGTCGATAAGGGCGAAACACTCACCATACGGACCGACGCACCCATCCCCAGCGGGCATATTCTGGGGTTTTCATTGCGTGCCTGTGTCTCCGTCAAGAACAAAGGCTGCCAACGCTACTTCCCTACGGACGATTGGCGGTCGCGTCACGCTTGG
>CAZMXB010000407.1:0-2338 GCA_964569855.1 uncultured Rhodoferax sp.
GGGTGTCCGCACACTTCGTCGTCGGTCGCACTGGAAGTGTTGCACAGCTCGTCGAGCTGGACGATAGGGCTTGGCATGCCAAAGGTTGGAACTCACGCAGCGTTGGAATTGAGCACATTGCACGGTCGCCCGGCGAGCTGAAACAGTGGGCCACACTGAGCCACGTAACCCGCGCTGACTTACTTGACGACTTCGCGACGGCAGAGCAGGTCAACAGTCCGACGGACCCAGGACTGCCGCTCACTACAAAACAGCTCACAGCGTCAGCAAAACTCACCGCTTGGCTGTGCCGGGTCTACGGCTGGGTGCCGTCCGAGTCACGCATCAAACCACACTGCGACTGTCCTGGTACGACCCACACTGACTGCGGCCTAGCCATCGAGCAAGGCGGCATTTTCCCTTGGCCAGCCTACCTCAGCATGATCTTCGCTGAACTGGCGGGTTAGCTCACGCTGCGCATGGCGGCGCTCCAGTCGGTGCGTGAGCTGCTTTGCATAACGGCTCGGTGTGGCCATTTTGAGCCCTGGGCGACGGCTCCAGTACTCAAAGCCGGGCGATTTTCTTGCAGCACGTCACGCCGTTGCCGGGGTTCGTGTTAGTAGCGGCTAGGATGTTGTATGGGGCATTCACGGCGAGCCCGTTACCTGGCTGCGAGGCAAGAAAAAAGGTAATGCCGTCGCAGGTGCCAGGAAAAAACACATCACCGATAGTAGGGTACTTTCGCCCGCATGACCCGAAGCCAGGAAACTCGTCGGGTTTCGTCGGCGAGGCGTTACAAACAGCATTTGAGTCCGTCGTTACCCACGTCCCCTTTACGTCAATAAAGAAGTACCCTTTGACGTAAGCGCAAGGCACAGTACCTAGCGAGTATTTCGTCTTCATCTCACCATAATCGCAGATATGATATCCCACTGCGCATAGCGACGAAGCATTCTTCGTCGAATCGCTTGAAGCTTGAAACGTCCCAGGGCAAGTGTAGGCTTGCGCGGTGCCGAGATCGCCATTCAGGTTCGATACGTTCGTACCACCGCTGAGTGGGTCTTTGCAGCCGATGGCCGGAGTGATCGCCATGTCCGGCGATGGCATGAGGTCCGCACCAGCTAGGTCTGCGGGCACGCTGATAGTCAAGTCAGGCGAATCGTTTATCGCGCCGCTGTTGACGCAGAGCCCAGACACACAAGCATAGGACTCAGGGCAAAAGCGCGTCACGCCGTCGCACAGCAGACGTGCTTTGGCTAGATCTGGCGAGAAACAGGCGTTGAGAAAGCCAAGGCCACCGAGGCCGATGATAGACCAGAGGGTGAGGACTTTTTTCGTTTTCGGTTTCATTGATTGAGCGTACTACGTCGGCTCTAAGATGAGCAAGCGTTTTACGCGCTCCGGGGCGACGAGTGTTGGGAGAAAATGCCGAGTGATGCCGGGATAAGTGGCTTCCGCGACACCAAGGTTTTGCAGTCCTTGCGAGTAAGTCTGGGCGAATGTCGCATCGCCGACATTGAGTGCGGGAGTGCCACTGCGCCAATAGTTGAGCAGTTCGCCAGTCCACCAGCTCGCTTGGCTGAAGCCAGGGTCTTGGAACGTGTGGATTGGCGGGTGTTGCAGTCTGTCGAGGCTGATGCCTGTGTTTGGCCATACTCCGGCCATGGCGAAGCCGTAGAAGTGACTGCCGCGTGGCGCTCGCACCGTCGAGAGCGCGATGTCCGAGGCGAGCAGCGCGCCACTCGGCAAAAGGAAGTTTGGACTGCCGTCCGGGTTTGACTGGTAGTCGAAGAAAAATAGCGGGCCACAGGGCGGCAGTGTGGGTGCAAAGACGTGGTACCATGGCTCGACACTGCCCGGCGTGTAAAACGGGCGCAGTGCATCCAGTCCGTCGAGCAGTGTTTGCAGACCAGGAGAGCCGTCATTCACTACGTCAATCAGGATCGCCGGTACGTCGAGCAGCGCGGCGAGCCTTCCGAGGTTGAGCCAGTACTCAATCGCCGACGGTACAAACTCGTCATACGAGCATGCTATGATCGGTGGTCCGCGAAACGTCGCGACCGTCACACTCTTGGCCAGCACATCGCCGCCGCGTGCGTTGAAGTACATATTACAGATATCCTCGCTGCGCCCAGTGCGGCTCGCCGATCAAGATGCTGACGACGCCCGGTGTCGCTGCCCAAACACCCGTGCCCCATGCTCCCAGCCCCCAGATCTGGCCGGGGCCAAACTGCAAGTGCAGCCACATCGGCGTGTCATGCGCAGCGCGAAACGTCCGAGCGAACCGTTTGACCTGTTCAAGCTGCGCGGGCGTAGCTGTCGTGCCCCATGACCCTGTGCCCCAAGTCCCTGTGCCCCA
>CAZMXB010000407.1:2438-4123 GCA_964569855.1 uncultured Rhodoferax sp.
GAGTCCGTGGCCGAACCAAACACCAGAGAAGTGTTGCCGGCTTGGTTGACCGTGGTGGGGCAGGTCACAGTGATAGCGCCGACCCAGCTAGCGACACTCAGCGTCAGGATCTGCCCCACAAAGGACGGAGCGGGGAGCGTGCGGGATTCGACAGCCGCGCTGCTCATTGCGATGTTTCCTGACGAAGAAACACTGAAAGTCCCGCCGTCGCCGGGGTCCGTGATGGCCCAAGCATTGCCGGTCGCCGACACAGGACCGTAGAACACGGTCGGAATCGTCGCGCGTCCCAGGTTGAGCTGGGTCGTCTCCGCGTCGCCGATGTTGATGGCGCCGCCCGCGTCGAGTCGAAGGTTCGCGGCAGTGCCACTCACAAGCTGCGCGCCTTTGCCCGCAGCGCCAGCCCATCCGAGAGCCCCGGTGCTCAGGGTCATGTCAGCCGTACCACCAAGCGAGAGCGTCGAGCCGCTGACGCTAACACCACCCGCACCGACGAGCGAAGCCACGCCGCCACCGGAGTTTGGATCAACCACAGCAAGAATCTCGGCGTAGCCATCGAACGCCGAGCCACTGGTGATCAGCAGGTGGTAGTACTCATTGCTGGCCTTGACGGGCAGGGTGACGCTGAAGTCTGCGATGCCAGTTCCCGCGCTCGACGAGCCCGAAGCGGGCAGCTTGAAGTTTGCGTCGTCACCGAACTCGTCGGTGCAGCGAAACCACTTGCCCGACGAGTTCATCCGAATCAGCACGAGGTTGGTCTGACCGGAGAAAGCGCGGAGCGAGATGCGAAGGCCGGTGCCGGTGACTTGCACCGCACCAGTCGTGACGGAATCAGCAGGGAGCGACGAAACAGGGGTGATTTGTGCCATGTGTAGTGATGGTGCGCAAAAAAGTCTTGACATAAGAAAATAGCAAGGTGCATCATCCCAGACATGAAAACGCAAACCTTTGGACTCCTTACTCTTCTTGCTCTCACCGCATGCAATGCATGTGATAACAGCTACCACGTCGCCGCGCCGATGTGCTCAAAGACAGTTTACCGGCTCGACAGCACAGCTCCTTGGGTGCTTTCTGGCCTTCAGGATGTCGACGGCAAGTGGTTTGTTTCTGCCCCCGCAGATAAGCCAAATCTGGCGATGCTCTCTGTGCCTATCGGACTCGGCTCAGGCGGCGCGCGGACTGTGCATGTGAGCGTGCTGCGCGGCGCGGTTGAGTTTCCAAACAGCTTGGTGTCAAATTGCCCAATGGCGTATGAGATGGCCCCATCGGGAAAGTGCGTCAAGCGCGGCGTAGGTTTTTCGGTCTACACGCGAAACTGGTCCGACGGTGGGCCGCTCGATTTTACGGTCAGCAACCCAAAAATCATGCTCGACATCGGCGACGAGAGCCTAGAGCCCGACACCGACACTCTCACTGTTCTATGGCAGGCCAATGGGTCGGCAAAAATCTCGACAGATTTTCTCGCCGAAATCACGGTGAATGAGTGCAAGCTGTAGGTTAAGGTGCCGTGGGGGTTGTGCGGCTCTCGACGAGCTTCACTGCCGAGATCACGGTCAGCGAGTGTAAGTAAGAAAAAGCACAAAAAAGCGAAAATACTGCTTGACGTAGTGTTTCAGCTCTGGCAGAATGGTCTTCAGAAAGTGAGGCTTCAATGGCCACCGAGATGTTCGCGATTTTCCGAGAAGTGC
>CAZMXB010000408.1:0-4057 GCA_964569855.1 uncultured Rhodoferax sp.
AAGAAACCCTGAATCAAGGAGTGACTTCTATGTACGTACATTTGACCCGAGTTTCAAGCAATGCCAAAACCGGACCCATTCCGGTGTCCACCACCGAGCGCAAATCCTGCCCGGTGCGTTGCCCCCACATGAACGCCGGCTGCTATGCCGACAGCGGCCCGCTGGCTTTGCATTGGAACAAGATCCCCTATCGTGGTATGCCCTGGGAGGACTTTTGCGAGGCGATCGCTGCTTTACCCGCCGGAACGCTGTGGCGTCACAACCAAGCCGGCGACCTGCCCGGCGACGGTGCCGACCGCATTGATGGCCCGGCGCTGATGGGGCTGGTCGAAGCGAATCTGGGCCGGCGCGGCTTCACCTACACCCACTACGACCCCACCAAGGGCGACAACGCCTACTGGATCGCAGCGGCCAACGCGATGGGCTTCACGATCAACCTGTCGGCGGATACGCTCGAGCAGGCCGACGCCTACGCCGCCCTGGGCATCGGGCCGGTGGTCGTGGTCCTGCCTTCGTACACGTCCGCGCACGGTATGACGCCGGAGGGGCGGACGGTGGCTGTGTGTCCTGCCACACAGACGGAAGGCGTGTCTTGTGCCACGTGCCAAGTCTGCGCGAAGCAGCGCCAAGCCATCATTGGGTTCCCGGCTCACGGCTCGCGCAAGAAGGTCATCAACTTGCGGTTGGAGACTGCGTGAGCATTCCCGACAAGATCTTCGACCTGCTTGCTGAGGACCCCAGATGCGCGGCGGAACTTGCTGAGGAGCTGGGCATCAAGATAGGCCACGTCCGGGCCTCTCTGGGCTGGCTGCGCATCAAGTACCCACCGGATCGGTGGGGACGCCGCGTGGTGTTCATCAGCGAGTGGCGGCGCTCAGCCATCAGAGGGCGTCTGTATTTGCGAGCGGTCTACTCCATCGGGCTGCACCGCGACGAGCCCAGCCCAGGCCCCCTCACTATCACTGAGTACAACCAGCGCAGACGTGAGCGGCTTGGGGTGGCCAATAGCATCTTCACCCTGGGCCAGCAGATCGTTGATCGACGGGTGGTTTTCGATTGGAGGCAGGCCAAGAATCCCTCAGCACTTGACAGCTCCTCCGCATCCCGTTAACCTGACATTTTCTCCCTACAAGGACATCACAGCATGATTCACAAGATTGAAATCTATAAGGACAGGAAGAGCGAGTTCCGCTGGCGTCTGTTCTCGGCCAATGGCCGCATCATCGCTGACAGTGGCGAGGGCTACACCCGCAAGGACAATTTGAATCGGGCGCTGCAGGTGTTGCACAAGGCCTTCACCAGCCAGGTTGACATTGTGGACCTGACGTCATGAAAGCGGCCGTTCTTGCCCTGCTGCTGGCTGTGAGTGGTTGCGCACAGTTCCAGAACCGCGTGGCCTGCACCTTGGCCCAAGATGAGGCCTATGTCGTGTCCAAGTACATGCGGCTGGGCGTCTCGAGCGACCTGGCGCCTCAGGACGCGCAGATCGTCTGTCAACGTTCGGTCATGCCTGTAAAGTGAGGTAACTAGCTGCTCATGGCGGCTGGATGTGATTAAACTCACGAGTATCTCGGTGGGCGGTCTACCGGGAACACCAACTGAAAGGCGCCAACCATGAAGAAACGCCACCTTCGCCTCCTCCTGGAGGTCAAAGAGTTGCGGGACCAAATGGATCGTCTGACAGCCCTTGTACTTGAGCTGAAGGAGATTTCCATGTCCGGTTTTGATGATCTGGTCCGCGAAGCGGGCGAAGAAAAGGCCATGCTGGGTGAAGTGAGCGCGGCCCTGGCCCGTCTGGTGGGCGTCGTGACGCCTCTGCAGACGGCTCTGGCCGATGCCCAGTCCACCATTGCGGCCCAAGCGGCTGCTCTGGCTGCTGCTGGCGCCAACACCGCAGCCCTGGACGCGCAGGCTGCTGCTGTGGCCGCCGGCCTGAACGATGGCCAGACGGCCATCGCAGCTGAGCTGGCTGCCCTGCCCGGCGCTCCGGCCCCCGCGCCGGCGCCCACTCCGGCTCCGGGCGTTCCGGATCTGCCGGCTGACCCGGTCGCCTGATCCAGGCGGTCGACTCTGCGGCCCTTCGGGGCCGCTTTCCCTCTGAAGGAGATTTCACCATGATGAAAGCTGTTCTGACCTTTTCCTGCATCGCCGCCGACGGCAGCTCGGCCAAGGCCGAAGCCCAGCGCGCCTGGGACGACGTGACCAAGCAGGATATTGAGGCCATGGAGACGGCCATGTTGAGCGCACAGCTCAAGTTGCTGGACTTCGGCAAGGCGCTCAATGCCGGCACCGCCACCGACCCAGGCAACACCAACCCAGTCACCTTCGTTTCCACCTTCACGGTGACCGAGGACAGCGCGCTGTGGTTCCACAACAAGACGGTCTGGCCCAAGACCGGTGATGAGCCCCAGGCGCTGATCGTCAGCCTGCTCGACGGCGAGCTGGCCAATCTGCCGGCTGTGGCTGCGAAGCTGCGCAAGTGATCAAGCGGGTGCGTCACCGGTTTAAGCTCTGGCGCATCCGCCAGATCGGCTACTTCCATGGCCGCTGGGGCCTGCTTAGCAGGTTCCTGAAGTGACCCCCGCGAAGGCCTCCAGTCGGAGGCCTTCTTCATTCCCTCCCTACTATGTGAGTACTGACTATGAACACGACCACCACCTTGGACTACAAGACCCTGGCAGCCGACTGGATGGCTGCCAAGAGCAAGGAGAACGCCTGGAAGGAGAAGCGCTTGGCGATCGAGGCTGATCTGATGCAGTTCTTCCCCAACCTGCCCGAGGAGGGCCAGCGTACCTATAACGAGGCCGGCTACAAGACCGTGGCCAAGAACGACCTGAACATCAAGGTGGTCAATCGCGACGCCTTCGTGTTGGCGGTGACGGAAGGCTCCGTGCCCAGCAACATCGTGCAGTTCGATATCTACGAGACCGGCTTCAAACGGTTGCGCCGCCAAGCCATTGCCAACGACGAGTTGGCGCTCAATGTCTACAGCCGCATCCTGCCGCTGTTCTCGGTGACGCCGGCCAAGACGGGCTTCACCGTGGTGAAGGGGGTGTGAGCGATGGATGAACTGAAGTTGTTGGTCGACATGGTCGGCCATCTCCCCCAAACGGCACTGTGGGTTTTGCTCGGCTACTTGGTATACAAGCTGGCTGTGGTGGGCTCCATCTACGGCGTCATTCGCTATGTCACCTCTCAGGTATTCTCGTGGCTGTCGCTGAAGAAGGTGGAGTACAAGGAGATCAGACCTATGCTGGATGGCATGTGCATCAAAGGAGAGACGGAGAGCCTCATTGCCCAGCTCAACCGGCTCAGGGGGCGGGGGTTGAATATCCAATCGGAGTACATCCACAGACAGTCAGTGGACTGGCTTCGCCAAGCCATCGATGCGAAGATCGCGGATGACAACAAGAGGGCCACACCATGACCATGCGTATTCTCTTCGCCTTGATGTACGTCTGGGCGGGCGTCACGATGCTGTACGCTCTAGAGCAGATCGAGAACATCGGGGAGGAGTTGAACCCTATCATCACCAAGCTTGATCTGCCCCCCATCAAGGCGCACATCTGGGGGAGCCTGCCCATGCGTCTCATCCTCATTGCGATGTGGCCTACGGCTCTGCCGATCTGGATTTACATGGCGCTGTTCCCTGCACGGAAGGAAACCGAATGACCATTGACTTCAGGCAACTCGCCGGCCGGCTGGCCAAGCCTTGGTGGGGGCCACATCCCACTAAGTACGTTATGCAACATGAGGGTATCTGGGTGGGCGTGGGCCGCATCGTGGGCTACGACTATGGGTCGTGGAACATGCTGCTACTGAGCCGAGGCACGTACGACATTCCCACCTCAATCCTTGGGCACAACATTTTGCTGGCAGCCTTCGTGACGGCTAAACAGGCGGCGGCCAATGAGGTGAAGGGCCAGACCCTGGGCTCCTACCTCATGCTGATGCAGCCCGACGAGTTTCGCGACTGGCTCGGCTTGGCCGATGCGGAGGCGTTGGGGCCCATCCGCAAGCAACTCATGGCTTGGGCAGATCGTCTGATCGCCTTGCC
>CAZMXB010000409.1:0-4057 GCA_964569855.1 uncultured Rhodoferax sp.
ATCCCGGGTTACCGCGACCAATCGCGCTTCGAGCAGGTGGCGTGCATTGACTTCGACCTCCAATGCCAGATTGACCACCGACAACTCGTCGGATGCTTCCTGCACCTTGTTTTTCACCGCCTGGCTTCTTTCCAGGGCGACCTTCACCCCAGGTGACTCGCGACTCTGGCTCACCTCCTGCGCAAGTCCGCAATTGACCGCTGAAAGTTCCCGCGCGCTCTGTTCCACCAAACCCTTCACATGTTCGGTCTGCCCCAGAACATCGGTCAGCGCCTTGCCTGCGCCCAAGTCAACCGGCAACCTGGAATCCGCTGCTGGCGGTTTTGCTTTCTTTGTGCGTTTCATCCGCTGCAGCCTATGGCAGCGGAATGGCACCGTCTGTACGCCAACTCACGCCTTGGTGCGCCGACGCTACCGATCACGGTAGCCACAGATGCAGAGCCAAAGGTTCAAAACCACTAAACTCGCAGCCCCCCCGAAAGTATCCATGTCAAAAATAGCAGCCACGAATGCACCCGATCCCAAGTTGAACCAAATACTGGCTTCGCTCCCCGCTGCTGACTATGCCCGGATACTGCCGGAACTTGAACTGGTGGAAATGCCACGGGGCTGGACCATGTCCGAGTCGGGCGATCATGTGAATTTCTTGCACTTTCCCACTTCTGGCATCGTGTCCTTGATCTATGCTTTGGAGGACGGGTCTTCCAGTGAGATCGCCCTGGTGGGTAACGAAGGCATGATAGGGATCTCGATCTACATGGGCGGCGAAAGCATGCCAAGCAGCACCGAAGTGCAAAGCGCGGGGCAGGCCTACCGGCTGAGCCGCAAGGTGATGAAACGCGAATTTGCATTGGGTGGCCAGTTACAGCACCTGGCGTTGCTATACACGCAGGCCCTGATTTGCCAAACATCCCAGACCGCAGTGTGCAACCAGCACCATTCTCTGGTGCAGCAGTTCTGCCGCTGGCTGCTGATGAGTTTCGACCGCATGCCAAGCAACACCATGTCGATTACCCAGGAGCAGATTTCGCATTTGCTGGGTGTTCGCCGTGAAAGTGTGACGCAAACCGCAGGCCTTCTGCAAAAGGAAGAGGCGATTACCTGCTCCAGGGGACGCATTGACCTGCTGGCCCGTGCCAAGCTGGAGGAACGCGTGTGTGAGTGTTATACCGCCGTCAAGGAAGAATGCGAGCGTTTGCTGCCTCAACACCACCATCCCAAGTGATCTTTTGGCCTTGGTTGCGGGCGGTTCGCCCGCCAGCATTCAACTTCCCTTAAAAACGCACGCGATATCCAAAGGACAAAAAGTCCTCGCCGTTGGCGCCGTAGTTGTTCAGCAAATCGTAGACAGCACAACGATGGTTTAGCCGCACAAAGACTTCGCGTGAAGGTTCTTTGGGGCGTGAAAACGCCAGCTCGATCATCAAAAAATTCAGCGTCTGGCTGCCCTTGCCCTCAGGTCCCAACTCCAGGGAACTGACCTTGGAGGTGTAGGAAAAACCCAGGGGGCCCAAACGCAGGTCGGTTTGCAGGCTGTCTTTCCACGGAAAACTGCTCCAGCGCAGCACGGGGGCAAAGGCGATTTCTGTGAGCGAGTCCATGCCGAACTGTTGTCCAATCATGGCGTCGATTTCCAGCGACATGGGATACGACTCGGAGCGCCACAGCGTCTTGGTGCCGGTGAGCGCCAGCATATGGTGGTTCATGAAGGTCGCTTTGCCCTGCGTCAGGCCCGCAGGCTCGGTGTCGTAGAACTTGCCGCCGTAGACGCCAATGCTCCAGTCCGGTTCTGCGGCAAACGCGTGGGACTGGACCAGCAGGGTTGCAGACAGCAGAATGGCAGTTGCGCCGAGAGTGCGCAGATCGGAGCAGTGGGATGGGGTGGTCGCTTGCATGCCGCCATTTTTTCGCAGGGACGCCCCGGTGTCAAATTGACAAGCCAAAAGGGCCTCCAGCCCTCGTAAAATATGCGCAAGCAGCTACTAAAGAGATAGCAAATGACCGACTCCAAACCACCCGCCCCCGCATTCCGCCGCGCACCGCCGCCCGCTTCTGGCAAAGTGCCTGCCAACCGACCCATCCCCGCCGGGCAAACCAACACCGCCGCCCACGGCGCGAACGGCACGGTGCGGCTCAACAAGCGCATGGCCGAACTCGGGTTGGCGTCGCGCCGCGAAGCGGACGACTGGATTGCCAAGGGCTGGGTCAAGGTCAACGGCAAGGTGGCCGAGATGGGCATGCAGGTGGCACCCGACGCGCGCATTGAGGTGACCCAACAGGCCAAAGGCGCCCAGGCCAACCAGGTGACGATTTTGCTGAACAAGCCGATCGGCATCGTCAGTGGTCAAGCCGAAGACGGCCACCAGCCTGCCATCACGTTGATTCAGCCGCAAAACCGCTGGGCCGACGACAACGCCCGTTTCTTCTTCCATGGCAGCCAGCTCAAGAGCCTGGTGCCGGCCGGCCGGCTGGACATTGATTCCACCGGCCTGCTGGTGCTGACCCAGGACGGCCGTGTGGCGCGCCAGCTGATTGGTGAAGACTCGGGCATGGAAAAGGAATACTTGGTGCGTGTGGTCTACACCGGTGTCGCCAATCCGGCGGCCGCCAACTCCGCTGCTGCCACCTATGGCGCGCGCGCTGCGGCCCGCCCCACACCACAACCCGCCACTCCCACACAGCTGAGCCGCATCGACGATGACGATCCGTTCAGCACCGATGTGCAATCGGTGTTCCCGGTGGAAAAGCTGCGGCTGCTGCGCCACGGCCTGCGTCTGGACGACCAAGCCCTGAAACCCGCCAAAGTGGAATGGCAAAACCCTGAGCAATTGCGCTTTGTGCTGGTAGAAGGCAAAAAGCGCCAGATCCGCCGCATGTGTGAACTGGTCGGCTTGAAAGTGGTGGGCCTCAAACGGGTGCGCGTGGGCAAGGTCATGCTGGGGCATTTGCCGGTGGGGCAGTGGCGTTATCTGGCGCCGCATGAATCGTTCTAAACCGTAGGCAACGCTGGAGCGCCAAGTGGTGCCGTGGCTGAAGTGATCGCTCGCATGATCGCGTGGTGCGCCCGCAGCAGGCATGGGGTGGTACACCTTGATAGCCACAGGACGGTTGATACGAGCGGACTCTTTGCACCCGATCGGCGCTGACCAAGCCGCGCGTACCAATCGGGTAGTGGGTTTTGCGCAGGTCAAGGAGGAGCCCGCACAGCGGGCGGGGGACACGGAGCAAAACCCGCTACTCGATTGATACAAAACCACCACGGCGCTCCCCCCAAAGGTTTCTGCTGGCCACCCAAAGCCCTTGAATAACACCCCATCGCCCATAATTGAGGGTTTCGCGCGCGACGCACGAGGCGTCCAGCAGCATTTCTTGTCGAAGCTTTACCGAAAGTTCTAACCCCATGACCAAGCAAACCCTTTCCTTTCAGGCCGAAGTTGCACAACTGCTGCACCTGGTCACCCACTCGCTGTACTCCAACAAGGAAATTTTCCTGCGTGAGCTGATCTCCAATGCGTCCGACGCTTGCGACAAGCTGCGTTTTGAGGCCATCAACGACGGCGGCCTTTACGAAAACGACTCCGAACTCAAGGTCAAGGTCACCTTCGACAAGGACGCCAAGACACTCACCATCACCGACAACGGCATTGGCATGAGCGCACAGGAAGCCATTGACAACCTGGGCACCATCGCCAAGAGCGGCACCAAGGATTTCGTCAGCAAGCTCAGCGGCGACCAGAAGACCGACTCGCAACTCATTGGCCAATTTGGCGTCGGCTTCTACTCGGGCTTCATTGTGGCCGACAAGATCACGGTCGAGTCGCGCCGTGCCGGCATGAAGGAATCCGAGGGCGTGCGCTGGGTCAGCGACGGTGGTGCCAGCGGTGGTGGCGCATTTGAAGTTGAAACCATTGAGCGTGCAGCACGGGGAACAAGCGTCACGCTGCACCTGCGCGAAGATGCGCAGGACTACACCCAGGCCTGGAAGGTCAAGGGCATCATCAACAAATACTCCGACCACATCAGCCTGCCCATCCTGATGGAAAAGGAAGAGTGGAAA
>CAZMXB010000410.1:0-4047 GCA_964569855.1 uncultured Rhodoferax sp.
ACATGTTCATCATGATGAATGCTGCCCGCTACGGCGTGGGTGTTCAGGGCATTGCAATTGCCGAGCGGGCCTACCAGACGGCTGTGCGCTTCTCGCGCGAGCGCGTGCAAAGCCGTCCCGTGGATGGCTCGGTGGCGGCAGGCGCTTCCATCATCCACCACCCCGATGTGCGCCGCATGTTGATGACCATGCGCGCCTATGCGGAAGGCTGCCGTGCCATCGCCAGTGTGGCGGCATCGGCCTACGACGCGGCCCACCCCCCCCCGGACGCGGATACCCGCAAGGTCAACCAGACCTTTTATGAATTCATGGTGCCGCTGGTCAAGGGCTACAGCACCGAAATGAGCCTGGAGGTTACTTCCCTTGCGGTACAGGTCCACGGCGGCATGGGCTTTATCGAAGAAACCGGCGTGGCCCAGTACTACCGCGATGCCAAGATTTTGACCATCTACGAAGGAACCACCGCTATCCAGGCCAATGACCTGGTGGGCCGCAAGACCTCACGCGATGGTGGCCAGACCGGCAAACTGCTGGCCGTGCAGATTGAAGGCACCGAGGCTGAACTCATCAAGAGCGGCTCGCCCGACGCAATGGCGGTTGCCAAGCGCCTGAAGGCGGCCCGCGAAGCCTTTGTTGACGTGGTGAACTTCGTCGCAGGCAACACCAAGGCCAGCCCCAACGCAGTGTTTTCGGGAAGCGTGCCGTACCTGATGCTGGCGGGTAACGTCATGGCTGGTTGGCAGATGGCGCGCGCACTGCTGGTGGCGCAGGAGCAGATCGCCGCAGGTGTCGATGTGCCTTTCATGCAGGCCAAGATCACCACTGCGCGTTTCTATGCCGACCACTTGCTGGTCAAGGCGCCCGGCATGCGCGACAGCATTGTTGACGGTGCAGAGTGTGTGACGGCGTTGGCGCTGGAGGCATTCTGAACATGTCAAAACTACCTGCACCGCTGGACCGTCTGCCGTTCCCCGTCATCGGCTCGCCACTGTTCATCATCAGCAACCCCAAGCTGGTCATCGCCCAGTGTATTGCAGGCGTCGTGGGCTCCATGCCCGCACTCAATGCCCGGCCAGCCGAGCAACTCGAAGTCTGGCTGATTGAAATAACCGAGGCGCTGGCCGCCTACAACGCGGCCCACCCCGATGCGCCCGCGGCCCCGTTTGCCATCAACCAGATCGTGCACAAGAGCAATGACCGTCTGGAGCACGACATGGCGATGTGCGTGAAGTACAAGGTGCCCATCATCATCACCAGCCTGGGTGCACGCGAAGACATCAACGCCGCAGCCCACAGCTACGGTGGTGTGGTGTTGCACGACGTCATCAACAACAAACATGCACGCAAAGCCATCGAAAAAGGCGCCGACGGCCTGATCGCGGTGGCCGCCGGAGCTGGCGGTCATGCGGGTGTAAAGAGCCCGTTTGCGCTGGTCCAGGAAATACGCCAGTGGTTTGATGGACCGATCGCGCTCAGCGGTGCCATTGCCAACGGTGGTGCAGTGCTGGCCGCCCAGGCGATGGCCTGTGGAGCGGACTTTGCCTACATCGGCTCGGCCTTCATTGCCACCGACGAGGCTCGCGCGGCCGACGCCTACAAGCAGGCCATCGTGGACAGTGGCTCGGACGATATCGTCTACAGCAACCTGTTCACCGGTGTACACGGCAACTACCTGGCCCCCAGCATCCGTGCGGCCGGACTGGACCCGGAGAACCTGCCAGAGAGCGACCCCAGCAAGATGAACTTCGGCGGCGACAAGTCCAAAGCCTGGAAGGACATCTGGGGTTGCGGCCAGGGCATTGGCGCTGTCAACAAGATCCAATCCACTGCGGACTATGTGGCGCAGCTCAAGCGTGAATACGCACAGGCCAGGGCACGCCTGGCCTTGTAAGGCAGTGCGGTCTGGCCGGGATTTCTAGAACTCGCCGCTGACCACAGGGAAGCCCAATGCTGCCCAGTCCAGCATGCCGCCACGGTAGTAGTAAATTTTTTCAACCGGGAAGCCATCACGTGTCATCGCCAAAATGGCAGTAGGGCTTTGGGGGCACACCGGTCCGTTGCAGAAGGCGTAAACCTTCTTGGCGTTAGCGCAGTCCCACTTGCCTGCGGTCTTGGTGCAACCCAGTTCATTCATGCGACCAGACACTTCGGTGTAAACGATGTGCATGGAGCCGGGGATGGTGCCGTTGGCGCGGTCTTCAGGCTCACGCATGTCCACCACCAGTGCGTCGCGGTCGTTCATGGCGCCCAACATTTCGATTTCGGTCACAGGGTGTACGCCAGGCACGGGCACCAAGGGCTGCAACCAGCCTTTGTTTTTGGCGCAAGGTGTCATCACGCGCTGGATGACGGTTTCTTTGCCAGCAGCATTTTTGACCACAAATTTGGTGTCAGTGCCGATGATGCGCAGGTACTCCGGGTCAGCCGCATGTGCGGTGGTTGCGAAACCACCGGCCAGCGCAAGGGCTGCGAGCAGGGAAGAAAATTTCATGTGTACTCCAGATTGATAAAACAACGGCATTTACAGCACAACGCCAAGCCATCCAGAGAAATGCTACCGGCCATAAATTACTGAATGCTTATATACGGCTGTAAAAATACACCTGATTTCGTAAGTGGAAACCCTATGGTCTCCTGCCTAATTCGGTACCGACTCAGACCTATCCGCCGCCAACCGCACAAAACTGGCAAAGCGCGGCACACCCGCATCGGTCAACCCCTGAAACCGGTACGTCACTACACTGCCCACCGGTGGCGGATGGCGGCGTTGCGCATCCGACAGGCCGGTGCCGATCCTGAAACGCACACCGGTTGGCGCAGCATTGCCGCTCGCCACGCTTTCCACCAGCAACGCGCCTAACATGCCGGCATACTTGCCGCGCCCCGCTTGGTGGCCCAGCACGCGGGCTTCGGCGTCTTCATGCGGCTTCACTTTCAGCAAGTCGTCGCTGCGGGCGGCGGTGTACAGCGACGCGCCCCGGTGCAGCACCAAGCCTTCACCACCGGCTTTCACCACCCGGTGCATCTGCGCCAGCAGGGCGGCGTGCGTCGTGGCACGGGACTGGACCACGGCCACGACCCAGGGCTGGTGGATCTGCGCCACTGCGGCGTTCAATGACGTGATGCGCTCGGTGAACGTTCCGCCATGCGTGGGTATGTCAAACACCATGAAGCGCATGCCGCGCCAGGCCGCGTCACCCGGCATCTGCTGGCGCACGATGGAACTGGCCCTGGCAAACTGGCCGCGTCCTGCCCACAGTTCGCCATCCAACGGTGTGCCGGGCCAGTCGGCGGTGAACCAGTCCGGTGCCTGAACTCGCTCACCGCCGCGGGTCAGCAATTGCTGGCCGTCCCAATAGCCGCGCACGCCGTCATACTTTTCGCTGACCCAGTAGTCGGCCAGTTCGACGCCCGCATGGTAGACCTTTGCCAGCATCAGGGCCGGTGCGCCGGGGGCTGGCGTTTGGGCGACCGCAGGGTTGCCAGACCAGCCCAACAGACATAGTACGCAGGCCAGTCCGAAGAGAAGGCGGTTCAAACGCGAAGGCAGGTGCACAAGTTTGTCTCCTGAATCGGGGATACATTGGGTTGGCAAGCATAACAACTGGCCACTGGCCAAACTCCCGGTCCCCGCGTCAATCCGTTGCGGCGCGGTCTCGACCCACCGGGCTGGCGATTACCCCCTGCAGTGGCGCTGCGTCTGACCCGGGACCGGGGCCCTGGCGTTGTCACCAAAGTGCAACTGCCGGTGGCTACGTAGACCAGCACAAGCGGGAATACGCCGCTGCTCGCGCGCCTGGCCATATGGGGCAGCGCTGCCTGGGCGATCCGATGTCTGCACGCACAGAGTTCCCGGGGGCGCTGGTAACACGGGGTTTTCCAAATAATCAGGGCCGCGGCGCGACAATAGCGGAGCTTCGTTATGGTCATGCAGCGTCGCGGCAACAGTATGGCTGACGCACGAACGCCGCTGTCCTACGGGCGCAAGGCGTTGGCGTGGTGCGCGATGTGGTCGCCAATGAAACTGGCGATGAAGTAGTAGCTGTG
>CAZMXB010000411.1:0-3716 GCA_964569855.1 uncultured Rhodoferax sp.
GTCGGCCTCGACGTAAATTTCTCCTGGAGAGCGCAGGCGGCAACCGGCCGGGATAGTAAAACGCTGCCATCCGTCACGCTGCACCCGCACGCCAAAGCGTGCCAGCAGGTTGAGGGTGATTTCGATGTAGGGGCGGGAGATCAGATCACCTACCACGTCGATGACGATGTCTTTCGTAGCTACCAGTGGCAACGCCATCAGCAGTGCCGTCAAAAACTGGCTGGACACATCGCCCCGGACTTCAATCGGCGCATCCAGGCGCAGGGTCGGCTTGCCGATATGCAAGGGTGGATAGCCATCCTGACCCAGGTAGTCGATCTGACAGCCGAGTTGGCGCAGGGCGTCCACCAGATCGCCGATCGGGCGCTCATGCATGCGAGCGATGCCGCTCATTTCGAAGTCACCACCCAGCACGGCCAGGGCGGCGGTAAGCGGCCGCATCGCGGTCCCGGCATTGCCCAGAAAGAGTTTGGCCTTGCGCGCCGCTAGCTCGCCGTCCAGGCCCTCAATCTTTACCCGCGTGCCATCCTGGTGAATCTGGCAGCCCAACACGCGCAGCGCATCCAGCATGACGCGGGTGTCGTCCGAGTCCAGCAGGTCGTGGACGGTGGTCGTGCCCTGGCAGAGTGCGGCCAGCAACAGGACCCGGTTGGAAATGCTTTTTGAGCCTGGCAGTGTCACCGTTCCAGAGGCACTGGCGAGAGGGGGAAGGTCGAGGAAGGCGGTCGAATACATCAGGGATTGTGTCTGGAGGTCATGCTCCAACTGCTGCGGGTGATGCTGGCCTGTTCCAACAGGCCCTCAATCGCATCGGTGTTACCGCTGGAAATCATCAGTTCCAGCGCGTGGAGATTGCGCTGGAATATCTTGGACTGGGCCAGCAACTCTTCGCGGTTGGATATCAAAATATCGCGCCAGATCTTGGGGTCACTGGCGGCAATCCGGGTGAAGTCCCGAAAGCCCGGGCCGGCCAACGACAGGTAGTCTTTGCCCTGCGGCTGGCCGGAGATGGCATTCATCAAGGCAAAGGCAATCAAGTGTGGCAAGTGGCTGACGGCGGCAAACGCGGCGTCGTGTTGCTCGGGGGCCATCTTCAGTACCCGGCAACCCAATGCGGTCCACACGTCCACGGCTTTTTGAAGCTGCACGGTGAGTGTGCGTTCGATCGGTGTGAGGATGACCTGACGACCGGTGTAGAGGTCAGGGTCGGCATTTTCGACGCCGGAAACCTCTTTGCCCGTGATCGGGTGGGCTGGTACAAAAGAGCCAATTTGCTCGCGCAACGCGCGGCGCCCGGCGTCAATGACATCGCGTTTGGTCGAGCCCACGTCCATCACCAGCATGTTGGGTGTGACGAGGTGCTTGATGGCCTTGAAGGTTGCTTCGGTGGCGGCAACCGGCACTGCGATCAGGACAATATCGGCACCGGACACGGCCAACAAGGCAGAGGGGGCCTCCACATCGATGACGCCCATCAGACGAGCCCGCTCGGTGGTGCTGGGCGATTTGCTGTAGCCGACGACGCGTTTGACAAGACCGGCGCGCTTCAATGCCAGCGCAAACGAGCCACCCATCAAGCCGCATCCAATCAATCCAAGTTGTTCAAACATGCTGCTTCCTGATGGGTTGGGTGTTGCTGGTCATCATTCCGCCACCGAATAGGTACCGAGCACTTTGTAAAAAGCGCAGATGGTTTGGAGTTCTTTCAGGGCCGCCGCCACATGGGGTTGCGAAGGATGGCCCTGCAGGTCGATGTAAAAGTAGTATTCCCATTGTCCGGTACGGGCCGGTCTGGACTCGAAGCGGGTCATGGAAACACCATGGGTCTTGAGCGGCACCAACAGGTCGTGCACAGCGCCGGGCCGGTTGGGCACCGAAACCACCAGACTGGTGCAGTCGCGTGCGGAGGGCGGTGGCAAGCCCAGCGTCTGGGGCAGGCAGATAATGGCAAACCGCGTTCGGTTGTAGGCTTCGTCCTGAATGGCGTGCGCTGCAATGTGCAAGCCAAACTGGGTGGCGGCACGTTCGCTGGCGAGCCCTGCCCAGGCAGGGTTGGTGGTCGCCAGGCGGGCGCCTTCGGCATTGCTGGAAACCGGGCGTCGCTCGGCATGGGGCAGGTTCTTGGTCAACCAGGCTTGGCACTGGGCCAGGGCAAGGGGGTGGGCCAGAACCACTTCAATGCCTTCGAGTGAATTTTCCAGACGCAGCAGGTTGTGGCGTACCAGCAGCGTGACTTCGCCAATGACATGGGTCGGCGAGTGCAGGAACAAATCGAGCGACCGCGTCACCATACCCTCGGTTGAGTTCTCCACCCCGACCACGCCGTACTGGGCGCTGCCGGCCGCAGTGGCGTGGAACACTTCGTCGAAATTGGCGCAGTAAATCAGGTCGGCCGCGCCCCCAAAAAACTCGATTGCGGCTTGCTCGCAAAAGGTGCCGGCCGGTCCCAGGACTGCGACCCGCTGTGGCGCCTCCAGGGCCAGGCAGGCGGACATGATTTCGCGCCATATATCGGCCACATGCTGGTTTTTCAAAGGCCCGGGATTCGCGTGCTGGATCTTGTCAATGACCTGGGCCACGCGGTCGGGCCGGAAAAACGCAGTGCCTTCGCGTTTCTTGACTTCGCCCACCTTTTCGGCAACCAGTGCCCGATTGTTCAGCAGCGTGAGCAGTTGCTGGTCTATGGCATCAATCTGAACGCGCAACTCAGACAGCTTTGGCAGATCGTTGGAGGCTTTTGACACGGTTCAGGCTCCTGCCATGTTCAGGTTCTCCACACGAGCCAGGTGTGCGGGCATGCGCCACGTCCGGGCGGCTGTCGAAGCTGGCGCGAAAAAGAACGGTCGATTCATTGGCGGGTAATATATCAAATAGAGTTACAGCCCTCGCCAATAATGCGCAAGGTGCTATTCAAAATATAGCAATCAGGTGCTCGCCGTGGTGTCTTCCCCGGCGGAGTTATCGTCATCGGTTGGATTGGCGTCGTTTTCAACAATGCGTTGCAGTCCGCTGAGCTTGGAGCCTTCGTCCAGCCCGATCAAGGTCACGCCTTGCGTGGCCCGGCCGAGTTCGCGGATTTCCGATACGCGCGTGCGCACCAGTACGCCCTTGTCGGTAATCAGCATGATCTCATCGTCCACGTGTACCAGGGTCGCGGCTACGACCTTGCCGTTGCGTTCACTCTGCTGGATGGCGATCATGCCCTTGGTGCCTCGACCGTGTCGTGTGTATTCGGTAATGCTGGTGCGTTTGCCATAGCCGTTCTGGGTAGCAGTGAGCACACTTTGCTGTTCGTCACCGGCGACCAACATGGCGATCACACTTTGGGTCTCGTCCAGCATCATGCCGCGCACACCCCGCGCATTACGGCCCATGGGGCGCACATCATTCTCGTCAAAACGCACGGCCTTGCCGCCGTCGCTGAACAGCATCACGTCGTGCTGTCCATCGGTCAGCGCTGCACCAATCAGGTAGTCGCCATCATCCAGGTCCACGGCAATGATGCCGGCCTTGCGCGGGTTGCTGAATTCGTCCAGCGTCGTCTTCTTGACAGTGCCCATGCTGGTGGCCATGAACACATACTGGTCGGCGGGAAAGCTGCGTTTTTCTCCCGTCAGTGGCAACACCACGGTGATTTTTTCGCCGTCCTGCAGAGGGAACATATTGACGATAGGGCGGCCGCGTGAACCGCGCGAACCCTGCGGAACTTCCCAGAC
>CAZMXB010000411.1:3742-4037 GCA_964569855.1 uncultured Rhodoferax sp.
TTTGTGCCCGGTACTCGCCCAGTGGCTGGCTCTTGATGTAGCCGCTGTGGCTCATGGTCACCACCATGTCGGTGGGGGTGATCAGGTCTTCGGTGGACAGGTCGTAGGAGCTGTGCTCAACCAGGCTGCGGCGCGCGCCCAACTTGGTTTGGCCAAATTCATGTTTGATGGCACCCAGCTCGTCGCCGATGATGATGGAAACACGTTCCGGTTTGGCCAGGATGTCGAGCAGGTCGTCGATTTCGGCCATGACTTCTTTGTACTCGGCCACGATCTTGTCCTGCTCCAGCCCGGT
>CAZMXB010000412.1:0-4022 GCA_964569855.1 uncultured Rhodoferax sp.
ACGGGCACCTGGCGAGCGCCGAGACCGGAGTGCGGCGCCCGTACCGCGTCGTCGTATTCGCCGAGCTCCTCGGGCTCGTCGCCGAGGCTGATGGTTGGATCGAGCTGATGTGATGTCGGAGCCCGGCTGAGCTAGAAGGTCATGGCCTGGCCCGGGAAGGCATCCGCATCTCTCAACACGACGAGTGACGCCAACGACGTACCCCTTGTGTAGTCCGATTCCGTGGTCGCATACGCGTGCAGCGACGTTGTCGGCAACGTCGTTGGGAACGTCGCGAGCAGGCTGACCCACGAGCTGTTATACCGAGCTTTGGAGGCGTATGGGATTCCGAAGATGCCTATGTACGGCATCAGGATCGAGGCTCCGCGTACCGACACCGCCGGGGCGTCTGTAAACGGAGTAGTCCACAACGCTGGGGTGCCGGAGTTATTACCAACGAATGACCGCCCCGTCACGGCGTGGCCGGCGATGGGTGAAGCTAGATCGACTCCAGAGAACCGCCAAAACGAAAGCGAGTAGTATAGCCCGACCGGGAACGTGCCGGTCAGGGTCGCTCCATCTACGCCGACCGCGACGAGAGTTGTGATGGTGACGTACTCGGGGTTCGTGCCAGCGAATCCTTCGTTGACGGTTGAATCGGGGGTACGCGATAGGAGCTGTTGACGCGTATTGACCACCGTCCACCCGACGCCGGGGGTGAAAGTCTGATTCGTGGTGTTGCGAGTGGAGAAGACCACAGCAATCGTCACCTGCGACGATGACGGACCTGTCGGCGGCGTGAAAGACACCGACGACCCGAAGGGGGACCCACCGCCATCCGAATTGTAGATGTAGAAGTAGTCGGCGGTGATCATCAGTGAGGTGGGATAGCGTAGGTGATGATGACCTGCAGGCCCTTGGCGTCAGTGCCGGCGGCGTCCACGTCCACCCCAAGGATGTCCCACTGGTCGATGCTGTTGCCCGGCGAGGCTACGGGCACGCCGATGGTCCCGGTGGTCGAGAACCGCTCGGTGGCGTCGACGGTGGCTGGGGTAGCGAGCACGTCGGTGACAGTACCACCCCGACGGCGGGTGATCTGTACGGTGGTCGCTCCCGAGGATGCGACTGCTCCGGTGAGCGCCAGGTTGACAGCGGTGATGTTGCCGCCGTCCAGCGACGGTGGGACCGTGAAGAAGTATTGGCCGTCCCCGGTGATCACGGCATCGGTTGGAAGCTGAGGAATCAGCACGATGTCGCCGCCCGACTTGCGGATGACCAGCGGCGAGCCGTCGGTACCGTCGCCGGAGAAAGCAATGCCGTCGCCAGCTTCGATCACGAGCTGTGGTGTTGGCGTACTCGAGCCACCACCGCTGATCGTCATTCCCATCTCGTCCTCCTAGATCGCGTACCGGAAGCCGACGCGACCACTGGCGGTCGCGGTCATCCCGAGTACGCGTCCCACACGGTGGACATCACGTACTCGAGGGCGCTGTCCCCATCGGTCGAATCGACGGACGGATCGGACACACCCGACCCGACGTTGCCGTTGTTCGCGATGCCGACCGCGATGATCTGCGCCCATTGGTTCGGCAACGTCAGGACCGCAGTGGCAAACGCTTTGCGCTTCTCATGGTTCGCGGTGTTCGGATCTTCGGACGCGACGTTCTGCGCCGCCGCCGTAGCGGCTTGACGGACGCGCCGTTGGAACGCCGGATCGTCCGCGACGCTGGCTTTGTTGGTGAGACTCATCGGGGACTCCTCAGTTGGGTCGGGTCGGGTGGGATGAGATCGGGGTCCGCTGGAAGGTCGGGGATCGGCACGGGTTCCACTGGGTAGGTGGCGGTCACCTGACCGTCGCCGGCGGCGTAAGTGGGTGGGCCGTGCATTTCGTTCGGGGCGAGGTCGGGCCGATCCTCAACAATGGGAAGCCAGCCGTCGGCCGCGAGGTCGGCGGGTTCTGCGAACTGGTAGCCGGACACAGTGGAACCGTCGTTACGCCGCCAGGTCTCGGGGAGTCCGATCCGATCGACTACACCTTCGGTGACGTGTGCGTACATGTTCACGCTCCTGCGAAATGGGCGGCGATGCGAGCCGCCGAGAGGATCGATGGATGGAGGGACACCCCCGCCATGCGACCGGCGCCGCGCAGGAGGCCATTGTTGCGGCACATGAAGAACAGCCAGTCGTTTGGGAAGTCGTTGGCAGTCCACCCTGGAGCGTTCGAAGCTCCCGATGTCTGAGCCACACCGTCGATGTACAACCCGACCGACGGTGTGTTGCGGTCGAACGTGACGGCGTAGTGATGCCACGCAGCAGCGGACGGCCGGGTAAAGCCCTCGCCTCTGGTGAGCGAGGGGCTACCGGCGTTTATGGAAGCGGCGAACCTGCCGGAGAGCGGCCAGCCTGAGTTGGGGTCGATGTAAAACCCGGGTCCGACGCTCCCGGCGTTCGCGGTGAATTCGAGGGCCAGCGCGTCGTTGTCGGTGAAAGCGTTCCAGTACATCCACCAGCACACGGTGAGAAGCCGCGGGGCGAGTGTCGACAGGTTGAGCCACGGCACGAAGGCCCCCGATCCGGTGCCGCTGAACTGGGCAGCAGCCGGTAGAGCCGCCTTCCCCGGCCCTGCCGCCTGGTATGTGATCCCGCTCGCGCTGTATTCGCCGGCAGGCCCCACCGTGGCGGTCATGGTGGTACCGGACGCTTCCTGCATCAACCACAGGGCGATCGGGCTGTCCGCCTGGACCTCTTCGAGCCACGTCTTGCTCGACGATGCGAGCATGGCCTTCATCATGCGAACGACTTCCCTACGAGAATGCCGTCGATCGTCGTGCCGCCGTCACGGGAGCGGAACACGAACACGTCGCGTGCTCCCGAGGCAGTCGAGATGGTCGGCGGTGTTCCCCCGGCCCACTTCACTGCTGCGGGCCAGGTGATCGAACGAGGCGTCGAGTCCTGCACGATGCCGAGCACGAACTCGCACTCTTTGCCCGACGTGAACCCCGTCATCGTGAACGTCGTGTTGCCGGTCAGGGTGCCGTAGAAGCTGTTGCCGTTCGCCAGATCGATGCCGATCGTGCCGGTGAGAGATCCGAGGTTCGACACCGCGTCCTTGCCGCCACCCGTCGTCGAGAGCTTGCCGGCAAGTGCGTCGTACACGGCGTTCTGTGACGGTGCGACCGTGGTCGTCCCATCGTTGATGGCGTCAGCGACCAGCCCGCCGCCACCGCCGCCACCGCCGCCACCGCCGCCGCCGATCGCCCCGAAGCTCATGACTGGTCCACCAAAAGCTCGATAGTCGTCGATCCGCCGGCAACCGCCCAGAGGTCGTCGCCATAACCGAGGGTGAGTGGCAGCGAGGACCCAGCGGGAAGGGTGATTCCGTTCGAAGTGGTGACGTCGGAACCGCCGAGGTAGACGGTGCTGCCACCTGACGGATTATTGACGAGCACCGACCGCTTGTCCGAACTGGACGCGGTGGACGCATCAACGATCTTGGATCGGGTCGTCGTGACCGATGGGCGAGATGAGAGGAGAGCCATTGCCGAGCCTTTCGAGGAGGGGATTACGCGAGAGAGGAACTACCGCCGCCCCAGCATGACCTGGATGGTCGCCGTGGACGAGGTGATCCCGTACAGCTCGAACACATCGTCGGCGCCGTCGAGGTCGGTGAGCTCGAGCTTGTCGCCCGGTTCCAGCGTGAAGCCCGTCGAGTTGGTCACGCCGGCCACACCAATGTTGACGTCCGATGCCGAGGTGTTGTGGATGACCGCCGAATTCCAATCGGTCCCCGCCGTGATTGCGTCGCGGGGGATCAGGGGCGCGGCAGTCGAGGTGAGCGCCGGCCGAACGGTGTAGAGCAACTGCGACATGATTCCTCCGATGAATCACGACGGCTCGTGCTCGCGAGGAGCACGAGCCGTCGAAACGCGGAATGAATGAGGAGATCCGGGGATCAGGCCTCGTTGTACCGCTGGAACGAGGGCGAGATGAACGCCCAGAGCTCGCCACCGGACTCGGCGGTGAGGGACACGGCCAAGAAGCCG
>CAZMXB010000413.1:0-1160 GCA_964569855.1 uncultured Rhodoferax sp.
CTGGTATCGACCCCGCAGCAGGAGCAGGAGCTGCTGGAGCAGATCACATCGCCCCTGTACTGCAACAACCCGCTCATCTTCGTCATGTCCGTGTTTCCTTGGGGCGTGCCGGGGACGCCGCTGGAGCACTTCAAGGGACCGCGTGAGTGGCAGCAGAAGGTGCTGGTGCAGATTGGGCGGCATGTGGCATCGAACCACGGCAAGGTGGACTTCAATGCCATGAGGCTGGCGATAGCCTCCGGCCGTGGCATCGGCAAGTCCGCGCTGGTGGGGTGGATCATCCTGTGGATGCTGTCCACCCGCATCGGCTCCAGCGTGATCGTCAGCGCCAACAGCGAGAACCAGCTACGGTCGGTCACATGGGCTGAGTTGATGAAGTGGTCCACGATGGCCTCCAACGCGCACTGGTGGGAGCCATCGGCCACCAAGTTGGTCCCGGCAGCGTGGCTGACCGAGATCGTGGAGCGTGACCTCAAGATCGGCACCCGGTACTGGGCGGCAGAGGGCAAGTTGTGGTCCGCAGAGAACCCTGACGGGTACGCTGGGCCGCACAACATGCTGGGCATGTGCGTCATATTCGATGAGGCGGCTAGCATCCCTGATGGCATCTGGTCGGTTGCAGGGGGGTTTTTCACGGAGAACACGCCGAATCGGTTCTGGTTCGCGTTCAGCAACCCCCGGCGCAACACGGGGTACTTTTTCGAGTGCTTTGGCAAGAAGCGGGACTTCTGGCTCACCGACAACATCGACGCGAGGTCCGTGGAGGGCACCGACAAGGCGATGTACGAGCAGATCATCGCTGAGTTCGGTGAGGACTCGTACCAAGCGCGGGTTGAGGTCTATGGTCAGTTCCCGCTGGACGATGAGGGCAGCTTCATCTCGCCCACGCTGGTCATGCAGGCGTTCGCCCGTAAGGCGCACAACGACCCGTCAGCGCCCATCATCATGGGGATCGACCCGGCACGCAGCGGCTCGGACAGCACGGTGATCGTGGTGCGCCAGGGGCGCGACATCGTGGCGATAGAACGGCACTCGGGGGACGATACGATGCGCTCCGTGGGCAATATCATCGACGCTATCGAGCGTTACAAGCCCCAGATGACCTGCATCGACGAGGGTGGGGTGGGCGCTGGCATCTATGACAGGCTGATCGAGCAGCG
>CAZMXB010000413.1:1260-4021 GCA_964569855.1 uncultured Rhodoferax sp.
GACTATACTTCGCCCGATACACCCCGTCCCAAGGTCTACGCAGGGCATCGGGGACCAATGGTTGCATCGTCATGGATGGGTCACTGATGGCTGAGAAAGACAAAGACCTCCTTGCTGCCGCTCGTGATCGGATGACGCTGGCTATCTCCGCGTGGTCGGAGACCCGTGAGGACGAGATTGACGATCTGCGGTTCTACGCCGGTTCCCCGGACAACCACTGGCAATGGCCTGCCGATGTGCTGGCAACCCGTGGCTCGGTCCAGGGTCAGAGCATCAACGCCCGACCGACGCTGACGATCAACAAGCTCCCGCAGCACGTTCGCCAAGTCACCAACGACCAGCGTCAGAACCGTCCCAGCGGCAAGGTCATCCCCGCCGATGACAAGGGTGACGTTGAGGTCGCTGAGATATTCGACGGCATCGTGCGGCACATCGAGTACATCAGCGATGCCGATGTGGCCTATGACACCGCCTGCGAGAACCAGGTGGCCTATGGTGAGGGTTACATTCGCATCCTGACCGAGTACACCGACCCCACATCGTTCGATCAGGACATCAAGATCGGACGGGTGCGGAACTCGTTCAGCGTCTACATGGACCCGATGATCCAAGACCCGTGCGGCTCGGACGCGCAGTGGTGCTTCGTCACGGAGGACATTCCCAAGGACGAGTACGAGCGTCAGTTCCCCAACGCGCAGCCCATCTCGTCGCTTCAGGACCAGGGTGTCGGGGACCAGTCGGTTTCACAGTGGGTCAACGACAAGACGGTCCGGGTCGCTGACTACTACTACATCGACCACACCAAGAAGACCCTGAACCTGTACTACGGCAACGTCAGCGCACTGTCAGGATCGCCACAGGACAAGCAGATGGTGGCGATGGGCATGAAGCCTATCCGTTCCCGCGAGGTCGATGTCAAGCAGGTCAAATACTGCAAGATCAATGGCTTCGAGGTACTGGAGCGCAACGACTGGGCCGGGTCGCACATCCCCGTGGTACGGGTGGTCGGCAACGAGTTCGAGGTGGATGGGCGGCTGTACCTCTCGGGCATCGTCCGCAACGCCAAGGATGCCCAGCGCATGTACAACTACTGGACCTCTCAGGAGGCCGAGATGCTGGCGCTGGCACCCAAAGCGCCGTTCATCGGGTACGGTGGGCAGTTCGAGGGCTACGAGACTCAGTGGAAGACCGCCAACACGAACAACTGGCCTTATCTGGAGGTCAACCCGGACGTTACGGACGGTCAGGGCGGCACCCTGCCACTACCCCAGCGGTCACAGCCCCCGATGGCCCAGAACGGGCTGATTCAGGCCAAGATGGGCGCGTCCGACGACATCAAGGGTGCCACCGGGCAGTACGACAGCAGCCTTGGGGCGACCTCCAACGAGCGCAGCGGCAAGGCGATCCTCGCCCGTGAGCGTCAGGCCGACACCGGCACGTACCACTACGTTGACAACCTCGCCCGTGCGGTGCGTTGCGTCACCCGGCAACTGGTGGACCTGATCCCGAAGATTTACGACACCGAGCGCATCGCCCGGATCATCGGTGAAGACGGCACCTCGGACATGGCTCGGGTAAACCCTGACCAGCCGGAACCCGTCAAGAAGATCGTGGACGAGCGCGGCATCGTGATCCAGAAGGTGTACAACCTCGGGGTCGGCAAGTACGATGTCTGTGTCACCACGGGTCCGAGCTACATGACCAAGCGGCAGGAGTCGCTGAACGCGATGACCGAGTTGCTTCAGGGCAACCCTGAGTTGTGGGCGGTTGCTGGCGACCTGTTCATCAAGAACATGGACTGGCCGGGTGCCCAGGAGATGGCAAAGCGGTTTGCCAAGACCATCGATCCCAAGCTGCTCGGTGACGAGGATGAGTCCCCTGAGATGCAGGCAGCGAAGCAGCAGATGCAGGCGATGGGGCAGGAGATGGAGCAGATGCACCAGATGCTCCAGAACGTGCAGAAGTCGTTCGAGAACCGCGACCTTGAGATTCAGGAGTTCGAGGCGAAGATCAAAGCGTTCGACGCTGAAACCAAGCGGATTTCGGCTGTTCAGGCGGGCATGACCCCCGATCAGATGCAGGACATCGTGATCGGCACCATCCATGCCATGATGAGTTCCGGCGACCTTCGTATGGCACAGGACGACATGGAGCAGTCAACGGAGGCTCAGGAGGGTATGGGAATGCCCCCGGAAACCCCTGGAGCGATGGAACAGTCACAAGAGGCACCGGAAGTGTCACAATCACCCCAAATGATCCCAGGAGCCTGATATGGAACTGTTGAACCCCCTCAATGACACCCTGTTCCCCGCCAAGTCGGTCGCCTATACCGGCACCGCTGGCAACACGGGAACGTGGAACGCTGGCCCCCAGGGTGTCGTGATCTGGTCGGATCAAGCGTGTTACGTCGCGGTAGGCGAGGGTGCTGTGGCGACCACTGCATCGACCCCGATCCCCGCCAACAGCCCGATCCCGTTCAAGGTGCCCGAGGGCACCGGGGCACCGTGGCGCGTCAGTGCGATTCAGGTCAGTGCTGGTGGCACCGTGTACGCGAAGCCGGTGAACATTCGATGAGCTACGGGGTCGCTCTCCGCAACGGCGTCCCCTTCACCCTCGGGACGATTGCGGCGCTTTGTGTGAATGCGACAAGCCAGTGGTCCCCCCTCGCCCTGTGGCCCAACGGCGTCGACAGCCCCGGCATGTGGAGCAGCCCGAGCACCCTGCCAGCCTCATTCAACGACTACACCGGCACCACGCCGGT
>CAZMXB010000414.1:0-3985 GCA_964569855.1 uncultured Rhodoferax sp.
TGACCGGTTGCTCAAAGGAATGCGTCACAACTTGACGCACAGATCCAGACAATTGAAATTCACCGGCATCTCTCAGCTTGAGTGCCGGGGTTGAAATCAATTGTGCTTTTGACGGGGGAAACAAATGAACGGAAACGCAGTCTTGAAATGCGGTGGATGTGGTGCGAATCTTCAATATTCAGGTGAAGACCAGGCTGCGATTGTGTGCGGTTTCTGCAATTCAACGACGGTGGTCGCGTCAGAAACCTATGAAGCCACGGAGCCGACGCCTGCGAGCCGTGAAGTGCTCATCGAAAAGCTTCAACTACTGCACAGAATTGCCGGTGGCATGGTGACAGCCGTTTTCGCCATCTTCTTCGTCAAGATCTTCGGCACGCCAGTGGGGATCGTGGCGTCCATCGTCTACTACGCACTGGATTTTGCGTTGGTTACCCCGGATTCAAGGGTAGGCAAGATCCGCATGGCGCCGGCCGAGTCAATTTTGATTTGGGCGCTTGGCTCCCACTGGAAACCCCGTTTGGCCACCACTGAACTGGGAACATGCGTCCACTGTGGACTTCAACAAGCCGAGCCGGGTGGCGCGTGCATGAAAAGTCCCAACAAGACGCATCTTGTTTTGGGTATCACCAAAACGGGCAGTATCGACCTGACAAGCCTCGAAAGTGTTCCCTTGCTTCAGGATCGGTCAATTTGGCTACTTGCCGTCACCATAGGGGTTTGCTGGGCGCTTCGTTAGCGATCAAGATACGCAGCAGCAACACGATCCAGGCTTCCATGCACGAATACGAACTGGGCAACACCGATATGAACGCGAATCACACCGCCTTCCCCCAAGCTTTGATCATCGCCCTGCAGCAGGCCAGGCATGTTGTCGTCTTTACCGGTGCCGGAGTTTCCGCCGAGAGCGGAGTCCCGACATTTCGCGATGCCCAGACCGGTCTTTGGGAACGGTTTGACCCCGAGGAACTGGCGACAACTGAGGCATTTGTGAACGACAAGGAACTTGTATGGGGTTGGTACGAATGGCGTCGCATGCAGGTGATGCGCGCCCAGCCCAATCCGGCACATTTGTCAATCGCAGCATTGGCGTCCTTGGTGCCCAAGCTGACCGTCATCACCCAAAACGTCGATGACCTCCACGAGCGCGCTGGCAGCACCCAGGTCTTGCATCTGCACGGCAGCTTGCTCAGTCCGCGCTGCTTCGATTGCGGCCAGGCCTGGAATCCACCCAATGCGATCCCCGACGAACCTGCGGGGGGACGGCGTTTGAGTCCGCCGATTTGTCTCCATTGCGGTGATTCCATTCGTCCTGGCGTCGTCTGGTTTGGCGAGGAGCTTCCGGTTCGGGAGTTGCGTCGCGCCTATGCCAGTGCGAAAGACTGCGATCTGCTTTTTTCAATCGGGACCTCCTCCTTGGTCTATCCGGCAGCGGAAATACCAAACCTTGCAAAGCAGGCTGGAGCCAAAATCATTCAGATTAACCCTGACAAAACGCCATTGGACGCCGCCGCCACATGGTCTTTGCCCGGCTCCGCCGGCGTTGTGCTACCGGACCTATTGAGGGCAGCTTTTCCTGAAGTTGGGATTCGCCGGTAACAAGTCGAGTTGGCCAACGACCGGTCTGAGGCGGGGCGCATCCCGCTTGAGGCGATCAACGGCTATCATGAAATAGCGAAATATCAAAAATGGCAGTTTTAATGGAGAATTCATTGCGAATTTAATCGACGAGACTTCATGATTGTTCAATAGATATTTGAAGGTTTTCCGTTGTTTCCCGTTCACTGGCAAATTATGTAGCATGGAAAATACCACCCACTCCCTCGAAAACCTTTTCAAACTCAGCTCGTTCAGCATCCCGCAGTATCAGAGAGCGTATGCGTGGGAATTGGAGCCGCAAATCTCCGCCTTCCTGTTGGATCTAAGGCAACAAGCTGCCGCTCAACAAACCAACTCCAAGAAAGACTATTTCCTCGGAACGCTTTTGCTTCACCAGTTGGAAACGGGGAAAGTTCATGTTGTCGATGGCCAACAGCGGATGACCACTTCCGTGATTTTCATCGCCGCTGCGCTCCAACAGCACACCAGAACTGGGGTTTTCAAAAGCGAACGGGTCAAGGAAAAGTCTCTCAAAAGCTATTTCATTTACGATTCTGTTGAGGAAATACAGAAGTTTCAAACCATCGAGGAGGACAATCCGTTTTTCCGAACCCACATCCTAGGGCTTTCGAACGCGTGCGTGACGAAGGACTCTCCGTCATCTTCCAGACTGAAGCAAGCACTCGATTATTTCATCAAGAATGTAGGTGATGCAGAGTGGGAGAACCTAGTTCATGCGCTTATTACGGCCAAGGTCATGGTTTATTCGGTATCGAATTCGGCTGATGCCACCTTGATCTTTGAGCTACAGAATGACCGAGGGAAAAAGCTCACCGATTTGGAAGCTCTCAAAAGTTACCTAATGCATTTGGTATATCTACACGCCAAGAATCCAGACGACAGCCTGAAAGAGATTCAGACCCAGTTCGCCAAGATATACAGGACAGTAGAAACACTGGGCGGAATTGGTGCATCTCCTTCCGAAGACGCGGTTCTCTCCTATCACTGTGCTACATACTTCCCTTGGGTTGGCAACGAATGGCGTGACCCCAAGAAATTCATCAAGAAGACGGTCGGAAGTCTCGATTCCAGCCAGAACGTTACCAAATGGGTATTGGACTTCACCACCGAACTCAGGGAAACATACAGAACGGTGCAGCTCGTCCTTGAAAACCGCGATGACTATCCCGAGTTTGCCGACCTATTCTTGCTGGATCGAATGGCTACCTTCTGGCCGACAGTTATCAAGAGCTATCGGTCAGATAGTTCTGAAAACAAACGGGACTTCAAGCTGGCTTGTCGTCTGATGGAGGTCTATGCGATGCGGGGATACGGCATTAGCAACCTACGGTCTGATGCTGGGCAGCCCTCGTTGTTCACGCACACCAGAGACTTTTCTGGCGATTTTGCGACGCTTCATACTTTTCTGCATTCCATGTCCACGTGGTACGACATTGGCAATCGATTTGATGCCGGACTGAATCGGTCATCGATCTATAGCAGCAACCGAAAGGACGTGCAATATCTGTTGTGGCGTTATGAAAATCACCTTCGCTCGAAAACCGGAAAGGCCGCTGAGCTTCTCGGTTGGAGGCAATACCTTCAACCCAAGGACAATCGTAGCAAATTGAGCCTTGAGCACATCGCCGCGCAGAACAACCCCATCTCCGAAACGAAAGTGGCTTGGGACAAAACAGACGAGCTTGCCAATTTCAGTGCGGTTGCAACCCATCGTCTTGGTAACTTGGTCTTGGATTCCATTTCGGCTAATTCCTCAAAGGGAAAATTTGACTTCTCTGACAAGTTAAGAAGCCTGAGCGAGGACTCAACTTTTCTCAGCCAGGGAGAGCTGATTAGATGGTCCGGACTTGGAACCACCGGTCTCCCCGAATGGACTCTGGCTTCCATCAAAGACCGGCAGAAGCATCTCATCACGTTTGCCATGCGTACATGGGATCCTTTCACTTACTATTCTCCGAATGAACCCGCAGTGGCAGAGGAGTCGATTGACGAGGTTTCCCAAGTCTGATTGATCATGGTCAACAGCTAAGCACTGGTTCTTAGATTCGGTGTCATATTGGCGGTTGCTCGGGCTGGGGAGCCAATAGCAGGCTTCGAGTGGCCAGATCGCAAATCGCTATTACCGCTTTGCCTCTACTCTTGACGATGGAGGCGGTTTCAAAGTTTTTGCCGCCTTTAACCCGGCAACTGTCTGAGAGTCGGTAGTCGAGTTTCAGATCTGCCTGCTCCATTGGGCACTCCCAGATATAGACCCGCAGTCGGCTCTGGGGCGACCATTTCGCTATAGTGCGCACTCCCAATTGGCCCACAATAGTGATTCAACACCTCCGCTCTTCCGACGTGAAAACCACGATCTCACGGAAAGCAG
>CAZMXB010000415.1:0-3953 GCA_964569855.1 uncultured Rhodoferax sp.
GGTGATGATGGTGGTGCTGGTGCTGATCGGCACCGCGCTGGACCTGACGCCGACCATCCTGATCTTCGCCCCCGTGATGCTGCCGATCGCGGTCAAGGCCGGCATCGACCCGGTGTACTTCGGCCTCATGTTCGTGCTCAACGGCGCCATTGGGCTGATCACCCCGCCGGTGGGCACGGTGCTCAACGTGGTGGCCGGTGTGGGCAAGCTGTCGCTGCACCAGGTCATCAAGGGCGTGAATCCGTTTTTGCTGACCTACACCGTCATTCTTTTTCTGTTCGTGCTGTTCCCGCAAATCGTGACCGCGCCGGTGGCGTGGATGCGATAACTTTTTAACCCAGGAGACCCCCATGACCTTTCTTCGTCGTACCCTCATCGCGGCCACTACCGCAGCCCTATTGGGCGCATCGCTCTCGGCCCTGGCGCAGGACATCAAGCCCCGCCTGATCCGCTTTGGCTACGGCCTCAACGAGCAAAGCAACCAGGGCCGCGCGGCCAAGGTGTTTGTGGATGAAGTCGCAAAACTCTCCGGCGGCAAGATGAAAGTGCGTGCCATTGGCGCTGCCGCACTCGGCCCGGACACGCAAATGCAGCAAGCGCTGATTGGTGGTGCGCAGGAGATGATGGTCGGGTCGACTGCCACACTGGTCGGCATCACCAAGGAAATGGCGCTGTGGGACACACCCTTCCTGATCAGTAACGCCAAGGAAGCCGACATCCTGCTGGATGGCCCGATTGGCGACAAGATCAAAGCCAAACTGCAAGAGAAGGGCCTGGTGGGCCTGGTCTATTGGGAAAATGGTTTTCGCAACCTGACCAACAGCAAGCGCGCCATCACCAAGATGGAAGACCTGGACGGTGTCAAGCTGCGGGTCATGCAGAACAACGTGTTCCTGAGCAGCTTCCAGACGCTGGGCGCCAATGCGATCCCCATGGCTTTCTCCGAGCTGTTCAGCGCACTGGAAACCAAGACCGTGGACGGCCAGGAAAACCCGTTCAACACCATCCTGTCGAGCAAGTTCTACGAAGTGCAGAAATACATGACGGTGACCAACCACGTCTACAGCCCCTGGATCGTCACGGTCAGCAAGAAGTGGTGGGACCAGCTCAGCAAGGATGAGCAAAAGGTGCTGATGGACGCCGCCAAGACCAGCCGCGACTTTGAACGCAAGGACACCCGCGACGAAGCCGCCAAGGCCATGGGCGACCTGAAAGCCAAGGGCATGCAGATCAACGAACTATCACCCGCCGAGTCCACCCGCATGCGCGACAAGCTGACCAAGGTCTACGCCCTGATCGCGGCCGACGTGGGCATGGACCTGTGGAATGAGACCCAAGCTGAACTGGTGAAGATTCGCGGCAAGAAGTAACAGCGGCTCACACGGCTGCGCGCCGTGTCGAGGCGAGGTGCAATACAAACAGCACCACGACCACGCTGTCAAAAGCCACGGCAAGCCCCGCCTTGCCCAGGTACTGGCTGCCCAGACCCAACACCAGGCCGATGAACACCACCTTGCTGATAGCAGCAACGGTGAGTATCAGAGCCCGGTGCACGGGCTGGAAGGCGCCGTAAATCAGCATGCCACCAACGAGCGTGATCAACGCACCCCAGTTGCGCACCACGATCTCCGCCAACGGCCCGCTGATGGAGTCCCCAAAGGTTTGTTGCAGCGCGGCCTGCGGCGCAATAGCGGCGTAAAACATGGTGCACGTCAGGATGCCCGAGGCGAGCATGACCCATTTGATGGATCGGGATAGAAATTGCATGGCGGGTCTCCGGGTTGTGTCGGCCGGAGTCTACCGAACCCAGTTCGGAAAGTAGCCCAGCGCATCCTGCACAGCGGCATCGTGCGCGGGCACCACCACCAGATCGGGGTATTTTGGGGTCACGGCGCGCACCTGCTCGACGCTGCGCAGGGTCTGGCCGCGGTCGTGGTCCACGATGACGCTAGCGACCCAAAACTTGGCAGCACCCACGTCCACGACGGCCGTTTTCCATGCCACATCACCAATGAAGAAATAGGTTTTGCCGCTGTCTACAGTAACAAACATGCCGATCGAGCCGGCCGTGTGACCCGCCATGGGTACCAGCACCACCGAGCCATCATTGAACAGATCCAGGCTTCGCGCATAGCCCTGGTGGGCATCTCTTATGCCGAGGCGCAGATTTGCGCCACGGGAAAATCCAGCACGCCACCAGCAGGGTCCCAATGGCTGTGGCTGACGATGACCGTCTGGATGGGCGCGTAGCCCGCGTCACACAGTACGGCGACAGACTCCGGCAGCGGAGCAGGCGCTGCGCGTGCCCGAAAGTCGTTTACGAAACCGGCGGTAAAGTCGCCTGGTCGCCAGCGCCCGCAAAAAACACATCCAGCGTGGGAAAGCGGGGCACCCCCGTCAAACAGTCCCACAGGTAAACCGCAAAACCCAGGTCCCCCGTCCACAACGAGTACTGGCCCTGCCCGTGCTGGGCCCGCTCCACTGCCAACTGCGCTATGCCGTGCATGGCAAATGCGCGGGCGCGCTGCAGCCAGAGCGCGTCTCCCGTGCGCTGGTAGAGCTTGAGGAAGGCGTAGCCATTGCCGCCCGTGCCGTGGCACAGGTTGGCGCCCTTGGTCAGGGGACCCGCTTGCCAGATGGTCTCACCGGCGCGCAACATCAAAGCGTCAAGCGGTCCTGCCGGCAGATCGCCCAGGCAGATGACGAAACCCGGTGCCCCATGGCAGAACTGCATCAGCAAGCGCGGTTGCTCACCCGCCGGGGTGACAAGGTGGGCGCGCCAATTCACACCCTGGCCGTCCTCGGTTGCGGTGCGCGACACGGTTTGAACGATGCAGCGCTCCCATTGCTGCCAATCGTCTGGCGCCAGAAGTTTCCGTCCCTTGATCAGTCCACATGCTGTGGCCACAAAGCCGTGCACACCGTCCAGGTATGTGCTTTGGCGCCCATACATGTCCTGCGTCCAGTAGTGGCACTGGAACTCGTCGGACCACAGCAACTGGCTCCACAGTGTTGCCGCCGTCTGTACAAACAATTCGGCCCAGCGTGGGTCGCCGCTGTGTTCGTACAAAAAATACGCCGCCAGCAGTGTTCCGGGAGCGCCCCACATCAGTTCGCGGTGGGGATGCTCCCTATTGCCCGCTATAAGCTGCGCCAGCTGGGCGTCAAGGACCGAGCGGTCCGCCGCTTTGGCCCATTGCTGCATCAGAAATGGCGTATCGCCCATCAAATACGAGGCGGCAGCGGCATCGCGGACCTCGCCCAGCCATTCCTGGTTGCGGGAGCGTGCAGCGTCGAGGTGCGCGATGTAGTCTGCCTTTAGCGTTGCCCCACCTTGCGCTTGCAAGTAATGCAGTGCCCAGACGACACCACACGCACCGTGGTAAAGCGGGGTCAGACCGGGATCCGTGGCGCGCGCCTCAGCCCGGTCTCTGGGATGTGCTGGCCATCCCAGAACCGGGTCAAACTGGCGCTCGGCGTCATCCACAACGGCTTGGATCGTAGCGCGGGCTACATCGGAATCCCAAGCATTGGGACGCAATGCTTCATGGCGGGCGGGGTCAAAGAGCATGGCGAATTCCTGTTGAACCAAAGTGCTACGGATTTAGTAGCGCCTTGCATATATTGCACGAGGGCTAGCAGCACTTTTTATGCACAGCATCTTGGCGATCAGCGCTGAAGCGCCGCCTGCGTGATGCCGCTCAGCGACACACGGGTGCTGATCAGCTCCGGCTCCAGCATCACCTCAATCAGCGTGCCTTGCGCCCGCGCCAGCGCGGCCAGCAACTCGGCCTCAAAGTCCGCTGTGCGCTGGATGCGCACGCCCGCGTAGCCATAGGCGCGGGCCAGCGCGGCGAAGTCCGGGTTTTGCAGCGCGGTGCCGGCACCGGCCACGTGTTGCGGGTACTCGCGCTCCTGGTGCATGCGGATGGTGCCGTACATGCCGTTGTTGA
>CAZMXB010000416.1:0-2806 GCA_964569855.1 uncultured Rhodoferax sp.
TGACGTCGAGGAACATATCCAGCGCTTGGCAGTCCCACATTCAACCAGGACGCCTACAACGCTGCCACATCGCTGCCCGCCGCATTCACCCGACAGGGGCAAATTGCAACGGCCACGAAGACCAATGCAGACAGCGCGCTGGAGAGTGCGCAGGCTGCGCAGCTGTTGCTGGTGGACACGAACGCTGCTGCAGCCCAAGCGGTGTCGGCCGCCAACTTCAAGGGCCTGTGGTCAACCTTGGCAGCCGGTGGCCTAGCGCTCAACAAGCCCGCATGCGTCAAGCACAACGGCCGCTTCTGGCTGCTGCTCAATAACCTGGCCAACGTGGCCGCGTCAGAGCCTGGGCCATCCAGCCCTGACTGGACGGCCAACGACGCGGGCGTGGTGCCATCGCAGACGCTCACCACGGCGGGCGCAAGCGTGGCGGCAGTGACGGGGGTGCGCTACATCCTGGCCGCCAACAACATCGCGCTCACAGCGCCCACGCCCACGCTCAAAGGTGAATACCACGGCATTCGCCGCGTGGCTGGTGTCACGGGCTGCACCTGGATCTTTGGCAGCAACAAGGTGCGCGGCGCGACGCCCGGCACCCTGGCGCTGGACATCCAGGAGCAAGACCTTTTCTACGAAGACGCAACACAGGGGTATGTGTAATGGCTGGAAACGCATCAACATTTTTTGGTCAAAGCGGCGGAAAGCAGCGTGTGCTGGTCGGTCGTCGCGTGTTCAAGGCCAGTGGCACCATCGTTATTCCCGCTGGGTGTGCCTACGACATTCTCGCAATCGGCGCATCTGGATCTGGCGCGAGTGCGTCAGGCAGTGATGCGCGTGCAAGCGGGGGCGGAGGACCGGGTTGGGCGCGTGATTGGGGTGAGGCGGCATCTGATACCACGCTGACCGTGACGCTCGGCAGTGGCGGTGCCGGTACGACAGCAAGTACAAGCGCGCAGAACGGCAACGATGGTGGCACCACCACCGTCATTGGCACCGGGGTAAACATCTCCATCACCGGCGGCATCAAAGGCATTGCATCGGCAACGCTGGCCAGCGTGAACGGTGGAGATGGCGGACTCGCAACCGGCGGCAAATACAACGTCAACGGCTCCCGTGGCGGTAACCTCACAAGCTCTGGTACGGGCCAAAAAGCGACGGGCGGAGGGTCTGTGAATCTGTTTGCCGGTACGACGGTGAACGCAACTCGCGGCGGCGATATTTCTGGCGCTACTACCGGCGCGCAAGCAACGGGCGGCGGCGGTGTTGGTGGGCGTGGCGGTGATAACCCCACAGGGAATAGCTACACCACAGGTGGCGGTGCGGGAGGTGATGCAACAGACGGTGCATCCACGGGGCCGGGCGCAGACATCCTGGGGGCAGCAACTACAAACACGCAGCCCGCAACCAACTTGGTTCTTGAAATCCTCGCCACGTATCCGGGGATCATGCCCACCTCGTCTGGGGCAGTTAATACCGCTGCTCTGGAGGGGGCTGGAGGTGGGGGTAGTAACTCAAACGTCAACTCGACCGCTGCATTTGGCGCGTCGGGCGGCATCGCAAGCAATACCAGCAATGCAAGCTCTGGGTCCGCTGTGGCGCGAGGCGGTGGTTCTGGCGGTGTCGCTGGGCAAAGCGGCCAAAACGCAGCAAGTGGCAAGGCTGGGGACGCTCTGGTTGTCGTCAGCATTTACAAGGAGCAGTCCTAATGCCCCGCATCGAAATCCTCGACGGCGCAACCGTCATCAACGCCATCCTCGCAGACGAAGCCTTTGCAGAGCAGCAGCACCCCGGCGCGTGGCGCGTGGCTGATGTGCAGGATGTGGAGCCGGAAGCGGTCAACCCTGTGGAGTGGCTGATCGACATCGGCCCCTTCTTCGACCGCTTTGGCGCAGCAAAGATGGCGGTTCTGACCAGCACTGACGCAGGCGTGAAGGCCATCCTCGCTGATACGCAGGTGCGCAAGTGGATCGACCTGCAACGCGCAGACGTGGCGCAGAGCGTGGCCTACATCGGCTCCGTTGTTGCGGCTGTCACGCCAGCGCTGCAAACGGCCATCCTGACAACGCCAGTCAGCCCCGAAGAAAATCTGGCGCTGCGCAAGCTCTACTTCGCATGAAAACGCTGTACCTGCTGCGCGACTGGGGAGTGCAAGTGTTCATCGCACTCGACCAGCTTGCCAATGTGCTGATCCCGCCGATTGACGGTACCGTGGGATACGCGGATGAAACTCTCAGCGCCCGCTGCTACCGCGCCCACCGGGACGGGAAGATTCTGGGCAAGCTGTTCATGCGCCCCATCGACCTGCTGTTTTTCTGGCAGGGGCCGGGGCATTGCAAAAACGCCTACCTCAAAGAGTTTGACCGTCAGAACTACCCCAGCGAGTACCGGGACGGCGGGCCGCGCTTCACGCCGCGAGGTGAGAAATGAACCTGCTCAAACTACTAACCACCGCAGGCGTCCCCGCACACCTGCACCCAGAGGCCATCGCATCGCTGCAGGACGCAGAGCGTCGCGCCCGTGGCCTGCTCTGGCACAAGCTCAAAGTGCGCTACCTGCGCGCATCAGAGATTGCTGGCCTCCTTCCTTGGGAGGCTGAACGCTTGATCGACGTGCGGCCATGCCGTGCTGATTGGGACGTGGCCCCCATGGTCAACATCACCGCCCACGGCGACAACGCGCCTTGGGTGCCCACTCCAGACGGCGGTAGGCCCGCCCCCGGCAGGTGGATGAACCAAGACCCGAAGTCTGATGAATACCAAAGTGCAGTGGCTGCGAACTACTGGCTGCCAGGGGCGCACCCGCGCAGCCCAGA
>CAZMXB010000416.1:2816-3950 GCA_964569855.1 uncultured Rhodoferax sp.
GGGGAGTAACGGACGTGGCGGCATGGTTGCCCGGTTGACCTTGCCGATGGTGCGCACACATGGCAGGCCCATGGCGTGACGGTCATGCGATGCGGCGGCGCGTGGCTGGTCAAGCGCTCGCGCAGGTTCGGGCCGCTGGTGCTGGAGTCGCGCCACGGGTACGAGATCGACAACCTGCAAACCGCAGGGCGGCAGGCTTGGTACCCCGTTGAATGCCATGACCTGCGTGCGCCGGTCACATGGTCAACCGTGCCACGGTGGGGTAAGTCATGACTTGCAAACTCACCCACCGCGTGGCCGTTGCCATCTTCGACAGCGACTTGATCGCCACGAGGCTGCTACTGGCCTTCGCAGAGTTTTTGTGGGCGGTCATGCTGTTCTGGCCCGGCGAGACTTTTGACCGGCCCACCTACCACCTCATGGCCGCGCTGGCGCCCGAGAACGCCTGGGCCTGCGCTTTCGGGGCCACGTCGTACCTGCAACTCTACATCGTGCTGAACGGCAGGCAGCACACGCTGTGGGCGCATTACTTCGCGCTGTGGAACTCTTTGCTGTGGGCCTATGTCGTGGGCTCCATGCTGCTGTCTGTGTACCCGCCGCCTGCGGCCATCGCGGGTGAAATCTCCCTCATGACCGCTGCCGCCTGGGTGTGGGTGCGGCCCATGATCTTGTTGCACTACGCGAGGCTCGCCCATGGACACACCCAACACTGACGCCACTGTGTGGCCGCTGATCGACCGGCGAAAACCCGATGAGGTGTGCGAAGAAATGCACGCGGCGCTCGTGCGCACCAACGAGAGGCTGGCCGCGCTGGAGCGCCGCATGGACGCGATGGCTACGGCATTCATCCGTGATGACTTGGGCGGGCCTGACTTTTCCGGCCACCGGGCAGCGCACCTGGATCAAAAGGCCACGGCTGCCAAGCTGGGTGACTTGAAGCAGTCCGGGGCCAAAAAAATCATTGACATGCTCCTTGTCTTTTTGGGCGGGGTGCTGCTGGCTGGAGCGCTATCGTGGATCAAAAACCCCAAGTAGGCGCTACGTGGCGCGACGTGCTGCGCAAGGCCTGGAGCGTGCGCCTGTCTGCCCTGGCCGTGGTCTTCATGGCTGCCGAAATCGCAATGCCCGTGCTGG
>CAZMXB010000417.1:0-3949 GCA_964569855.1 uncultured Rhodoferax sp.
CCTTGCGGTAGAAGGCGTTGGATTCTTCGGCGGTCGAAAAGCCTGCGTACTGGCGGATGGTCCAGGGCCGCACGGCATACATGGTGGCCTGGGGGCCGCGCAGGTAAGGCTCAAACCCGGGCAGCGTATTGGTGTATGCCAGGTGGGCCGTGTCTTCGGCTGTGTACAGCGGCTTGACCGCAATGCCGTCGGGCGTGATCCAGTTCAGCGCTTCTACATTGCCGCCGGGGGCGGACTTGGCGGCCGACTTGGCCCAGTCTTGCAGCGTGGCGGCTTTGAATTCGGTGTTTTTTTCAGTCATATCGTGATCCTGTGGGCCGCAATGGTGATCGTTTTCGGGAAAACGGTCTAGTTTTGGTCGGGTCTGAGCTTGTCTTTTAGTTTACATTATTCATAATTATTGATTCAAAAAATTCATGTGAGCTTACAAGCCTCCAAATACGCCCGATGAATCCCCAGCCTGCACAAACCACAGACCTGCGCAGTACAAAGTCCCTGTCGCACAAAGCCCTGTATGTAGAGGTGGCCGAGCTGCTGCGCCAGCGCATCTTCAAGCGCGAGCTGGAGCCAGGAAGCTGGATTGACGAGCTGCGTATTGCCGAGGAATACGGCATCAGCCGGACCCCGCTGCGCGAGGCGCTCAAAGTCTTGGCCGCCGAAGGCCTGGTGACGATGAAGGTGCGCCGCGGCGCCTATGTGACCGAGGTGTCCAAGAGCGACATGCGCGATGTGTACCACTTGCTCAGCCTGCTGGAGAGCGATGCGGCGGGCGTGGTGGCTACCAAGGCCACCGATGCCGAACTGGCCGAACTGCAAGCGCTGCACAAAGACCTGGAAAAGGCAGCCAAGCCTGGCAAGGCCAACACCGACCAGTTCTTCGCCATCAACGAACAGTTTCACATGCGCCTGCTGGCCATCGCCAACAACCGCTGGCGCGACCAGATGGTGGCCGACCTGCGCAAGGTCATGAAACTCAACCGCCACAACTCCCTGCTCAAGACCGGGCGTATTGCCGAGTCACTGGCCGAACACCAGGCCATCATGGCCGCGCTGCTGGCGCGGGATGCGGCGGCCACGCAGCAGCGAATGCGGGAGCATTTTTCTAATGGGTTGGAGGCGGCGGAGTAGTAGAAGAGAAAGTGGTTACTTCGTGGTCATAATGTGTTTATAAAATGCGTTTAACATGGGTTTGTAGGATAATCCAAGACCTTCCGATGAAGGTAATCTAGGAGAGCACATGCAAACACGAATGGGTCTATTTGAAGCCGTACCGCCGGATGTCATGCAATTTGGGCAAGGCGGTGCTTTCATGGCCAAGAAAGTTCCAGACCTGCTCGAACTCAAAAAAGAGGATGTTTCTCGCTTGTCAGGCGTGGCATTGAGTTCTGTCCGTTATGACGACGCAATGCCATTGCCAGTTCGTGACCGGCTAGAGGAGATTGCCAACACCGTCAACATGGTTGCAACCATGTTCTCGGGCGACGTAAACCGCACTTCTGCTTGGTTTCGGGCACGTAACCCGATGCTTGGAGATATCTCTCCGAGGGACATGATCCGCTTGGGCCGTTATGAACGGCTGCGTAAGTTCATCATCAATGCGATGAACGAACGCAATGCAAAGCCAATATCCGCCTGAGTCTCTGGCCGGTTTAAGTTTTGGTCAAACGCAATACGCGCATTCCCAGCCGAGGCACCGGTTTTGGCCCGCCACCCACTGGCCTAAATGAGCTCGAGCGGTTTACGCATGCAGACTTGCAGCGTTGGCAGCAAGTGTCCAGAGACCTGGATGAGTTAAACGCCTCTTTGTATTTCGGCCTTGAGCCCGCGCGCAGACGTCTACGCTCTCGGCTTTGCGATGCACTCATTCAAACCGGTGGTGTGCAGGTCACTTTAGACCAGTGGGTTCGGGTAGTGACCTATCAATACAGTCTTGAGCCACTATCTTGTGCCGGAAGTTTGCAGTCCATTGGCGGGCGATTTAACGCAGGGCATGAGCTAGACGACAACACCCTCAATCCATGGCCCGCCCTTTATCTGGCTGAGGATTTTGAAACTGCCTTTAGGGAAAAATTCCAGCTTGCCAGTACCGATTCAAACCTTGGGCTATCGCCGAGTGAGTTGGCCCTTGAGCATGCAGTGAGCCACTCAACTGTGTTTGTCGATGGCAAGTTGTGCAATATCTTTGATATGACCACGTTTGCAACGCTGAACTCCGTTGGCAAAGTTTTTCGGGAGGCGAAGATGCCAAAGGAGGCGGCCGCCCTGGCGAAGAAGCTCAAAATCCCGAAATCGGGCTCCATCATGATCCAGAGTGGACAGCAGCTCCACAATGCACTGACCAAACAGAATTGGCGAACCTTTCCAGTCCAGTTTGGTTTACCTTCCCCGAGTCAAATCATGGCAGAGTTGATTCGTGCTTGCGGGTATGAAGGCATCATGTATCCGTCCAGCAAAGGCCATGGCAGGTGCCTGGCCGTATTTCCTGACAAACTCGCCGACGCCTCACACATCGCCTTGATCGGCAACGCAGCCAGCCCAAAGACAACGACGCGGCTGGATATCCATACCGCGCAGTCACTTGAGGGCTGGGACTCAATCCCAAGGAATCGTAGGCCCTAGCCGGTAAGACTAAGATACCTGCAAAAGCTTCAGGGGGGATAGAAATGGCTTGCTCTAGAGGCGTAGCAACACCGGATACGCACACACAACGCCGGCTTTTCGCAGCATCAGCCGGTTTTTACCAAAACCCAAGCTGTTCCAACGAGCTAATCGTTCACGCGGCGGGTAAGTCCATACATATTGCTGAAATGGCCCATGGCATCTTTTCGGTTCAGTCGACCGGGATGATCCAGACGCAGCGGACATTGATTTGATGATCCTCTGCATGATCGATGACCAAGCTGACTTTCTTCGACGAACCATCGATCCTGATGCTTTTGAGTTGCCACTGCATCTGGCTCTGATGCCTTTTAGCGAGGCGCTTGAGATCGAAGCTGCGTGCATGCAGAAATGCCGCTCCATTTTCCCCGAGTTGACTTGATTAGCCAGTTCCCTGCTTACGCTGCAAAGGTAATGTGCAAGCCTCCTCATTTCGTCACCCACCAAAGCATTCCCCGCATTCGTCCTTGAAACTCCTCTCATCACCAGCCAGAGGAGCCGTCATGACCATCACCTGTTTCATCCGCTACGAAATCGACCCGTTCAAGAAAGACCAGTTCACCGCCTATGCTGAAAACTGGGCCCGCATCATCCCCCGCCTGGGTGGGCATTTGCTGGGCTACTTTGTGCCGCACGAGGGAAGCAACTACGAGGCGTGGGGGCTGATCTCCTTCTCCAGCCTGGCGGCGTATGAGGCCTACCGCCAGCGCCTGCGCGAGGACGCTGAGGCTGCCGCCAACTTTGCGTTTGCGAAGCAGGAGCGGTTCATCCTGAAGGAAGAGCGCACCTTTCCCCAGCCGGTGCCCGCCAGCTACCTGCAAGCACCCACCGGCTATATTGAAGCCGCATGAAATCCGCCCCCTTTACTGACGCTTCCACTGCGCCGTCAGCCACACCCTACGAGCCCAAGCTGGCCAGCGTTGCCGCGGCAATTGCCGACGCCACGCGTGCGCGCATGCTCAGCTACCTGCTGGCGGGTGACTACGCCAGCGCGGGCGAGCTGGCGCGGGCCGCGTCGGTCACGCCTGCCACGGCCAGCGGGCATTTGGGCAAGCTGACGGCGGCGGAGCTACTGGTGTGCGAGCAGCGCGGGCGGCACCGCTACTACAAGTTGGCCGACGACGAGGTGGCCCACGCGCTGGAGGCGGTGGCGCTGATTGCGGAGCGCCGCACCCACGCCGCCACCTGGGCCAACCCCACGCGCCAGCGGCTGCGCTTTGCGCGCTGCTGCTATGGGCACCTGGCGGGGCAACTGGGCGTGGAGATGTTTTCGCAACTCTTGTCCAAAGAA
>CAZMXB010000418.1:0-3935 GCA_964569855.1 uncultured Rhodoferax sp.
CGGATCGCATGGCGATGCACGCTTGCGCTCCTGGTGTGACGGTCGGACGGTCGGGCGCTCCCGCGCTTACCTCACTGCTACCGTCCCCCTTGAAGGTAGTTACTGTATTGGTGTCTGGTGTCTGGTGTCTGGTAGCCGTGTTGTCACGCGTGACGGGTGTGTGACGTGGCTTTCCTGTCACGCGTGACAGCTCCGCTTGTAACGCGGCTGTAGTGGAGTCAAATGCTGGGACGATTCCGTGACTGCGCAGCTCGTCGAACAACTCACGGCGACGATCACGCGCTCGGCGCTGGCGTTCCTTGGCGTTCTCGCGCTTCTGCTCACGCTCTGGCTCAGACTCCATGTAACGCGCGATCTCGGCGTCACAGCGGGTGTTGCGCCAACCTTCGGGCGACTGCGTGAAGAACTCCGACAGCACCGCGTCTACGGCCGCCTTCTCTTCGCGTGTGCGTGCGCGAGCGATCCGATGCGCCTGGTCGACAGGGATCGGCGCCTCGGTCGAGTAGTAGCGATCAAGCAGCAGCGTGTAGACGCCGTGCTCCAGCAGCGACAGGTGCGCGGTGTCGCGTGCGTAGTCGCCGAGATGCCTTTCGTAATAGTTCACGCGCCACCCAGGTTCGGCAGCAGACAGGCGCCAGAGGCCTTGCGTTCGATCACCATGGCAGTTCCCGCGTCCATGCCTCAATCTCGTCTGGTGTTGGTGGCAGCCGCCGATCCGGAACACTCGGCGGCAAGGTGTTGTTGAACAGGTCCGCCTGAATCAGCGGGCGGTCGCCGACCTCGTGTATTCCGCGCTCAGCCCCCATTCGCGCTCCCACTCCAACTGGTCGTATCGATCGAACGCCACCAGTTCCCACCGTGCATTCGGCCTGGCCAGCGCCCACTTGATTGCGGTGCAGAGGGTGGTTCGGCGGGTCATGCGGCCTCATTTTTCGGGCCCACTATCCATGACGGCGGTCGCGGCATTTCTTGATCCAGAGGGCGCCACAGGTGCAAACAGAACTTGTGGATATCGACGTACTCGGACTTCGGCGGGTGGAACTCGACCACGCAATCCTCCTCCTGCCAGAACAGACGCTTTACCCAGCACATCTCGGCCCAGGTAGGCGTTCTGGTTGGCATCGAGACAGAGACGTGCTCCCAACCGAAGCCAACCGACGCGATGGCGAAGGCGCGTTCACCGTTCGGCATCTGCAACTGAAATGCGCCATCGGCACCAGTAGCGGATGCCATCGGGCCGGATCGAATACGGCGCAGCTCGGGGAATTGGAGGCTCATGCGACACCTCGCATGCGGAACGCTTCCATCAGCGTGTCCGCACGGATCTTGTCCGCCTTGTTGCGCTCGCGTTCGGCAGCAAGTTCCTGCTGATGGCGCTCACGCTCAACGCGCAGTTGGCGCGCAAGCTCAGTCTCTGACGGGCGCAGGCAGTGCGGATCAAAGCCGCTTTGCAGAACGATCCAGATGGCCGGAATCTTGTTCTTGCAGTAGGCCATCAGGCGCTGCAGCTTGTGCATCTTGATGCCCTCGGTACCGGCCTGCCATCGCGACAGTTGCGCCGGGTCCAGGTGCAGGCCACCGGAAACAACCTTGTCCAGATCGAGGCCGGCAGCGCCAGCGCACGCTTCGATCGCCTGCCCAAGCGTCCGGCACTCCCGCGCCCGCTGAATCGCGTATTCGAGCGACACCTCAACCGCGTCAGCGCACGGCATCGGCAATTCCAGGTGCCATTTGTGCTTTGACACCAACTCCGAATCGGAAGCATCGACCGCCGCAAAAAGGCCGCGCGTCAGCGGTATCGCAACAGCGCTAATGTCATTTGTGTGCAGTTGAGAGACCCTACCCATGCAAAATTGCTCCATGAACAAGAGCGATCGACACCGAAAAGAAATGGCTCGCGACTGCGAGCCCAGGACCAGCCGAAGCCCTGTTGTAGCTACACACACTCGGTTGGTAGGTCTGACCCCCGGACAGGCGCACGCAGCCGCCGACTTGGCGAATCTGCGATCTGAACGCCGGGGGTCGTTGGTGGCGCCGACCGCCTGGATGTGCTGCGGACCCTTGGCTGCACTCAGGGCAATCGGGGTCCGTCTCATTTTTCAGCCCGACGAAGGTCAGGCGGTCGGCATTGAACTGGTTGCCCCGTATCGCCGGGACCACGCGGACACTTGTCGAATCACGCTCGGCACAAGGACCCTTGGCGCACGTATGAGCGATACGCGTGGGGGAGAGGTGAGCCACAACGCTTCGACTGCCGGAGTTATGTGCGCCACCGCCGGCTGGGCTATTGGACGCAGCGATGCCGATGACCGACGGAAAGTGACGGCGCACAGGTTGGATCGCGGTTTGAATCGCTGCGATGGAAAGGGCGACCACTCGCACGCCGCGGTGTCGGCGCGGGATTTCGCCATGAAGGCGCGGGATTTCGCCGAGGGGACGGCGTGCGGCGGTCATAGGAATGGCGACCGCCGCGCGACTGCGGGCATTGGCCCGGCCGCCCAGGTTCGGCGCAACAGTGCGCGCGGTGGTCATGGGAATCATGGGTCCCAATCGGACGGCGCTGCATTGCCCTTGTCGGCGACGGTCCAGTACGCGGCAACGGTCAGCAGGCCATACAGGACGGCCGTCAGGGCAATGGCAATAGCAAGGATCGCGATGGCGGCCCACATATCAGCAGCCTCCCTGCGGGTAGCGGATCAATCGGCGCCCCTTGATGTAGTTGCTGACAGAGCCCTCAACCATTCCAAGCCGAGCAGCAAAGTCGCGCTGCGACGCCAGGGCGGCGGCGGCTACAGTTCGGAAGTCCGGGCGGTTATAATTGCGCTGCGCTTGATCCCGCATGTAATCCGACGGCTGGCCCTTGTCCAAGGGGCCGGCCGTTGCCATTTTAGGGGTTGCCATTGGCGCCCCCTTCGGTGGTCACTTCAACGAAGGCGCGTGCATTCGCGCGGGTGCCGGCGGCGGCCGGCAGGCTCGTAAACCAAGCCTCAGCGCTAGACGTCGGAATCAATACCTTGGCGCCCAGGCGGACGGCCGAAACATCGCCACGGCGAATCAAGCGCCGGGCGTGAACCACACTCAAACAGTAGGTTTCGGCAAACTCAAGAACGGTCAGCGCTCGCGCGGGGTGCGCTTGCGTTTTCTGCGGGGTGCCCATGATGCTCTCCGGTTGTTGCGTCAGTCCAGCATTGCGGATTGCAAGAAGTGTCATGCGGCTTTCTCCGTTGGCGCCCAAACGTCAGGCCGCAACTCGTGAAGACCGATAAGCCCCTTCGTGTCGTCGCTCACTTGCTTGGCAATCCGAACGCTCACGCCGCGGATGCCGTTCACGATGTGATCGACCATGCCGCGGGAAAGGTTCAGACGCTTCGCAGCTTCGCCACGACCGCCGACGAGGATCACGTAACGCTCAAATGCGGTGTGCTTGTTCATGGCGCGCAACCTACACCCGGTAGGCAATGAGCGTCAAGCGAATTTCTACATCAAGTAGCCCATGCTTACGACGGCGAGCGGATGCTTGCAGGCTCACGCGCTCAAAAAGTAGACGCCGATTGCGCGGGAAGGGGGCCGCGCAATTTTTTTCACTGACGTGCCTACTTTGTGTAGATTGCCTGTTGACACTGTGCCTACTTGCTGTAGGATTCAACCCGTCCCCACCGACGGCCAGAACGATGATCACCCAAGCCACAGAACAACCAGCCCCAGCCACACCACAAATCACTATCCACAACCGCTGGTCCGGCCGCGCGATGTTCAATGGCGGCGCAACTGTCGCAGATGCAGTTCGGATGGCGCGCGAAAGCTACGCCGACCTGAGCGACGCCGACCTGAGCGGCGCCGACCTGAGCGGCGCCGACCTGAGCGGCGCCAACCTGAGCGACGCCGACCTGAGCGGCGCCGACCTGAGCGGCGCCGACCTGAGCGGCGCCAACCTG
>CAZMXB010000419.1:0-3934 GCA_964569855.1 uncultured Rhodoferax sp.
AGAACGACGGAGAAGTCATCATGGTGGAGAACCCCTCCAAGATGCCTGATGTAGGCAAGATGGCCGAGATCCGTGAACCCATCGTCACCATGCACCTGTACATGCCACAGGAGTATGTGGGTGTGGTCATGACATTGGCCAACCAAAAGCGTGGCGTGCAAATGAACATGGCCTACAAGGGCCGCCAGGTCGTGCTGACCTATGAAATGCCGCTGGCTGAGATCGTGCTGGACTTCTTTGACAAGCTTAAAAGCGTGAGCCGGGGTTATGCCTCCATGGACTACGACTTCAAAGAATACCGTGCGGCCGATGTTGTCAAGGTCGACATTTTGCTCAACGGTGAAAAGGTCGATGCGCTGTCGATCATGTTGCACCGCGCCCAAAGCCAGTACCGCGGCCGGGCCGTCGTGGCCAAAATGCGTGAGATCATTTCTCGCCAGATGTACGACGTCGCCATCCAAGCCGCCATCGGGGCCAACGTCATCGCCCGTGAGACAATCAAAGCCCTGCGCAAGAACGTGCTCGCCAAGTGTTATGGCGGGGATATTTCACGCAAGAAAAAGCTCCTTGAGAAACAAAAAGAAGGTAAAAAACGTATGAAACAAGTCGGATCGGTGGAAGTGCCACAAGAGGCGTTCCTGGCTATTTTGCAGGTGGAAGATTGAGCGCCGCCGGGCCGACCCAAGGCGCGATGGCCCCCTTGGGGGGCAGCATAGTACGCGCAGCGATAAGCGTGGGGGCAGCTATTTTTAGCGCCGCCGGGCCGACCCAAGGCGCGATGGCCCCCTTGGGGGGCAGCGCAGTACGCATGGCGACAAGCGTGGGGGTAAATTTCTGATGCAAGGCCTGACCTCTGCCGTATTGGCGGCTTTTGTGTTGTACGCCGGGTCTTGGTATTTTGGCTTTGTCGAGGGTAACTTTGCGTTGCTGCTTTTTGTGGCCACCGTCGTCACCGGAGCCTACTGGCTGGCCGAGCGGATCTATTTCTTGCCACAACGGCAAAAAGCAGCGGCAACGCTAGTAGCGTCGGACGCCAAGCGGCGCGAAGAATTGGGGAAAAAAGGGATCAGTCAGGTAGATGGTGACATTGCCGAAGCCAAAAACCGCATTCTCATGCAACCTTGGTGGCTGGATTGGACCGCGGGTTTGTTTCCGGTCATCATTGCCGTGTTTTTCCTGCGTTCGTTTCTGGTGGAGCCGTTCAAGATTCCATCGGGCTCGATGATTCCGACGCTGCTGGTGGGAGACTTGATCCTGGTGAACAAATTCACCTATGGACTGCGGTTGCCGGTGTTGAATACCAAAATCACCGAAGGAACACCGCCCAAACGAGGCGACGTGATGGTATTTCGTTATCCACCCAAGCCCAGTCTGGATTACATCAAACGGGTCGTGGGTTTGCCCGGCGATACGGTGGCCTACATCAACAAACGGTTGACGGTGAACGGGCAGGTGGTTGCGACCACTGCGTTGCCCGAGTTCTTCGACGAAGATGCCATGCGCTACTTCAAACAGCTCGAAGAGACCTTGGGTGACAAAAAGCACAAGGTGTTGAACGACGACGAACGGCCGGCATTTGTCCCTGGAGCCGATAATTTTGCTGGTCGCGATGGCTGCCTGTATTCGGTCGAAGGTGTGACCTGTAAGGTGCCGGATGGACACTATTTTATGATGGGCGACAATCGCGATAATTCTCTGGACTCCCGGTATTGGGGATTTGTGCCCGAGAAAAATATCGTGGGCAGAGCCTTCGCCATCTGGATGAATTTTGGCAATCCGAAGCGAATCGGCTCATTTGACTAAAAAGGGGAATCGACACATGAAAGTGCAAGGTAAATCCACGCAGCGCGGCATCACGTTTTTGGGTCTGGTGTTTGTGGGGGCCGTGGTCGGAATTTCCGGGGTCATTGCGGCTCAGGTGTTCCCGACGTTCCTGGAATACCAGTCGGTCGTCAGGGCCGTCAATCTGGCCCAGTCCCTTAACTCGGTGCCGGAAATCCGGGCCAGTTTTGACAAGAGTGCGTCAATTGACAACATCAGTTCGGTCACTGGCAAAGAGCTGGAAATCACCAAGGAAGGTGACAAAGTTGTTGTCAATTTTTCCTACCAACGCGAGATTCATTTGGCCGGTCCCGCCTGGTTGACGCTGAAGTACGCCGGTCGCTCCAAGTAGCGTGGCAGACAGTTTGCTGGAGTTGCAGCGTCGTTTGCAACATGTTTTTAGCAACCCGGTTTTGTTGATCCAGGCGCTGACACACCGCAGTTTTTCCATTGACCATTATGAACGCTTGGAGTTCTTGGGTGATTCTGTACTGAACCTGGCAGTTTCTGACCTGTTGTACCGACGGTTGGGCACATTGCCCGAAGGGGACTTGTCACGTGTGCGGGCCAACCTGGTTAAACAAGATACCTTGCATCAGTTGGCGGTAGGATTGGGTTTGCCCGATGTCATCCGTCTGGGCGAAGGTGAGGTGCGATCAGGTGGGCAAAAAAGACCGTCTATCCTTGCGGACACCTTGGAGGCTCTGGTCGGTGCGGTATACATCGATGCCGGTTACGTAACTGCTCAGGCATTGGTGCATCGTTTGTTTGAGGCAGTGGAAATCAATCCGCAAATGGAAGCCATTGGCAAGGATCCCAAAACCGAGTTGCAAGAGTGGTTGCAGGGGCGCAAGATGAAGCTGCCGTTGTACAAAGTGGTCGGCACCATGGGTGCGGCGCACCAGCAAAGTTTTGACGTCGAGTGCGAGATTCCCGAACTGCGTCTGACGGAGCGGGGCATCGGAGGCTCTCGGCGGTCCGGAGAACAGGCCGCAGCTGCCGCGATGCTGCTAACGATCAAGGCAAACGTCAAACCATGACAACCGAACCTATTACCCCCACGCCTGTCACCGCGTGTAATACGCTGCCCCCAGAGGGCGCGCAATTCGCCTTGGTGCGGACCGGCTGAAAATCATGAATACTACAAAAAAGATAGCGCAAACTCCAGATTCTACGAGGGCTAACGATGTGAATGATGTCCAGCCCGACCTGGACAGCATGCTCGAAGGTTTGCTCAAGAGCACGCCCAAACTGGCGCAGCCTGGTACCCAAGCAGATGAGGGCCAGCGCTGCGGCCTGGTAGCTATCGTGGGCAAGCCCAACGTCGGCAAGTCCACGCTGCTCAATGCCCTGGTGGGCCAGAAGATCAGCATCACCTCCCGCAAGGCGCAGACTACGCGCCACCGCATCACCGGCATGCACACCCGCGGAGCCACGCAGTTTGTGTTTGTCGATACCCCCGGCTTCCAGACCCTGCACGCCAACGCGTTGAACAAGTCACTGAACAAGACGGTGCAAGGCGCCGTGGCCGATGTCGACCTGATTTTGTTTGTGGTCGAGGCCGGCAGCTTCACGCCTGCGGATGCACGGGTGCTGGCGTTGCTCGGCAAAAACATTCCCACACTGCTGATCGCCAACAAGCTCGACAACATCCACCGCCGGGGCGACATTGCGCCGTGGCTGCAAACCATGCAGGACAAGCACCCATTTGCGGAATTTGTGCCCATGTCGGCCAAGAGCGCCAAGGACACCGAACGTCTGCTGGGCATCTGCGAAAAATACTTACCTGAGCAAGCCTGGTGGTACGCTGAAGACGAACTCACCGACCGCAGCGAAAAATTCCTGGCCAGCGAACTGGTGCGCGAGAAGCTGTTCCGCCTGACCGGCGACGAGCTGCCCTACACCTCGACCGTCATCATCGACAAGTTCGAGGAAGAGGGCAAGCTGCGCCGCATCGCCGCCACCATCGTGGTCGAGCGCGACGGCCACAAGGGCATGGTGATCGGTGACAAGGGCGAGAAGCTCAAGCGCATCGGCACCGAGGCGCGCCAGGAACTGGAGCGCCTGATGGATTGCAAGGTGTTTCTCGAGTTGTGGGTGAAGGTCCGGTCGG
>CAZMXB010000420.1:0-2207 GCA_964569855.1 uncultured Rhodoferax sp.
AGCAACAGCCTGACCAGCAACGCGGCGACCCAGGGCAACGCGGCGATGGCCGGCGCGGGGCAGGTCAACAACCTGATCTCCAACGGCACGAACGCCCTGGCCTACTACTACGGCAACAGGGCCCCGGCGAACTCCAACGCTCCTACCACGGCGGCGCTGCCCGGTTGGGGCGATGTCGGCGGCTACACCGCCCCTGTGACCTCCGCCATGTACCCGCGAGGCTAGACCATGCCCGAACTCGACTTCAGCCTGGTGGGGCAGGGGCCTCAGTTTCAGAACGTCCTCGGGGCCTATCAAACGGGCCGTCAGGACGCCAAGAAGCGCAATATCGAAAGCGCGCTCGCGTCCTACGACCCGTCGAACCCGCAGAGCTACGAGACCACGCGCTCGACCCTCATCAAGGCCGGCGCGATGAAGGAGGCGGCCGACGTCACCGAACTGCACCAGCAGGCCCAGCAGGAGGCCGCGCAGGCGCAGGAGGCGCAGGTCGCTGCCCAGGTGAGCGACGCGATCCACAAAAACGACTTCAACGCCGCCTACGCCATGGCGGCCAATCACCCGAAGCTGCTCGAGGCAGTCAAGGGCGTAGAGGAGCATGCCCAGCGCGTGCACTCCGAAACCGCCGCGATCCTGGCGCCGCTGCTGCAAATGCCGCCCGCCGCCCGCCGCGCCGCGCTGGTGCAGCAGGCCCCCATGCTGAAGCGCCTGGGCTACGATGACGCGACCATCGCCACCTATCCGCTCGACGACACCAGCATCCAGGGCTTCGTCAACACCGCCATCGGTGTGAAGGGGCAGATGGAGCGGGCGGATAAAGAGCGCGACTTCGGGCTGAAGGCCGGCGCGCAGGAAGAAACCGGGCGCCATAACCGCGCCGCCGAGGGTGTCGCCAAGGGGCAACTCGGCGTCGCACAGTCCAATTCCGCGCGCGGATGGGCGGCCCACAACGCGCGCCTCAAGGCCGGCGGCTACGGCACGCCCGGCGTGGGTGGCGTGATCCCCGATGAGCAAGTGGAGGTCGACCCCTGATGGATCCGCTTGAAGGCAAGACCGGCACCGACAAGCGCACCGGCCAGCGCGTCGTTCGTCAGAATGGCGCGTGGGTCCCCGTCGCCGGGAAGCCGCAGGTTCAAGAGGCCAACATGCGCGGTCGGATGGACCTTGGCCTCGCGCCGATGATCCAATCTAATTCCGACATGGCGGCCGAGGAGCGTAAGGGCAATCCGTACTCGCTTCAGACCAATTTCGGCAACGCCGCGGCGAAGGTCATGTCCGATGTCGGGTTCGATGCCGCCGGCATCAAGTTCCACCCGTTCGAGGGCCTGGGGAAGGCTATGGGCGGTCAGGACTTCCAGAACTACCATCAGGCCGCATCTGCGTTCGAGGCCCAGCTCATGCCAATGATGAGCGGCGCGGCGGTGTCGCCGTCCGAGGCGCAGCGCCAGATCAGGGCCGCGCTGCCGGAACTCGGCGATAGCCCCGAGACGCTGCACAAGAAGGCGCGCGACCGCATGATGATGCTGAACGGCGCGGCCAAGGCGCGACAACTCCCGCTACCCTATCCCGACGTGCCCACCTGGGGGATCAACACCACCAAGGTTCCCGGCGGCGGTAGCCCCGGCGCGGCGAACGACCCGCTGGGTATCCGGAGGCGCTAATGGCCGGTCTCGCCGACTTCCGCAAACAGTACCCGCAGTATCATGACATGTCGGACGGCGAACTCGCCGACGCCCTTTACGCGGCCCACTATTCCGACATGCCGCGCAAGGATTTCGACGCCTCCATCGGCATGCGGACGTCCCAGGGGCAGGGGTTCGCCAAGGGCGTCTATGAGGTGTCTAAGAACCTCGCGCCGCTGATCGGCGTCATGAATCCTGCGGCTTCGAATATCCTGCAGCAAGAGAGCGGCGCGGAGCTCAAAGGCATCGCGGCGCGCGAAAACGCTGGCGTGCGGTCTGGCGGCAAGGGGGAGTTCGCCGGCAAGATGGTCGCCAGCGCCCCCACGATGTTCGTGGGTGGCCCAGCGATCTCCGGCGCCCTTCAGGGCTACGCGACCTCGGACGCCAAGGATATCGGCGGAAAGGCCATAGACAGTGCACTGGGGGCGGTCGGCGGCAAGATCGGCGCGAAGGTGCTGAGCAAGGTGACGAACGTCCTGGCGCCCGCCGTAGACGGCGCGGTGTCGCGCCTGGCGCAGCGCGGCGTGA
>CAZMXB010000420.1:2223-3926 GCA_964569855.1 uncultured Rhodoferax sp.
CGGGCCAGGGGCGTGGCGGCAAGGCGATGATCGCCGAGGACAAGCTTATGTCCCTGCCCATCGTCGGCGACGCGATCCGCGAGGGCCGTAACGCCAGCATCGACACCTTCAACCGCGCCGCCGTGAACCGGGCGCTGGAGCCGCTGGGCGTCAAACTCCCCGATCACGTCCCGACGGGCCACGACGCCATCGACTTCGCTCACCAGGCGGTCAGCGACGCCTACAACACTGTCGTTCCGAAGCTGACGGCGAAAGTTGATCCGCGCTTCGTCGCCGGAATGAAAAGTGTCTATGAGACCAAGGTCGCTGGCCTGTCGGACGGCCTGCAAAAGACGTTCGACAACGAGCTGAAGAACGTGCGCTTTGGCCCTGGCGGAACCCTTGCCGGCGATAAGGTTCAGGGTGCGCTCTCGGATCTGCGCAAGCTGGCGAAGGATTACGGGACATCCGCCACAACCTCAGAGCGGAAGCTCGGCGATGCGTTCGGCGAAGTCGCCCGGCATCTGGAGGATATGGTTGTCCGCCAGAACCCGGAAATCGCGCCGGCTTTCAAGGCGGCCAACAAAGCCTTCCGTGGCCTCGCTATCGTCGAGAAGGCCGCAGGCGGCGCGGATAATGGTATCTTCACGACCGGGCAACTCAAGCAGGCGGTGAAGGCCGCCGACGGCTCGGCCCGCAAGAGCGCGGTCGCGCGTGGCGCGGCCTTCATGCAGGACCTGAGCAATGACGCGCGCAATGTGCTTCCGTCCAAGACGCCAGACAGCGGCACGGCGGGACGGCTTCAGACCGGCATCATCTCGAATATCCGTGGCGCGGCCGCGCTGGCGAAGCTGAAGACCGATCAGGCGTACACCAGCGCACTCGCACAGGCCGACCCCGAAGCGATCGCCTCAGTCCGGCAGTTTCTCAAGACGCTTCAGCGTCCCGCTGCCTTCGCCGGCAGTTCGGCGCTCTCGACGCGCCCGAAATAGAGCCCAGGCCGACCGGCTGACCGCCGCGAAGGTCGCGCCGAACATGCCGTACCAAAACGCGGCGGTGTGCCCGAGGTCGATGGCGCGAGAGCCGAACTCGAACGCGCCGTAGAGGATCGGAAGCCCGAACAGGATCGTCAGCACGTGTTCGGTCGGGGTCGCGGGCTTCGTGACGTCTGCCATCTCGCCATTCTGCCTGAAGCGCCTCGCGCTGGCTAGACCGCCACCCCTCCGACATCACGCCCCGCGCGGGCCTTTGCGCATGGAGCAACCGCTTTGGCTGCTGGCATTCTCTACTTCCCCGGCGCGATGCCGTCGCGAAGCCGAAACGGCGGCGCGGCGATCGCGGAACTGCGGTTCTATCTGAACCAGACGGTGACGCCGGCGACGGTCTACACGACGTCCGCCCTGACGACCCCGCACCCGTTCCCGCTGGTCTCCGATGACGCAGGCGCTTTCCCGCCGGTCTGGGCCGACACCGCCAACTCCTTCAGCGCGGCGTGGTCGACCGACGACGGCCAGACCCAGGCGCTGGACGGTCTGACGCCGTCCACCTCCATCGTCACCGGCCCGTCGCCCTGGTCCGCGCCGACCAATTGGGCGACGGCGACGGGCTATACGACCACGGCCCCGGCCTCCCTCGTGATCGCCAACGGCGGCCCGTACGTCTGCACCGTCCCGCACACCTCGACGGTGTTCGCGACCGACCTCGCCGCCGGCAAGTGGATCTCG
>CAZMXB010000421.1:0-3922 GCA_964569855.1 uncultured Rhodoferax sp.
CCGAATATGTGGTCGACTTCCTGCCCAAGGTCAAGGTGGAAGTGGTGGTAAAGAGCGAAGACGTGGACCGCTGCGTAGACGCCATCGTCAAGGCGGCCCATACCGGAAAGATCGGTGACGGCAAGATTTTTGTCACCAGTGTGGAGCGGGTGGTGCGCATCCGCACCGGCGAGCAGGACGAGTCAGCGGTATAAATCAAACGAAGCGGTGGACCAGCGCAGCCGCCCAGATGCCCAGACACAGCAGCAGGCTCAGCAGCACGGCGGCGCTGCCCATGTCCTTGGCGCGCTTGGACAGGTCGTGCCACTCGGGGCCAATGCGGTCTATGGCGGTTTCCACCGCCGTGTTGAGCAGTTCCACCACCATCACCATCACCACACTGGCCGCCAGCAGGGTGGTTTCCACCCAGGTCTGGCCCAACCAGAAGGCGGCGGGGAGCAGTATCAATGCAGCTATTGCCTCCTGACGGAAGGCGGCTTCTCCCCAGCCGGCGCGCAGCCCTGCCAGTGAGTAACCCGTGGCGTGCCAGACCCGGCTCAGGCCCTTGCGGTCCTTTTGTGGATTGACCGGGGTCGTGGAATCGGTGGACTGCACGGAATATAGGATTCTTAGCGGCTCAGGGGCAGCGAGTTGATCAGGCGGGTGCCCGCCATGGCATCGTGCCAGAACTGACCCTGCGGGTGGAACCGGCTGAGTAAAGCCCAGACAATGACCCAGCCGATGATGATCACGACCGACTCGCCGCCGCTGAGTTGAAAGGGTGAAAGGACGATCAGGGGGGGCAAAAACCAGAGCCAGCTCAAGGCATACCGTCCCAGGGCGCGCAACTGCGTAATGGCTTTGCCGTCCAATCCGACGATGCGGATGTTCCAGGTTTTCATCGCCAGGGTCTGGCCCTTGGCCCAAAACCAAGCAAAGTAAATACCAAAGATCACGAAAATGAAGGCCTGCAGGGCGTTGCGGTTGTCCAGCGCGTTTCGGGTTTGGCTCAGGGTACTGAACAGGTAACCGGCAAGGAACACCACTCCAAACAGCAACATGCCTTCATAAAGCCAACACGCCATGCGGCGCCATAATCCCGGGGTGGTCATTTCAATTTGCAACATACGGAGCCAGAACGGTGCGGCATTGTAGGTGCACATTGACTGCTGCCATGCTGCCGGTCGCCGGCAACTTTCCGCTTAGTTGATGGTCAGACTCTTGTCCAGCAACTGACCGTCGGATGGACCATCTTGCGCGTGCGCCGGCGCTGCGACGGGCGCGACGAGGGGCTCTGGCTGCGGCGCTGGAGTCGGAAGCAGTGTCTTGGGATTGAGGCTGGGTCTGGTGGCAACCGAGGCGTCATCATTGACGGGCGTATGACGGGTTACCGGAACCGGTGTCAGCTTGTCCCGCTGAATGGTGCTGGTTGCGACGGCCGCCCCGGTTGGGTTGTGGTTGTCTACTTTTGCAAAGGCCTTTTTTTCCTGTGCGCTAAGGCCCTGGTACGTTTCCCAATCTGCCGCGCGTTCGGCTGGGGACAGCTTCTTGGTTTCGGCGAAGTTGAGACGGGCGCGCTCCCGTGCCACCGGAGTGAGGGCCGCCCATTCGACCATGCGCTCCTGCATTCTGAGTTGTTCGGCCGGACTGCGGGACGGATAACTTTGCGCGATGGCAATCCACTTGCTCTTGCTGGTTGCGTGAAGTGAATTCCAAGTGGTGGACAAGGGTTTCAGGATGTGCTGCTGGCCTTGGCTCAATTCCTGCCATTTCGGGCCTGCGATCACCACGCTCACTGCCGGAGAGGATGCACTTTGCGCCGGACCGGCGGCGCCACGATCAGCAGGTTTCTGCGAGCACGAAACCAATGCCAGGGATAGTGCCAAACACAGCGATGCCCTCTCCAACATCATTTGGAAGCTAGCGGATGTGCGACGCGGCCGGACGTTGCGCACTGAATCATCGATGGGCATGGGTCACGACGCCAGCTCTAGTCGCCACGATTTGCATTCAGGTAATGCAAAAAGCCGGGGTCGGTGTAGGCCGCAGGAGGCAGTTCGTCTACCAACAGTTCCAAATCGACCGCAGCAATCTCATCAACGCGACGCTGTTCTTGAACCACTGCAATGGCAAGCAAACCCAAAACCAACGCGACCAGAGGAATAAAGGCACCCAAACGCGACCAACGGCTGTTTTCCGGACCGCTTTGACTCAGGGTAGCACTGGCGCCGTTCGAGTTGACGTTCGACGTTGCCTGTAACTTGACGACTTTGCGCTTGGCCAGCGCCGACATGCGTGCTGCCTTGAGGCGCTCGGAAATGTCACTGGGCAGATCTTGGCTGGCATCCGACAAGCGCGCTGCAATGGTGCGGCCCAATCGGTCCTGGTAGTTCTCGGTGAAAGTTGGGTTGAGTGTTTTCATAGTCGTATTCCTTTTGCGCTCAAGGCTTTTCCCAAAGCGTGAACTGCCCTGGAACAGTGCGTTTTGACACTGCCCTGTGAACAGCCCATGGCTGCCGCCGTTTCAGCAACGTCCATTTCCTCCCAATAACGCATTAAAAAGGCCTCCCGTTGACGCGCTGGCAGCTGTTGAACCTCAATTTCGATTTCACGCAATGTTTGTGCCCGTTCGGTCTGCGACTCGGCACTTTCGTTTTGCTCCCCGCCGCCGGTTGCATGCAAGGTTTCCAATAAATCAAAATCCAGGTCTTCGCCAGGGGATTCAAAGTCGCTCATCGTCGAAAACAGAGCCTTTTGCGTCTTTTGGCGGCGGAACCAATCCAGCGTGCAGTTCGAGAGAATGCGCTGGAACAACATTGGAAGCTCTTCAACGGGTTTGTGACCGTAGTGTTCAGCAAGCTTCATCATGCTGTCCTGGACAATGTCCAACGCCGACTCATCGTTGCGCACGTGGTACACGGATCGCTTGAATGCGCGTTTTTCAACGCTTTTCAAAAAATCGGACAGTTCGCGGTCGGTAGCCAAGAATAAAAAGCAGATTTGAAGGAGGATTGCTGGGATTCAATTGCACCAAAGCGAGTTTGAGCGCGCGGTTTGGGTAGTTTATCGCACTCTCATCGTGCGAAAGTTGAACGACGTTTGAATCGTGAGCGTCAAGTCGGTGCGATAATCCTCCCTGCAAATAAAAGGCAAACGGGTTTTGGTCCGGCGCAGCATTCAATGCGTCCATGGCCTTAGTCCTAAGTCCCGACGCGTCTCCACAAGAGTGTTGCGAAGGGGCACCCAAGGTTTTTCGTTAGAGAAAATCACAAAGGTTCATCATGGAAATTTCAAAAGCTGAAATCGCGTCAGCGTCCGCTGCCAATCAAACTGGTAAGTCCTCTGCAAGCCACGAATTGCGTGGAGCTGAAGTTCTCGTCAAGTGCCTGCAAGCTGAAGGGGTTTCCTTCGTCTGGGGCTACCCGGGCGGTGCCGTGCTGCACATTTACGACGCCTTCTACAAACAAGACACCATCCAACACGTTCTGGTTCGCCACGAACAGGCCGCCGTACATGCTGCAGACGGGTATGCGCGTGCTACCGGGCAGGTCGGGGTCGCCTTGGTGACCTCCGGACCCGGTGTGACCAACGCTGTTACCGGCATTGCAACCGCCTACATGGACAGTATTCCGATGGTCATCATCACCGGGCAGGTTCCGACCCATGCCATCGGTCTGGATGCATTTCAGGAATGTGACACAGTGGGAATTACCCGACCCATCGTCAAGCACAATTTTCTGGTCAAGGATGCGCGCGACATCGTCGCGACCCTGAAGAAGGCGTTCCACATTGCGCGCAGCGGCCGGCCGGGACCGGTCGTGGTGGACATCCCCAAGGACGTATCGTTCAAGAAGGTACCGTACGGAGGTTACCCGGCGGCGATTGAAATGCGCTCCTACAACCCAGTGCGAAAGGGTCACGGCGGGCAAATACGAAAGGCGTT
>CAZMXB010000422.1:0-3909 GCA_964569855.1 uncultured Rhodoferax sp.
GCCAGCTTTACATCCTGCAGGCCCGGCCTGAGACCGTGAAGAGCCAGGCTGGTAACCAGGCCGAATACCGCTACAAGCTCAAGGGCTCCGGTACGGTGTTGGTGGAAGGACGTGCGATTGGCCAGAAGATCGGAACCGGCCCGGTGCGCATTGTTCACAACATCAGCGAGATGGACAAGGTCCAGGCCGGTGATGTTCTGGTGACCGACATGACCGATCCCAACTGGGAGCCGGTCATGAAACGGGCTTCGGCCATTGTCACCAACCGTGGCGGCCGGACCTGCCATGCGGCCATCATTGCACGCGAGTTGGGCATCCCGGCCGTTGTAGGTTGCGGCCATGCCACTGATGTGCTCAAGGAAGGCATGCTGGTCACCGTCAGTTGTGCGCAGGGTGATACCGGTTTTATCTACGATGGCTTGCTGGAAACCGAAGTGACCGAAGTGCTGCGCGGCACCATGCCGCAGAGCCCGGTCAAGATCATGATGAATGTGGGCAATCCGCAACTGGCGTTTGACTTCTGCCAGTTACCCAATGAAGGCGTGGGGTTGGCAAGGCTCGAATTCATCATCAACAACAACATTGGTGTACATCCCAAGGCCATCCTGGACTACCCCAATGTGGACGCCGACCTGAAGAAAGCCGTCGAATCGGTGGCACGGGGGCATGCTTCACCCCGCGCTTTTTACGTGGACCGTGTCGCCGAGGGCATTGCCACCATTGCGGCGGCGTTTTGGCCCAAACCCGTCATCGTGCGGTTGTCCGATTTCAAGAGCAACGAGTACCGCAAGCTGATCGGCGGCAGCCGCTATGAACCGGAAGAAGAAAATCCAATGTTGGGTTTTCGGGGTGCCGCACGTTATGTGAGTACCGAGTTCGGCGAGGCATTCGCGATGGAGTGTGAGGCCCTCAAGCGTGTTCGCAATGACATGGGGCTCAACAATGTGCAGGTCATGGTGCCGTTTGTACGCACCCTTGGCCAGGCGAGGAAGGTGACCGAACTCTTGGGCAAGCACGGCTTGAAGCGCGGCGAAAACGCATTGAAGCTCATCATGATGTGCGAGATCCCCAGCAACGCCATACTGGCCGAGCAGTTTCTTGCGTATTTTGATGGCTTCTCGATTGGCTCCAATGACCTGACCCAGCTTACCCTGGGGCTTGATCGCGATTCGGGTTTGGAGTTGCTGGCTGCTGACTTTGACGAGCGCGATCCAGCGGTCAAGGCGCTTATCAGTTTGGCCATTGCTGCTTGCAGGAGGCAGGGCAAATACATTGGAATCTGCGGTCAGGGCCCCAGCGACCACCCTGACTTCGCCCAATGGTTGGTGGACGAAGGCATTTCGTCCATTTCGCTGAATCCAGACTCTGTGATTGCAACCTGGCAGCAACTCGGAACGCAATGACACGGAGGGCCGAATCACACCACTGGGGCCTGCACGCGGGCCTGTTGACACTGTGGTTTGTGGTGTCGTTCGGAGTCGTCTTTTTTGCCCACGACCTCCAGTTCGGATTTGCTGACTGGCCAGTTGGATTCTGGTTCGCCGCGCAAGGCTCGGTTTTGGTATTTATTGGCATTGTTGCGGTCTATGCGTGGCGCGCAAACCGCCGTGAAAATCCCGAGGACGGTTTTGACCAGTTGTCTTATGCCGCACACCGACGCTCTTTGCACAAGCGGTTCGCCTGGTATGTTGTGTGTCTGCTGGTGTTCCTTCTGGCCCTGGCGTTTGCGGAACATTTTGGAATGTCCAAGGTGTGGGTCGCCGGCATTTTTCTCTCGGCAACGCTGATTCTGTATGCAGTCATCGGCGTCTATGGCCGTACTGCCGACGCGTCAGAGTATTACGTGGCCGGTCGGCGCATTCCTGCGGTGTACAACGGCATGGCGACCGCAGCGGATTGGATGAGTGCTGCGTCATTCATCAGCCTGGCAGGGGGGTTGTACCTTCAAGGTTTTTCGGGACTCGGCGGGCAACCCGGTGGCCTTGCCTACGTCCTGGGTTGGACTGGTGGTTTTTGCCTGGTCGCACTTTTGGTTGCCCCGTACCTGGCACGCATGAAGTTGTATACGGTACCCGACTATTTTGCAGTTCGGTTTGGCGGACGGTGGCCGCGCATGATTGCAGCGCTGGCAGCTGTTTTGTGTTCCTTCACCTATGTTGTGGCGCAGATCTATGGTGTGGGCCTGATTACATCGCGTTTAACCGGCGTCCACTTTGAAATTGGCATCCTGCTGGGCTTGGGCGGCGTATTGGTCTGCTCTTTCCTGGGAGGCATGCGGGCGGTGACCTGGACCCAGGTCACGCAATACGTCGTCATCATTCTCGCGTTTCTGATCCCGGTGTCATGGCTTGCGTATAAACAAGTGGGTAACCCGTTGGCGCCGTTGGCATACGGGCAGCAACTGCAAAAAATTGCCGAGATGGAACGGCAACTGGTGCAATCCCCTGCGGAACAACAAGTGATTGAGGAGTACGCGCGGCGCGCCCGCTCTTACGAAGAAAAGCTTCTGGATGTGGACCGGTCTCTGCAAGCGGAGCGCCAGGAGTTGCGTCGCCAATTGGGCGCTCTGGGCGACAGGAAAGCGGAGGATGAACGCGCGATTGCTTTGCGACGCGAACTCGCCGCCTTACCCAAAGATGTCAACGCCGCCCGCGAAAGCTGGACCCGCGCGATGGCTGAGAACTGGGCACGGGCCAGACCTTTGGGAGGCATGCCCCCTCACACCACACCCTTTGCTGGTGATCCGCAGGGCTCTGCGGAGCAACGGGAAATTTTTGACAACTCACGTTTGAATTTCCTGGCCCTGATGTTCTGCCTGATGGTGGGTACCGCCGGGCTGCCCCATCTGTTGACCCGTTACTACACAACGCCTACGGTGGCAGAGACGCGCACTTCGGTGGCCTGGTCGCTGTTTTTCATTGCCTTGTTGTACCTGTCAGCCCCGGCGTTGGCGGTATTGGTCAAGTACGAAGTCATGGCGCACTTGGTGGGCCAGCCTTTTGACGGTCTTCCCGCCTGGGTCGCGCAGTGGGCGCGAGACCCCACCCTCCTCACGGTGTCCGATGTGAACGGGGACGGAATCCTGCAGTTTGCGGAATTGAAGATAGGCGCTGATCTGGTCATGTTGGCGACGCCGGAAATCGGCGGACTGCCTTACGTCGTGTCCGTGCTGGTGGCTGCGGGGGCTCTGGCTGCGGCACTCAGTACAGCGGACGGATTGTTGTTGACCATCGGCAATGCCATGGCCCATGACATGTACTTTGAAGGTGATGACGACAAGGCACAGGCGATGCGCCGCGTAATGTGGTCCAAGTTTGCCTTGTTGGTGGTCGCCCTGATTGCTGCGTACGCCGCAGCACAACGCCCGGCTGGCATCCTGTACCTGGTGTCGGCCTCGTTTTCACTGGCTGGTGCAGCATTCGTACCCGTCATGGTATTGGGTATTTTCTGGAAAGGCACGACACGCGCCGGAGCCGTGTCAGGGATGTTGGCAGGGCTGGGCGTGACAATTTATTACATGGCAATCAATTTGCCGGTTGTGCGCAACGGGTTGGGACTTGCCGGTGACGGGCTCTGGTGGGGCATTCAGCCTGTGTCGGCCGGTGTTTTCGGTGTTTCGGCGGGCTTGGTGGCTGCCGTTCTGGTCAGCGCCGTGACGCGCCCTGAACCCATTGCAGACGGTCAATTTGCCAGTATGTAATTCGTCAGGCTATAATCTTGGGCTTCGCCTTGCTGCACCTCAATTCGACGCTGAGGGCAGCTTTTCTTAACCCCCTTAAAACCTAAGTGGGATACCCAAAAGGAGTATCAATGCGTCACTATGAAATCATTCTCATGATCCACCCGGATCAGAGCGAACAAGTTCCAGCCATGCTGGAGCGTTACAAAGGCATGATCACTGCCGGCGGT
>CAZMXB010000423.1:0-3904 GCA_964569855.1 uncultured Rhodoferax sp.
ACAACTCGCTGCCCATTGACCGCACCGGTCTTGCCGTTTGGGCCTTGCAGTTCACCCCCCAGGTGGCGTGTAGGGACCAAGTGGTATTGCTGGCGGTCGCCCAGAGTCTGCGTTTGTTCGGTGGCGAGGAGACCCTGCACGCCTTGGTGGAGACGGGCGCCACCGAGCTGGGCGTATCCCAATGGGCCTGGGCACCCACCAGTTTGGCCGCCCTTGCGTGTGCCCGTGTCGGAATACGCGATGGATTCGCCCAACCGTTGAACCAAGTCCTGGACCCTTTGCCCTATGCCTGCATCGATGCGGTGAAAAAGCATGGTGCGACCCTCGCCCGATTGGGTTGCAGGACCCTGGCCGATGTCCGCAAGTTGCCGCGGGGTGGCATCAGCCGGCGTTTTGACAGTGAACTGCTGCTGGCCCTGGACCAGGCCTATGGCCTGCGCCCTGAAGGCTATCCCTGGGTCGAGTTGCCAGAAACCTTCACTGCCAAACTGGAACTGCCGGGTCGGGTCGATACTGCCCCCGGCCTGATGTTCGGTGCACGCCGCTTGTTGGTGCAAATGGGGGGTTGGCTGGCCGCACGCCATTGCGGGGTCACCGCCTTCACCCTGCACTGGTGCCATGACGCCATGCGCGCGCGCGATGCGGGTGATGGCGGCCAGATCACGGTGCGCACGGCCCAGGCCACGCAGAACGTGGAACACCTGACACGCCTCCTGAGCGAGAACCTGGCCAAGGTCCAGTTGCTCGCCCCGGCGGGTGACCTGGTACTGAGTGCCACCGAGGTCATGCCCCTGCTGGAGAGCAGCCTGTCGTTGCTGCCCGACCCCAGAGAGACCGGCGAAGCCCTTGATCGGGTCCTGGAGCGTATCGAGGCACGGCTGGGCAAGAAACGGGTACTGCGCCCGGTGCTGACGGAAGACCTGCGCATGGAATGGATGAACCGCTGGCAACCCATGAATGCCAAACGACCCACCACCCGGGTGCGCCAGGTTCCGGGACCCCAACCCAGCTGGATCCTGCGCACACCCCTCAAACTCGACGTCAAGGACGAGCATCCGCTGTACCAGGGGCCGCTGCAATTGCTGCTGGGCCCCGAGCGCGTTGAAGCGGGCTGGTGGCATCGGGTGACGGACGACAAGGGCCAGCGCAATCTGAATGTGGCACGCGACTACTGGGTGGCCTTGAGTCCGTATGCGGGGGCGCTGTGGATTTTTCAGCAGCGGCTGCCGCAGGGGGAGATGGCGTCCTGGTACTTGCATGGGCTCTTTGCCTGAACCCGTGCCATTACCGCTCTTGCGGTTTGCATTTGCACCATGTCCAGTCTCCCCTCCAGCCTGCCCGGCTATGCCGAATTGCGCTGCCTCTCCAACTTCTCGTTTTTGCGGGGTGCCAGTAAACCGGAAGAACTGGTACTGCGTGCCCAGGAGCTGGGGTACGCAGCCCTGGCCATCACCGATGAATGCACCATGGCCGGGATCGTGCGGGCCCATGTGCAGGCCAAGGCCTGCGGACTCAAACTCCTGATCGGATCGCAGTTCCAGGTGGAATGTGACCCAGCCTTCAATCTGGTGGTGCTGGCCTGCAACCTCAATGGTTACGGCAACCTGTGTGAATTCATCACCCGGCTACGCCGGGCATCCGGGAAGAAGGGAACCTACCGCTTGCTGCAGTCGGATCTGGCTGGCAATGAACTCACCGACTGCCTGGCCATCGTGTCACCGAATCGCAGCAGCACGCCGGAGCAATTGCTCACCCTGGGGCAATGGACCTTGCAGCAATTCCTGGGGCGTTGCTGGCTGGGGGTGGAACAGTTGCGCACCCTGGATGACGAGATCTGGTTGTACAAGCTCAGAAACCTCAGTGAGGCCACCGCCATGGGCCTGGTGGCCGTGGGGGATGTGCACATGCATCTGCGTTCGCGCAAGCCTTTGCAGGACGTGATGACGGCGATCCGGGTCTGCAAGCCACTGACCGAATGTGGTCTGGATCTGCAACAGAACGCCGAGCGGCATTTGCGCAGCCGGTTGCGCCTGTCCCAGGCGTTTCCAGACGACCTGTTGGCGCAGACGCTTAACGTGGCTGAACGCTGCAACTTCTCGTTGGAGGAATTGCGCTACCAGTACCCCCAGGAAGTGGTGCCGGTGGGTGAAACTCCGGAGTCCTATCTGCGCAAGGCCACCTATGAAGGGGCGGGGCGGCGTTGGCCCGAGGGCATGACGGCCAAGGTCCAGCACCAGATTGAACACGAACTGGCGTTGATCGTTGAACTGCACTATGAGCAGTATTTCCTGACGGTCTACGACATCGTCTCTTTTGCCCGCTCGCGCCACATCCTGTGCCAGGGTCGGGGGTCGGCTGCGAATTCTGCTGTTTGTTACTGCCTGGGAGTGACGGAGGTCGATCCTGCCCGGATGTCGGTGCTGTTCGAGCGTTTCATATCCAAAGAACGCAATGAGCCACCCGACATTGACATCGACTTTGAACATGAGCGCCGGGAAGAAGTGATCCAGTACCTGTACCAGAAGTACGGTCGGGACCGCGCTGCCCTGACCGGGGTCGTGATCTCCTACCGTCCCAAGTCGGCGATCCGCGATGTCGGCAAGGCCCTGGGCTTTGATCTGGCCATTCTGGAGCAACTGGCCAAGGCGCACCGCTGGTGGGATGGGCGGGACGTCCATGAACACAAGCTGGTGGAACTCGGTCTGTCTCCACAGGACCTCGACGTGCGACAGTTGATGACACTGACCCGGCAACTGATGGGTTTTCCGCGCCACCTCTCGCAACACCCGGGCGGCTTTGTGCTGACACGGGGTCCCCTGTCCCGCATGGTGCCGATCGAAGCGGCCGCCATGGAAGATCGAACGGTCATCGAGTGGGACAAGGATGATCTCGATGCCATGGGTCTGCTCAAGGTGGATGTGCTGGCCCTGGGAATGCTGACCGCCATCCGAAAGTCGCTGGAATTGATCAGCATGCGCCGCGGCTTTGAGTTCCAGATGCAGGACATTCCGGTGGAGGACCCGAGCACCTACGACATGATCTGCAAGGCCGACACGGTCGGGGTTTTCCAGATTGAGTCACGGGCACAGATGGGTATGCTGCCAAGGTTGCAACCCCGGTGCTTTTACGACCTCGTGATTGAAGTCGCCCTGGTGCGCCCTGGTCCCATACAAGGTGGCATGGTGCACCCCTACTTGAACCGGCGCCAGGGCAAGGAAGCCGTGTCCTACCCCAGCGCGGCACTGGAAGAGGCTCTGGGCAGAACCCTGGGGGTGCCGGTGTTTCAGGAACAGGTGATGCAGGTCGCCATGCTGGCAGCCGGCTTTACTGCCGGTGAGGCCGATGGTTTGCGACGGGCCATGGCGGCCTGGAAGCGCAAGGGGGGACTGGAGCAGTATTTCGACCGCATCGTCAATGGCATGACCGAGCGCGGCTACGAGCGGGACTTTGCGCTGCAGATCTTTGAGCAGATCAAAGGGTTCAGCGAGTACGGGTTTCCGGAGTCCCATGCCGCCTCCTTTGCCCTGCTGGTGTACGCCTCCTGCTGGATCAAACATGCGGAGCCAGCGGCGTTTCTGGCGGCCATGCTCAATTCACAGCCGCTGGGTTTCTATTCACCGAGCCAACTGGTGCAGGACGCCAAACGCCACCAGGTGGAGGTGCGTGCAGTCGACGTCATGTTCAGCGATGTGGATGCCACGCTGGAAGACCTGCCACACGCGCCGGCGGTTCGGCTTGGATTGCGTTTGATCAGCGGTTTGAAGTCAAGCTCCGCACAACGCATTGTGGAGACCCGACTTCAGGGGCCATTCGAGAGCGCCGAGGACTTGTCGCGCCGGGCCAATCTGGAGCAATACGAGATGAAGCTGCTGGCCGGCGCCGATGCACTGACCAGCCTGTCCGG
>CAZMXB010000424.1:0-3899 GCA_964569855.1 uncultured Rhodoferax sp.
CGGCATCGTCCTGTTGGTGGTGCTGCTGTCGTTCACACTGGCGGATCGCATCAACCTATTTTCCTCAGTTAGCCCGTAGCGACGACTGCGGGAATGGGGGTATTGGGTACAAAGGCCAGGATTTTGTCGGCGATGTAGCGCGCCAGCGCGTACCAGCGTTGTGCCCCCGTCAACTGCGGCGCAGCACTCCGAATATGCTCAATACCCGCGCGCACATTGGCAAGCATGGTCTTGATGTGGGTGGCGGCTTCGTGGGTCAGCACGAGCACTATTTTGTTGACTCTGGCGTGGCTGGTGAGTTTTCCCAGCCCACTGAGCAGCTTGGGCCTGCTGGTCTTGGCCTCCATGCGGGATTTCGGGTTGGCCAGGCGCACATACCAACTCCACCAGTTGTAAACCAGCGCCACAGCCCTAGCGCTTAACGCGCAGCGCTCAATGTCTTGGGTGCTGTAGCCACCCCAGCCCCACTGGTTTTTGATCTCGTCAAAGCCGTTCTCACAGTCCGCACGGTCACGGTAGAGTTGTCCGATTTGTACCAACTCGTAGTCGGCGTTGCTCACCAGCACCGCATACTCCCAACTCTTGACGGGTTCGTTCTCGTCTACGAAGAGCAGGTCAATTTGACCCTTGGAATTCTTGCTCTTTTGCTCTAACACCAGATCAGTTTTTCGCTGGCGGCGCATCACGATGACCCGACGTTTGGTACTCCAGCCCGACAGGCGCAGCTCGGCCTCAAGGCCCCTCCAGCCCTGGCCCATGTCGCTCCAGTCTTCACGCGCCCACTGGCGTTTGATGAGTTGCTTGACACCGGCCGTCTGGCGCAGCTTGAACAGGTAGGGCTGCTGGAGCTCTTCGAGCTGGAGCATTTCGCCTTCACTTCCATAGGCACAGTCGCCTCTGACAAGCTTTGGACGTTCATCGGCAGGCAGGCTTTGGAGCAAAGTTTTGAGGCCCGTTCGTCCGTACGAGGGGCTGTGCCGATTGCCTGCTTGCAACTGGGCATCGAGCACCAGACGCAGGTTGCCGATCCAGTAGGTGTGGATGATGTGGCTGGGTCGTCCCGGCTTGTGCGGGTTGTAGCTCACCACTGCGCCGTCTTGGTGGCCATAGAGCACCTTGACGGTGGTGTCACAGTCCAGTATCCAGCCGGTTTTTGTGACTTGGGCAATGGAGTGGCGTAATTGCGCCTGCATCCATTGTTCAGCTTGCAAAGCCTGGGCTTGCTGGGCGGCGCGTTCTTCTGCGCTGTGTTTGGCCTTGGGCGCGGGGGCTATTGCTGCCAGGGCTCGGCGCAAACTATCGTCTCCGATGATTTTGCCCATGCCCAAGACTTCGGGGGCCACACCATCGCCACGCAGCGAGCCGATATGGGCGTAGCGATCTTGCCCCGCCAATATACCCAACAGCCATGTGCCCAAGACGTCAACAACTTCGGGGGCGTTGGGACTGGTGTAGCGCAAGGGGCAACTGTGCAACCAGTGCTCAAACAGGCCACTCATCTGCAAGAACTCGGCAAAGAAGGCCAGTTGACCCATGGCAGTGGCTTTGCCTTCGTTGTTCCATTGAACCTCAAACACACCCCCTGGTGTCTGCACGCGAAGTGCCTTATTGCCCATTCGTTCGTACTCGTCGATGGTCTCCCCGCAGGCTTGGCTGGTCTGGTTTTGTACAAAATCTATTTCACCCATTTGGTGTCCCCTCAAATTACCTCGCAACCCGCATGGAGTCTACGTTTGTGGCGGTTGGGGTGGGGCTAACTGAGCAAAATAGGTTTATTGGTGAAGTACGGCTCCAGCAGTGCGGCGGCCCTCGGGGCAGCGCCTTCCTGCAGCCATTGGTAGGCAGTATCGGCAACTGCGTCCACAGAGGCGTTACTGGCAGCAACCGGCAGCAGTCTTGATTTGGGGAAGGCATCGAGCACATAGCGCAGCAGGTTCAGCTGCCCAAACAGCGGCGGCATGGCCGAACTGCCGCAGCACTGTTTGAATTTGAGGCCGGACCCACAATCGCACGGGTCGTTTCGTCCGAGCTTGGTTCGCCCTGGGGCATGCAGATCCAGCGCAGGCTGAGGAAAATCGGCATACAGATTCTTGGCCGCCATGCGCAAAAAACTCTTGAGTTCTTGCGGATCATCCGCGACCTGGCTGGTCAAGGCCGGAAATACCTTAGGCGCGGCAAAGGCGAACCAGTCGGTAAAGGCGTCGAGGGAGGCGTTGGCAAATGCCTGTTTGCCGACAAGCTTCAGAAAAGCTTCGAGTTGTTGTTCAAAGTCAGGGGAAAGCGTGGCCACTGGAGCTCCAAAATGATCGCCTGACCATCTTACGGGAAGAGGGGAGTTGCACTCCCAATGGGTGCCGTCACACATTGACAAAAAGAAACTGATCGAAGCTGGCCACGCCCTTGAGGAACCCAATGGACGCTAACCATGCCGCGGTTCGTCAGAGATATTGCGCTGGAAATCGCGCCCTTTTGCAGTTCGTCGCAACGCCAGTGCAATCGCTTTCCATGTCTTCTACATTCTCTTCAACGGGCCACACAGGGTGGTCCCAGCTGGAGAGACTGATGAGAATTTCGTTTACAACCCGTTTGGCGTCCATTGCCCTGGCAGCCTTGCTGACCGTTGTGACCAACGGAACCATGCTGATGTCCTTCAACACCACTGCGCAGAATGCAAGCCTGGAGCAAGCGGAACGCGCTCACACCGTTGTGACGTTGGACACCGTCACCGTTGTCGCCCACCAGTCCTGATCCCACGAACGCTCTGTTGGCGCTGGTCGACTGGTGCATGCTGTTTCTGCTGATTTGGCATGTCGCGTGGCGGGTAATGATCAAGACAATTCTCTTCCTGCCGGCACGGCTGTTGGGATACAGGGCTTGGTCGGTACGGCAATTGTGTCACCCTGTTCAGGAAGTTCAGCGACACAGGAAAAGTCTAAATTCGGTGGAGGTTGCGGCAAAATCTGACCATGACTATTGAAATCTCCAAAGAAGCAAAAAAGCAAGCTGTCGAATCCATTGAGCGGTATTTTCAGGAAAACATGGATGAGCGGATTGGAAATATCGCGGCAGCTGCCTTGCTTGGATTTTTCCTGGAAGAAGTAGGCCCCAGCATTTACAACCAGGCCGTAACAGATGTGCAGGAGCGGCTGCAGACCCGCGTCATGGAAGTTGATGTTGAAGTACACGAGGATGAGTTCGGCTACTGGCGCAAGAAGGACCAGTCCAAGTCGCGGCGCTAAACCGGGTCTTGTCGCGATAAGGTCGGAGGGTTCAGCTTGATCTCATTTGACGCCTGAAATCAAAATGCGAGGCTGTAAAACAGATCTGCTGCGGACCTAGATTGTCCATTGGGGCAGTGCAACTGCCCCTTCTTCACCATATGCATGGTCTCGATGCCGGCAATCCGTTTTTGTGCGCTCCAAAATGACTTGAAGTCCAGCATCGGGGCGGTGATGCGTTTGACTGCCCGGTGATCCTGCTCAACCATGTTGTTCAGGAATTTTGACTGGCGCAATTCAACATCAAGGCAGGCATCCTCATTGACGCTGCGAATGGCAGCGGTGTTGGCTCCGCTCTTGTCTATGGTGATTTTTTCGGGTAAGCCATACAAATTGATGGCACGCTCCAGGTAACGCCGTGCTGCAGCCTGGTCCCGCCTGGCAGTCTGGAGGAAGTGCACCGTATCGCCGCTCTTGTCGACAGCGCGCTACAAATGTTTCCACTGGCCGCCAACCTTGATATAGGTCTCATCCAACCTCCAGCTATTACCAACCTGGCGTTTACAGTGACGAAAAATGAGCGCCATGATTGGCAGAATTTTCAGGGCCCACCGATGCACTGTGGAATGACCAATAAAAAATGACTCCGCGCTCCTGCATCATTTCCTCCAAATGGCGAAA
>CAZMXB010000425.1:0-1271 GCA_964569855.1 uncultured Rhodoferax sp.
CGAAAACACCAGAAAAGCAAACAGAATCTCAATCAATCCACCGAGCCCTGCGGCAACTGCCGGCGAAACCATCAGGAAGAACGTGAGATTGGCAGCGACAATCAGGCTCGCTCCCAGCACCCAGAAAATGGGTCTGCCAAAAACACTTACAAAGATAAGGTAGCGACTTCCAATCGTTGCCATCATTGCCGGGAAAAACAGCTCCGCCTTCAGAAGGAACAGGCCATAGGCCATCGCGCAGCAGACGATAAGCCAGGGGGTCGACGCCATCGCAAGCTGGTTCAGCGCATTGCCTTTGCTGGTCTTCGCGGGTCGTCCCGCCGCTTTTGTAACGATGAGGCTGATCGGATGAATCAGCGCGCCGCCGATGAGCAACGTCCACACGGCCTTGCTTATCCCAAGCTGATAGCACACCAATGCGGCCGCAATCCAGACGAGGCCGGATACCAGGATTCCCGGCGCCCCGTCAAAGTGGGCATGGCGCATCTCTTGCTGCTCTTCGCTGGGAGATAGTGTCATCAGGTTTTTCTGCGGTTTAACGTTTGACCGGAGCGGCGGCGCAAGGCATCCGTTTGAAGGAGGGGTTAGGCGGCTGTTTCGTGTACGCGTGCGTCGACTTCAAAAGGCGCATAGGCGTAGCCGAATTGAACGATTTGCTGAAGATACTTGGGTAGATATGCTGCGATCGATCCGGCTTGCTCGTACTGGTGCACGTGGCGGCATTCGTGCGACAGCAGGCGCGGGGAGTTGTGACCATTGCAAATGTAGATGCCATGGCCGAGCGTAAGACCGCTCATATCTGGAGCAAGGAGGCCGGTCTGTAGCGCGGCTTGGCGAAGCATCGGATCGGTCGGCAGCGGCAGCTGCGTAACGAACGACAGTCGAATCTTCTCGGGGTTAGCCACCCCAACCTGCCTAGCAAGCGCCAAGCCTTGCTCCGTAAGGGGTTCACCGGTAGCAAGTATTTCCGAGGCGTGCCGCTCGGCCCACTCGAGCGCCTTGGGAATTAGGACCGGGAGTGCTGCTGCAAGATCAAAATTCATATTTAGCCTTTGGTCGAAGTAGTGACGATGCCTAACGTAATGTGTGCCACAAAGTCTGCGGATTAATCGGGGTGCTGCGGTTTGATCTGGACATGCTTTCCTCCTCCGCGCCGCGGCCTATAAAGGTTTAAAGCTGATAAGTGTACATAAACACAGCTGTTGTCAGGCCATGAAGCCCGGCGGTGTGGCGCGCAAGCCAGCTCGGTGCTTGAACATGTGCGAGAGCAT
>CAZMXB010000425.1:1281-3894 GCA_964569855.1 uncultured Rhodoferax sp.
GGTGATATCTCGCCGCCTATCATCGGCCGCTCACCCACGTCCGCTGGGCTAGCGCTCCACTGGCGCAAGGTAGTCTTCCACCCGTGCCAGAGCATTCGCTCAACAAATAATCAGCGATATGCTGGCTTTTTGCACCGCAACATGCCAAAATACTAGCTGTCGCTTGAGAAAGTGACTGTGTTCGCTGATTAGTGCGTCGCCCCGCAATGTTCCTGAATGTGCAATACAGACACCGAAAGGTGGTCGCCATTCAGTGAGATGAGTCCCTGCAATAGGGTGACTCGGCTCTTGTTCCGATTGTTGGTCGAAGCGTTTTTCTTCGTATTTCGATCAACATTCGTCCTGAAAGATAAGGTCGCTGCACGCCATTTCCGGCCGTGCGCGAGAGCATATGAGTTTGCACAACAACAATTACGACAACCACAACGACGCAGCCGCTGAGCTGCCTGAGGCGACTGCCGACCTCCGTTCCCAAGAATTTTCCTCCTCCGCTGACGAAGCAGGTTTTGACGCGTCTGCCGATATGGATATCGACGCTGACGTCGAAGCATCCGGCGAAGTCAATGGCTTTGAAGCCATGAACCTGAATCCCGCGCTGCTGCAAGCTGTCGCTGCGCTCGGTTACACCCAACCTACCGCCGTTCAGGCGGAAACGATCCCCAATGCGCTCGCCGGTGGCGACTGGATGGTGTCGAGCCAGACCGGTAGCGGCAAGACCGCGGCGTTCCTATTGCCCGCACTGCATGCACTGCTGGAAACGCCCGCCATGTCCAAAGGCGAGCAGGCTGCCCGCAGCCGTCGCGCTGGCGCAAGCCCACGTGTACTCGTGCTGTGCCCGACGCGTGAGCTCGCGGCGCAGGTCGCGGCAGAAGCGATCAGCCTCGTGCGTTTCGTGCGCGGCATCCGCATCGCCAACGTCGTCGGCGGCACCGCCTTCGGCAAACAATTGATGGAGCTTCGCGGCGCGAACCTCGTCGTCGCCACGCCGGGCCGGCTGCTTGACCTGAACCGTAACGGCCAGATCGATCTCGACTGCGTGCAGACGCTGGTCGTTGACGAAGCCGACCGCATGCTCGACCTGGGTTTCTCGGACGACCTGGCCGAGATCAACCAGCTGACCATCCAGCGCCACCAGACCATGATGTTCAGCGCCACCTTCGCGCCGCGCATCCAGAGCCTGGCCCAGCGCGTGATGCGTGCGCCGCAAAAGGTGCAGATCGATTCGCCGCAGGACAAGCACAGCAGCATCGAGCAGCAGCTGTTCTGGTGTGACAGCCAGGAACACAAGCGCCAGCTGCTTGACCATTGGCTGCGCGATGCGACCATCGACCAGGCGATCGTCTTCGCCAGCACCCAGATCGAGTGCGATTCGCTGGCTGAAGAGCTGCAGCAAGTCGGTTTCTCGGCCGTGGCACTGCACGGTGCCCTGAGCCAGGGTCTGCGTACCCGCCGCCTGATGGCGCTGCGCAACGGCCAGGTGCAGATCCTGGTCGCCACCGACGTCGCCGCCCGCGGCATCGACGTGCCGACGATCACCCACGTGTTCAACTACGGCCTGCCGCTCAAGGCCGAGGACTACACCCACCGTATCGGCCGTACCGGCCGTGCCGGTCGCAAGGGTCTGGCCGTGACCATGGCCGAGTTCCGTGACCGTCGCAAGATCGACGAGATCGAGGCTTACAGCCAGCAGGTCATCAAGACCGCGACCATTCCGGGCCTGGAGCCCAAGAAGCAGGTCTACGAATTCAACGACCGTCGCCCGGCTGGCCGTGGCGGCAATGGTCGCGGTGCTCCTCCGCGCGGTGGTAACTCCCGCGGTGGCGCTGGTGGCGGTGGCTGGGGTGGCCGCAGCGAAGGCGGCTTCGGTGGCAATTCCGGCCGTCCGGCCAGCCGTGGTGACTTCCAGCCCCGTGGCGAGTTCCGCTCCGAGCCGCGCGGCGACGTGCGCTTCGAGCCGCGCGGTGATGCCCGTCCGGCCGGTCGCGGCGAGTTCCGTGGTGGCGACCGTGCCGAGCCGCGTGGTGAATTCCGCGGCGAGTCGCGCGGTTTTGCCGGCCGCGACCAGCGCCCGCAGGGTGGTTTCGGTGGCGAGCAGCGCCGTGAGTCCTTCGGCCGTCCGGCCGGCGGCGAGCGCAGCTTCGGTGACCGTCCGGCCTTCGAGCGCCGCGGCAACGAGTCGCGTGGCCATGGCGGCGGCGCTCCGTCGTTCGGTGACCGTCGTCCGCGCCCTGAAGGCGGCGCCGGCAAGCCGCGCTTCGTCAAGCGCTGAGCCCTGGGCCTAGGCCCACTCCCGAAAGAACCCGGCCTTGGTCGGGTTTTTTCACGTCTGGCCTGCATCGTTGCGGGCGGCCTTGCCTCTCATCAGCCTTGACAGCCCGTCATCGCTGCCCCAGCATCGAAGCCGATTGATGGCGCCTGCCGACGATGCAGGCGGCGTGATCGCTGCCATAGACGCCATCGAGGCGATTGGCGTGACTGGCTCAAGGGAGAACAAGAATGCAATACAGGATGCGACTGGTTTCGCTCGCTCTGGTGGCCTGGCTGGCCGTCTGCGGTGACGGTGGGCCCGACACCCGTGCGGTGCGGGTCGCGGGCGACAGCCTGAGCGACAGC
>CAZMXB010000426.1:0-3860 GCA_964569855.1 uncultured Rhodoferax sp.
ACCCAGACTTGCGCGACAAAATCACCGCCGGTTGGGAGCCGTTTGCAAAAGACCTGGCCGTCTATGCAGCACCAGTGGGAAGCGTGGACGTTGTGGGCCACACCCCGGAAACCCTGCCCGCGCTGCACATCGAGGTAGCGGGCATGGTCACGGCGAGCAACTTGGCCCAGTACAAAGAGCATGCCCTGGCCGTGTTCGGCAGCATCAACCGAGAGCTCACCACCGACCAACACTTTGCAGACGCCGAGAAGGCCGTCAAGTGGTGCGCAGACGTTGAATCCCGCCTGGTTGCAGCCAAAGAGCACGCTTTGAGTCAAACCGCCAGCATTGACCAGCTTTTCAAGGCCATTGACGACATTAGCGCCGAAGCCCGGCGCACCCGCCTGGAACTGGACAAGCTGGTGAAGAACCGCAAGGAAGAACTGCGCACCAGCATCGTGACGGACGCCAAGGCCGCATTGCTTTTGCATGTTGCCGAATTGAATGTGCGCATTGGCAAGGCCTATATGCCCACCATACCGGCAGACTTCGCCGGATCCATCAAGGGCAAGAAGTCGCTGGACAGCATGCGCAGCGCGGTATCAACCGTATTGGCCAATGCCAAGATAGACGCCAACGCCATTGCCGAAAAGATTGAAACCAATCTGCGGTATGTGTTGGACCGTTCAACGATCCCGCTTTCACTCCTGCCTGACCTTGCGACCATTTGCCTCAAGGCTGTAGACGACTTCCAGAACACGGTCACAGCGCGCATCACGCACCACGAAGCGCAGCAGGTCGAGCGCCGCGCCAAGGAAATCAAGGAAGCGGCCGATCTGGAGGCATCAGAGATTGCGCGCCTGGCAGCGGCTAATTCAACGCTGATTCAAGAGGCACCAGTCGCCGCAGCGGCAGCACTGGTGACAACCATTGCCAAGAATCCGCCCTTCTCTATCGGCACGACCAGCGTTATGCCAGTGCCAATCAGCAAGGTCCGCAAGGAACTGAACGCGCACCTTGACACGCTCTCCGATGACGAACTGGAGCGCGTATTGCGCTTCTGCCAGTCACGTTATCCGCTGCAAGCCAAAGCGGCCTGAACCATCACCCCCCACCCCGTAACCACTGGAGTCACCATGAGCACCCCCAAACGCCCCCACATCACCCTGCACCCAGTCAAGTCCTCGCAAGTAAAGAGCGTGGGCTACGACCACGGCACCAATACCCTGGCCGTGCAGTTCTCGCGCGGTGCGGGCGCCGTGTATCACTACCCGAGCGTCACCAAAGAACAGTACGAGGCCTTCATCAAGGCTGAGTCCATCGGCGTGCACTTTGGCAAGCACATCAAGGCCTTGCCGTTTGTGAAGTACATGCCGGATGCGGTCGCGGCGTAACAACCATTTTTTCAACCACAGGAGCAATCCATGAGCACAGTAGCAAAACCCGAAACCACCGCCGCAGCAACCGACGTTGCGGAATTCATCACCGACCTGGACGGCGGAACCTTTGACCGTAGCCTGTCCATGGCACTGAGTCAGGTAGCGGCAGCGGCCATTGACAACAAGCGCAAGGGCAAGGTCACAGTGGAGTTTGAATTCAAGCAGATCCCCGGTACCACGCAAGTCCATTGCGCGCACACCATCAAGTTCATGCGCCCCACCATGGACGGCGAGGCCAGCGAGAAAGTATCGCGCACCACAGCCCTGCACGTCGGTAAGTACGGCAAGTTGACGCTTGCCCCTGAAAACCAAATGTCGTTCCTCCAGAAGGACGGCAACTTGGCGGCCCCCAGCAAGTAGCGGACGACTGAGCCGGATAGCGGACGAATAGTCCAACTTCATTGACAGAATTTTCAACACCCAACAGGACAAACCAAAATGTTTGACGCAGAAGCAATCAAAGAACTCACCAAGGCCGAGGCCATCAGCGCCGCGGACGACGCGCTCTCGGTCAAGGTCGGCGCCGTCACGGCCCTGCCCAACGACTACAGCATCCACGACCTGGAAAAGTTCCTGCCCAATCGCCGCCGGATTCGCGGCACCATGGCGACCACCAACGTGACGCACTTTGCATACTACAGCGTTGACCAGAAGGAAGAAGGCGCGACCGTGTTCGTCAATCAGGATTCCATGATTGCCGTCGCCGTGCTGAACCTGGGCACGCCAGAAGTTCCGGGCCATGCCGATAACCGCGCCCAACTGGAAACCAAGAAGACAGCCGCCTACAACGCCATGTTGAACGTGGCCAGCGGTCGTGCGCTCAAGCAGACCGAAGTGGCGGAGTTTCTGGAAGACTGGCCGGGCCAGTTGCAGTGCTTCAACGACCAGGGCGGCGTCACATTACCCAAGGCCATCGCCGCCGTGCGCAAGATCACCATTGAGGCCATGCGCAAGCAGGAAAGCAGCGAACAGCAATTGAGCGCCAGCAAAAGCGCGTTTGAAAGCGTGCAGGCCACCAGCAGCGAACCTTTGCCGACCACGATCTACTTTTCGTGCGTGCCGTACCACGGCCTGAGCTTACGCCAGTTTGTCTTACGCCTGGGTGTGCAGACCAGCGGAGAAAAGCCAGCGATCACCCTGCGCGTGGTCAACGCCGAGCAGCACGCCGAAGACATGGCAACCGAACTGGTTGGGTTGGTCGTTGCAGAAATTGGTGAATCTATGCCGGTGCTGATTGGCCAGTACCAGAAATCGACTTAATTTTTCAGCGGGACCAGTCAATCCTTTCAACCGAGTCAAGCCGCTTGGTAAACAGTTCCAGATGTCAACCCCGGATGTGTCCCGCACGGACTTACCGCACCGGGGAAGATCAAAAGCAAGACTGGTCGCAAGAGACGATTGCTAAATCTGGGAAACGGCCACTTACAACCACACAACAGGTAGCACCATGACCACCGAACAAGACATTGAAACCAAGATCAAGGCCAAAGGCCTGAACTTCCCGCGCCTCACGCCGGCCGATATTGACGCGGCCATCGTGCACGCGCAGTACCACGTGTTTCCGGGCACGACCATGACGGTTTGCTGCCTGACACTTAAAAACGGATTCTCTGTCACCGGTGAAAACGCATGCGTGAGCCGTGAAAGCTGGGATCCTGAAATGGGCCGGCTGGAGTCTTACAAGAAGGCCCGCGAAAAGGTGTGGGAGCTGGAGGGCTATCTGTTGAAGGAGCGGGAATACCGCTTTGTTCCGCTCAAGGTTACGGGTGACGTGTCGTGAAACTCGACACAGACACCATCAAGATTGCCGGTCAGGATCTGACCTACTTCTGCCACGGCCAGGCCAAGGAAAACGGCTGGTGGACCGACATGGCCACCGGCCAGGACATGACCAGCAAGGGCTACCCAAAAATCCAGCCGGCCAAGAATGTGGGTGAATTGCTCTGCTTGGTGCATAGCGAAGTCAGCGAGGCCATGGAAGGCCACCGCAAGCTGCTGATGGACGACAAGCTGCCACACCGCACGATGCTGGAGGTTGAACTGGCGGACACCGTAATCAGAATTTTTGACATGGCTGGCGGCCTGGGCTTGGACGTTGCCGGGGCCATCGCGGAGAAATTGGCCTACAACGCCGCCCGCGCAGATCACAAACTTGAAAACCGCCGCGCCGTTGGCGGCAAGAAGTTCTAGCCATGGCCAGCCTAACCACCATGGTCAAACAGCTTTCCGGCCTGGTTGACACCAAGGACGTGAGCGACTGGGAAAACGACTTCCTTCAATCGATCATGCGCAGCACCCGCGAAGGTGACAACACCACCGTTCTGACCGAGAAGCAAATCGATGTAGTCGAGCGGATCTTCAAAAAACACTTTTCGAATTGAGCATGCCATGCCAGTGATCACATCAGGCCTGATGCGCCTTGGCCGGGACGCAGAAGCCCGT
>CAZMXB010000427.1:0-3858 GCA_964569855.1 uncultured Rhodoferax sp.
TACTGCGCAAAGCATCACGGCTCTTTTGCTGAAACCCCGCTGTTTCCGCCTGATCCTTGCCCATGGATACACGGGTCTTGTCATTCTCAAGCCATGCCTTCTGCAGGCCCGGAATGGCGTCCCCATAGCCCGCCTGTGCCAGCCCCGCAGCGACCCGGCCCATGTTGGTATTGCCCAGCTCATCCGTGTTCTGTTGCAGCAGTGCAGCCAGCGTGGATTTGCGCTGCTGCTCCAGTTCCGCGTCGCGCATCTTCTGAGCCTGTTCAGCCTGATAGGCCCGGATGGCGATGCCGTCCTTGTACCCACCCAGCGGGTCCGTCTTGGCCACGGTGGGCTGCGTCAGTTGCCAAAGCGCCATGTCTATACCTCACACAAACCCATTTTTGATCTTGCCGCCGCCCAACAGGCCCGCCAGCGTCGATACCCCATCCATCAGCCCACCCAGACCCTGTGCCCGTGCACTGGCTGAGTTAATCAACCCCTGACCGTATGCGCTGGCCCCTGAAGTCAGGTTGTCGCCATAGGTGTTGGCGAACTGAGCGCCGTTGTTGGCCGCTCCTGCTGCGCTGTTCTGGCCCAGTTGCGCCAGCGTGTACAGCCGGTTGAACTGCTTCTGTTGATGGTCGTTGAAGCGGTTGTAGGCATTGTTGTACTCAGCCGCCACCATGTTCTGGTTGTGGTCCATCATGGCTTTGAGGGTCGAACCAGAGAACAGGCTGCCGCGTGCTGCGGCTTGCGACTGAATGCCGTCCAAGCCCTGTTGCATGCGCCACTGATAACCCGGATCAGTGCGGAAATCCTGCATCCCAAACGCACGGGTCAACGTGCCATTGCCCATGGCCCGACCCAGCGGATCAAGCCCATAGGTCTTGCCTGCGTCGATGTACGGGGACAGGTTCTTTTGCCCGATGTCGAACTGTCGCCGGGCTTCAGCATTGGCATCTGCGGATGCCTGCAACTGGGCATTGGCGGCTTGTTTGGATGCCTTCGCCGACTTGTTTGATGAATAAAGCGTGGCCCCGGTGCCGAGTGCTACGGCTGCTGCTGCTGGCATAGATATTCCCCTTGCGTCATGCCAAATACGATTTGATCCAGCAGGACACCCCCGCGCTGCAATGAAGCCCGGTTGATGCCCTCCTGTGTGAATCCTGAGCGCCGCGCCATCAGCAGGGCCGCCCGATTGTCTGTAGTCACTTGGGTGACCACCTTGCGCCAGTGGGTGAAGACGTGGGCCAGCAGCAAGCGACCGGCCTGCAGGGCCTGTGCCCCACCGATCAGCAGCGCCGTGTGCAGCTCCACCGTGACGCCGTTGTGCGGCACCAGCAGGAACACCCCGAGGCATTGCCCGCCCTCGTATACCCCCATCCAGTCAGCGTCTGCGCTTTCAATCGTGCCGCTGCTGTAATCGTCGTTGAGCATTGGGGCAATCAATGGGCACTGCAAAATGGCATTGATGACCGCAACGTCAGTGCAGCGCCGCAGCTCCATCACACGAACTCCACCCCGGATACGATCAGGTTTACGCCGTTTCCTTCCGCGTACAGCTTGGTTCCAGCCGGTAAGGTCTGGCCCAGCAGCTCGGACAGGACGTAGGCATCACCGGCCAGAATCCCCTTGTTGCACACCTGATTGGACGCCCCGGCACTGCCCCCGCTGGCCACCACATACGCTTTGAGCGTCACCGTGCTGGCGCTGGTGTTGAGTGCGGCCGCTGCGGTGATCTGCGCCTGTGTCCCGGCCGGAACCGTGTACAGCAGGGCTGCCGATCCGCCAAGCGCCGTGGCTGGCACCAGTTGTTTGCGTTGAATGCCCATCACAGACTCCAGAGTTCAATTTCGTTTAACTTGCTGTCGATGGCGGCCACCACGTCCGGACGCATGCCATCAAAGGCGTGATCGTGCAGGCATGGCGGCTGCTGCACCTGCGGGAATTCATCCGGCAGCACCTGCACCGCACCCGGCACCGTGGCCAGCATCTCGGACAGCGCCGTGAGTGTCGGCAGGTCGGCCACAATGACCGAATCCCCAGCCGTGGAAATGCGGTTAAACCAGCTCAGCCACTCGGGCATCAGGCGGCCCGTACTGTCCACCACCGGCGTTTTGGGGATTGGAAATGTCCTCATGACTCAGCCTCCAGCAGCCCACCAGACAGCACCAGCCGCACCGGGTCCGCACAGCGCAGCCGGTACAGCCGATTGCGTGACAGCCCCAGCCGTCGCCAGATGACCCGGCGCTTGTACTCGCCCTGCTTCCCAAGGCTGGCCAGACGCTCAGCCGCCCACGTCCGCCCATGGTCATCGGACCATGCCAGCGAAAGAACCGGCTCACGATCGCCCACGGCAGCGGTGCCGGTCTGGGCTGTGATGCTCAGCGCCAAATGGCGCACATAACCACCATCGGCCTGAACCACTGGACAGGTGCGCTCCCGCACAATGGGCCGGTCATCGTCCACCAGCGCGGCATCGGTCAGCTCGTACAGCAGGCCATTGATGCGGTCACTGACCACATGACGTTGCCCCACCAGCGCGTGATATTTGGCGCGATGGCAATCAAAGCCAATGCCATCCACCCAGCTTGCCCGCTGGTGCCAAAGCCCCGTGGCGATATCAAAACACCACGTCACCCCGGCAGATGGGAAGGTCAGCAGGTAAAAGCCGTGTCCGTCCTGCTGGTACACGAAGGCATGGGCATCTTCGATGGTGGGATAAGACCGGATGGCCTGCTCCATGGCGTGTGTGCTGATGCGCTTGGGCTGGTATCCCTCCGTCATCACCACCTGACCCGTGCCCGCTGGGCTGTTTGCCAGCCAGACCATGCTCTGGCCCATTTTCGCCACCGATTCAGGCGCGACACACCCAGCCTGCACGCTGGTGCCCTGCATCTTCAGGAATGGCTGGTCTTTGTCGCCCGTGCTGTACCAGATTTCGGCAGTTTTTGAGCCGAACAGCCACAATTGATCGTTGTTCTCAGCGATGGCCACCAGCTTGTCCGGGCTGGACTCCGCCGTGCTGTAGCTCAGGGCATCAAAAACCGTGTCGTACAGGCCAGACCAGATGATTTGCCCAGTGTCCACCCGGTTCACCACGAACCGCCCCGCCAGCACAGCCACATGCGAAGCCATTTGACCGGCAAAGGACACGGCAGACAGCGTTTTGCTGCTGATCGTGTAGGCCAGCGACACCCCGACCCCAGCCAGCACCACGGACAGGCCGTTACTGGCCATTTTCACCGGCCCAAACCCGCCCACCGTGCCGATTTTCTGCGCTGTGGTGGTGATCAGGTACAGGGACTGGCCCATGACCGCCAACAGACCGCCATCTTCCAGCACAAACAGGCCCCGGCAGGTGTCCTGCAGGTCAAACAGGCGGATCAGGCCCGGTGTGGGCAGCAGCGCGGACACGCCACCACCTGATTCAGCGGCTTGCTGCGGATACAGATTGATGCACGTCTGGGCGTCAAGAGAGAAGTCGGGCTGCGCATAGGCTGCGCCGACCAGAGACAGGGGAATCATGTTCACTCCCCAGTGAGGATGTTGAAGGTGCCGTTATAGGTCATGGACGCCAGCGTCTGATCTGGTGCCCGTGGGTATTTCTGCGCACTGTCGCGCTCGATAATGCGCAGCGCCCGGTTGTACTTGGCCAGCAGCTCAGCAGACACCGGCAGGCCATAGCTTGGGCACAGGGCCACGGACAGGCCCAACTGCAGGAAATGCAGCCAGATGGCGGGCACGCTGCCCAGCTCATCAAACAGCTCCACCGGCTCAGTGGGCCAGCTGGGAATGCTGGTCTTGATGCGTTCGCACTCGGTGTCAGCCAGCATCTGCAGCTCAGTCAGCGCGTCAGCGGACTGGTCCGCCGTG
>CAZMXB010000428.1:0-3852 GCA_964569855.1 uncultured Rhodoferax sp.
AAAAACGCTTTCCGCTGGCTTATGCCTCGGTGCCCGACAACAAGGCCTGCGAATGCGGCGCCATCCTGCGCGGCGTCAGGCGGCCGCAGGATTGCAAGATTTTCGGCACGGTGTGCACGCCGGAGAGCCCAATGGGCTCGTGCATGGTGTCCAACGAAGGCGCCTGCGCCGCCCACTATTCCTATGGCCGCTTCCGCGACATCGCGGTGGTGGCAGCATGACCATGACAACACCGAAGAAAAACTACCTGCGCCCCATCGACTTCAAGCACGGGCACATTGACATGACGCACGGGGCGGGAGGGCGGGCAGCGGCGCAACTGGTGGATGAGCTGTTTGCGCGTGCTTTTGACAATGAGTACCTGCGGCAGGGGCACGATGGGGCGCTGCTACCGTTCCCCACGGGTGGGCGACTGGTCATGGCTACTGATGGGCATGTCATTTCGCCGCTGTTCTTTCCGGGGGGGGATATTGGCTGCCTGTCCGTTCACGGCACGGTCAACGATGTCGCCATGTCGGGGGCCAAGCCGCTGTATCTGGCGGCCAGTTTCATTCTGGAGGAAGGCTTTGCGCTGGCGGATCTGAAGCGCATTGTGGAATCCATGGCGGCGGCGGCGCGCGAGGCCGGGGTGCCCATCGTCACCGGCGACACCAAGGTGGTGGAAAAAGGCAAGGGCGACGGCGTGTTCATCAGCACCACCGGTGTCGGCGTGGCGCCAGACGGCCTGTGCATCGATGGGCGTCAGGCACGGGCGGGGGACGTGATTTTGCTGTCGGGCACGGTAGGCGATCACGGCGTGGCGGTCATGTCCAAGCGCGAATCGCTGGAGTTTGGGACCACCATCGAGTCCGACACCGCGGCCCTGCCCAACCCGACCGCCCTGCACGTGCTGCGCGACCCCACGCGCGGCGGTCTGGCCACAACTCTCAACGAGATCGCCACGCAGTCGCAGGTGGGCATGACCATTGAAGAAATGTTGATCCCGGTGCTGCCGCAGGTGGAGGCCGCCTGTGAGCTGCTGGGCCTGGACCCGCTGTACGTGGCCAACGAAGGCAAGCTGATCGCCATCTGCGACCCCGACGTGGCCGACACCCTGCTGGCCGCCATGCGCGCGCATCCGCTGGGGCGCGGTGCGCAACGCATTGGCACCGTCACGCAGGACGCCCATTGTTTTGTGCAGATGAATACCAAATTTGGCGGGCGGCGGGTGGTGGATTGGCTGAGCGGCGAACAGTTGCCACGCATTTGCTGAAGAAAAGACCATGAAATTCGAACACCTCATGCTCGAATTTCACGGTGAATCTAAAAATCACAATGCGCATTCTTCTCCTTACCCATAGCTTTAACAGCCTGAGCCAACGCCTGTTCGGCGTGCTGCAAGCGCTGGGCCACACGGTATCGGTGGAGCTGGACATTGCCGACGCCGTCACAGAGGAAGCGGTGGCGATGTTCAAGCCCGATGTGGTGCTGGCGCCCTTCTTGAAGCGCCGCATCCCCGAGACCGTCTGGGCGCGCACCGTGTGCCTGGTCGTGCACCCCGGCATCCCCGGCGACCGCGGCCCCAGCGCGCTGGACTGGGCTATTCACCGGGGCGATGCGCAATGGGGCGTGACGGTGTTGCAGGCGGTAGAGACCATGGATGCCGGCGAGGTCTGGGCCTGGGAACCGTTTGCCGTGCGCCCCGGCGCCACCAAATCCAGCCTCTACCGCCGCGAAGTAACCCATGCCGCGGTGCAGGCCGTGCTGCGCGCCCTGCAGCGCTTTGAACCCGGCAGCATGCACCCCAAGGCAGCAGGTTTTTTGGGGTCGGATTCCAATATCCATGCGCAGCACCCGCCAGGGACGCACGAAGTGCGGTGGATATTGGACTCTGACCCCAATAAACCGGGGAGTACCACAACACCTGGCACCTGGAACCCGTTAATGCGCCAAGACATAAGACGCATCAACTGGCCCACCGATACCACCCAAACCGCCCTAAGAAAAATCGCCGCCGCCGACGGCTCCCCCGGTGTGCTCGACGCCCTGTTCAACCACCCCTGCCGCCTGTTCGACGCCCACCCCGCCAGTGCGCAAGTCGGCGCCATGTTCACCGGCCACGAGCCCGGCACCGTGCTGGCCCGTCGCGGACCGGCCCTGCTTCTCCGCACCGTAGACGGCGCCATCTGGATCGGCCACGTGCGCCAAGACGACGTCGCGACGCCACCCCAGACCGCCCCCACACAGACCCCAGGCGCTGGCGTGCTCAAACTGGCCGCCACGCGTGTGTTTGCTTCACAGGCTTCCGCCCTGCCCGAACTGACCGTACCCCTGATGCGCGACGAAGATGAGTGGGACGAACTGCGCTACTGCGAATTCGGCCCCATCGGTGCCCGCGTTGGCTGGCTGGACTTTGAATTCCACAACGGCGCCATGTCCGAACGCCAGTGCCTGCGGCTGCGCGATGCCCTGCGCTGGGTGCGCACGCGGTCTACGCAGGTACTGGTGCTGGCCGGTGGGCAGGAGTTCTTTTCCAACGGCATTCATCTGCATGACATCGAAGCCGCCCAGCGCGTGGCGGGCGACAGCGCCGCCGATGCCTCCATGCGCAACATCAACGCCATGGACGACGTGGCGCTGGAAGTCCTCACGCTCACGGACCGCATCACCGTCGCGGCGCTACACGGTAACGCCGGCGCCGGTGGCTGCTTTCTGGCGCTGGCCGCCGACGTGGTGTGGGCGCACGCGGGCGTGGTGCTCAACCCGCACTACAAGAACATGGGTAATCTCTACGGCTCGGAGTACTGGACCTATTCCCTGCCGCGGCGCATTGGCGAGGCCGCCAGCCGCACCCTGATGCAGGAGCGCCTGCCGCTGACCGCCGCTGACGCCGTGGCGCGCGGCCTGCTGGACGCTGCATTCAGCGAAGGTGCTCAGGAATTTGGTGAGCAGGTTCTGGAGCGTGCCCTGGCGATGGCAGCGTCGCATAATCTGACGCAGCGTCTGGCGCAAAAGCAGGCGCAACGGGAACAGGACGAGGCACACAAACCGCTGGCCGACTACCGCGCCGAGGAACTGCAACGCATGCACCGCAACTTTTACGGCTTCGACCCCAGCTACCACGTGGCGCGACACCATTTTGTCTACCGCAAGCCGCATGCCTGGACCCCACGCCACCTCTCAGTCCATAGATAAAACAGCCACTAGCCCTCGTAAATACTGCGCATATAGCTATCAAAACAAGAGCACTCAATGTCCCCGCCCGCATTGCCCGATCCCTACGACTCTCTGCCCCTGGTGCTGGTGGTGGACGACGAGACCCGGTCGCTGGATTCGATCCGCCGCAATCTGGAGGAAGACTTCCGCATCCTGACCGCCTGCTCCGCCGACGAGGCGCGCGGCCTGCTGGAGCGCCATGAGGTCAGCGTGATCCTCTGCGACCAGCGCATGCCCGGCACCAGCGGCGTCAAGTTTTTGAAGGAGGTGCGCGAGCTGTGGCCCGACACCGTGCGCATCATCATTTCGGGTTACACCGATTCGCAGGACATCATTGCCGGTATCAACGACGCGGGCATTTACCAATACGTGCTCAAGCCCTGGGCGCCCGAGCACCTGCTGTCCACCGTGGCCAAGGCGGCCGAGGCGCGCAGCCTGCAGATGCAGACCCAGCGCCTGAATCTGGAACTGCGCACCAGCACCCCGGTGCTGCGCCGGCGTGGCACCGAGACGCTGGCCACAGCGCGCGCTGCGTTTGACTTCGACAGCCTGGTGCGAGCGGTCAGCAGCCCGCTCAACGCCGTGTGTGAAATCGCTGCCCGGCTGGCGCGGTACGACCTTTCGGTACTTATTACCGGCGAATCCGGCACCGGCAAA
>CAZMXB010000429.1:0-1572 GCA_964569855.1 uncultured Rhodoferax sp.
CACTCTGGCAGTCGGAACTACCTACGACTCTATTTGGTGGGGATACCCTTCATGTGTGTGCTCGGTTTGCTACTGCGCCAGAAAGAGCGCCGGTATTGTCCTGGAGAGACCGCTCTCAAGTAGAGGCACCCGCGCGCAGACAAACATCGGCCGGCGAAATCGACGCGGAAGCCGGAGAGATCATGGTGCGAATGGTGGCGTCCATGCAGATGGAACAGATGACAAGGTCAAATGCCGAATCAGACGCCGGATCCTCCAGCAACAAGGACGCGCTCCTGGACCTCGCTTTGCGATACCAGCTTGTCTCCGAACAAACGAACCTCATTCTGGTTCACGCTCGATCAGACGGCGAAAAGGCCACGGGGCTGCCAGACTTGAAGAAGATCGAACATATGCCCGCTGCCGGTTGGGGTGGTGCCGGGTCCGTCGCTGCATGCGCTCCAATGGTCTTTCGCACCACACGTTCGTCAACGATCAGCTATTCCAGAAAGGCTGTCGATGCCAGTATGGAATTCACCGATCTGCTTGCAATATCCAATCCCCCGAATCGCAAGACACTTGCCTTTGCACACCGCGCCTCCTTGATAGAGGACTATGAGATCCCTGCCTTCTTGCGCAAGAAATCAGAATGTGGTGCCAGGGTCGGTGCCAGCACACCACGGGAAATTTTGAAGGCCTTTGATGCGATGTCGCAGATCAATGGAGCGGAGACGTCGTTTGCCGACGGCCTTGATGCACTGGGCGTCCCGCAAGCTCTGGCCGACATGGTCGACCTTCTGGCCTCCAGCCTGGGCTCGAGAAGTTTGGCTTGGGGTGTTGTGATGCAATGGCTTGCCGACGGCTTGGGGCAAACCATGCAACTTTCAAGGCAGGGATCGCGACTAGTGCGCCACACCATCAATCCCTTGGTCAGCAGTGCCTTGAGCAGTGCGATTTTCGAACTCACTGAAACGTTCGGAGCCTTGGAGCCCGATCGCTGGACAGAAAACACCAGCAGTGTCTGAGAAAGTATCAGAGGCTCGCGCATCCGTTCGATGGGTTGGCCTTGCAAGGTGAAGTTGAACAAAGGCTTCGCTGTGGTTCTCGTTTCGGGATGGTCGGTCGTTGGAAGCTGAAAGGACTTCTGCGCTAAACATCGAGATTCGAAGCTTCGACTTTCCTGTGGGAATGTCCAGCTCATCAGGCTCACGCTGTGCGCTCCTGTCAATGCACCATGGGTCCTGCGGCACCAAAACGAACAGTGCCATTCCTTCCATTGCCAGACGCAGGAGGCAGGTGTGTCCAAGAATTCCTCGATGTTTCGGATCTGCGCCCACTGGCGCGGTGAGCAAGATCTGGTGCAAGCTTTTGGTCCATGCCTGGTTATGGTGATGGCACCGTTGATCGCAGGTGGCACCTTGTGTGTGCTATTGCGCCAATCGTTGCCTGCATCGGCTCAGGGAACGGCACTGTTCTTTCTGGACGCTGGCGGCCTGCTCACGATCTTGGCAGGGCTTTGGTGGTGCAAAGGTGTCCATGCGATGTCGATGCGCATGATTACGGGTAATCACATGGGGCAGGCTGTTTTGACTT
>CAZMXB010000429.1:1582-2700 GCA_964569855.1 uncultured Rhodoferax sp.
CTCAGTGGCAGGGTTCCTTTCGAGTCGACGTGTTGCCGGAGCTCAAGCGTTTCAAGGTTGCTGGGCCAATCAGCGAGGGCAGCGCCAAAATCCTTGAGTCCAGCATTGTGAGACACCCTGAAATTCGCCTAGTGGAGCTGGAATCTCCAGGGGGCTTCGTGCGCGAAGCAGAACTGATGGTGTTGCTACTTCGAGAGCATCAACTCGACACCCTCGTTCAGGGGAAGTGCTACAGCGCCTGCACCGAAGTATTCCTGGCCGGTAAACGACGCTTTGTGGGAACTGATGCCAGTTTCGGATTTCATCAATCAGGCTACACAGGGCGGCCACTCGATACGCAGTGGAGCATCACTGAACATGAATCAGCAATCTTCTATCGCGAACGAGGCGTCAGCCGGGAGTTTTCTCAGATCGCGCTGAATACGTCCTACTATGGCCTTTGGCGACCCCACGTCTACGATGTCAAGATTAGCGGTTTCGCAACGCACTGGTGGAGTGAAAGGCCCCATGACTATTGACGTAGGTTGGCTCAGTTGGAACATGTACGGCTGTTTGCCGGGCAGCGGCTGTCAAGCCAATTTGGCAGAATTCAACCCGACACTCTTCTCTTGAAGCACACCAGTTCACCAAGCCATGAATTCATCGACAACTCTGAGCGCCAAGTACCAACAAGCGGCCGAGCTCATCAGCCAGGCCGACTGCCTGGTCATTGGCGCAGGTGCAGGAATGGGAGTCGACTCCGGCCTTCCAGACTTTCGGGGCAATGAAGGCTTCTGGAAGGCCTACCCGGCGCTGGCCCACGCGAAGCTCGACTTCACCGAAGTTGCCAGTCCGCGCACATTTGAGCGGGATCCAGCCTTGGCTTGGGGATTCTATGGCCACCGCCTTGACCTGTACCGCAAGACACAGCCGCACGCCGGTTTCGATATCCTGCGGAAGTGGGGAGATGTTGCTCCACTGGGATATTGGGTCTTCACGAGCAACGTCGACGGACAATTCCAGAAGGCCGGCTTCCCGGCGGACCGAATCAACGAATGCCACGGATCAATCCACTATCTGCAGTGCATGACGGAATGTGTTGCCGGTGTTTGGAGTGCAGATGACTTCACGCCGGAAGT
>CAZMXB010000429.1:2710-3828 GCA_964569855.1 uncultured Rhodoferax sp.
GCCGTCTATCCAATGACCCACCGGTTTGCCAGGCCTGTGGCGGTTTGGCTCGCCCGAACATTGTGATGTTTGGCGACTGGAACTGGGTCGACGAAAGAAATCGGGACCAGAGCCGTCGGCAAAAACTGTGGCTCGACAATGCCACCAATGGGCAGGCAAACATGGTAGTCGTCGAACTGGGCGCGGGAACTGCGATTCCGTCAGTGCGCCATTTCAGCCATCGCCTGAGCCGAGATTACAACGCGCGAATCGTACGCATCAATCCACGAGAGCCACAGGTACCAGGCAGCGACGATGTAGGCATTGCTGCGGGGGCGATGCAGGCGCTATCGGGAATCGACCAAGTGCTGTCTGAATTGCGATCCGATGCCTGACCGCATGGCATGCGGCTGTGCCTGATTTGGAATGCCGATTTTGCTTGTCATGGATCCCGACTCAGTGCGAGCTTCATTTCATCAAGACCGATGGAGCGCGCAGCGCCAAATCCGGATACGTGCCGACCATCCGTGATGAAGATGGCTACAAACCTGAAGTCACCCAACTCGGTCATCAATTGCGCGTCAGGAAATCGGGCCAGATACGCAGCACGACAAGTCTCCCACTTAGTGGTTCCGCGAGCCAGGACCTCGGCCGTTCCTTGGAGTGTTACGCGGGGTAGGGCATGAACGGGCTCACCGGGGACTTCGGATTGGGTGACGAGCACCGAGACTCTTTCTCTCGCCTGTAGATTCTGGGTGTGTGCCGCAAGTCCGCTGACATGGATCACCAAGCTTGCGCTTTGGACATCAATAGCAAAAGGGACCATTGAGACAAACGGAGCGCCGTCGTCACCCACCGTGCCAAGGGACGCCACGCGTTGACGATCCAACAGCAAACGCAGCTCTTGGGTCAATCGCGGTACGTGGGCCATAGACTTTCGGTTGGAAATGCGCCTGCTGTTGGGAATGGCTTGGCCCAAATGCAGGGCCGGATTCAAACCAGAAGCTACTTCCCGCCTTTGGCGTCGGCCTCGCCGAGCTGATGCCGCGCACCTTCTTCCCGCACACGGCAGAGCGCCTGATGCCGGCGCTCTTTCTGGGCACTGCCCTTTCCATCTCCTCGGTGAAGATCGTCGCCAT
>CAZMXB010000430.1:0-820 GCA_964569855.1 uncultured Rhodoferax sp.
CATTAAGGGCGCGGCGGTCGTGTCGCAGCACAAGGCCTTTGTCTACCTCTACGACTGGCTGGGCCTGAAAGAGGTGGCGGTGCTGGAGCCCAAGCCTGGCGTCGAACCCACGGCATCGCACCTGCAAGAGGTGTTGGTCGCGCTGAAAGCGACGCCCGCTAGGATGACGCTGTACTCCGCTTACCAGGACGCAAAGGCTTCCGACTGGCTGCAGCGCAATGCCGGTGTACCAGCCGTCAAGATTCCATTCACCGTGGGTGGGACGGACGGCGCCAAAGACCTGTTTGGCCTGTTTGACGATACCGTGGCCCGATTGCTGCAAGCTGGAGCCAAACGATGAACTGGGCCGCGCTGGATTGGGGCATTCTGGGCCCCGCCTTCATCGCCGGCCTGCTGGTGCTCGCCACCCATGTGCCCTTGGGCGCGCAGGTGCTGGACCGCGGCATTGTGTTCATCGATCTGGCCATTGCGCAGATTGCCGGGCTGGGTGTTATCGCGGCGGACGCGATGGGACTGCCTGAGGGCGGCATGGCGGTGCAGATTGCGGCCGTGGTGGCGGCACTGCTGGGCGCATTGCTGCTGACCTGGACCGAGCGCAAGGCGCCGCAGCAACAGGAAGCCCTGATCGGCGTCATGTTCATCCTGGCGGCCTGCGCCGGCATCCTGCTGCTGGCGGGCAATCCGCATGGCGGCGAGCATTTGAAGGATTTGCTGGTCGGGCAAATCCTATGGGTGCAGCCGCAACAGCTGATCCCCGTGGCGATCCTCTACGCGATTGCGTTGCTGGCCTGGTTCACCTTGCGCTCGCGTATGGGCCAGA
>CAZMXB010000430.1:830-3802 GCA_964569855.1 uncultured Rhodoferax sp.
ATTTTGTGGGTCAACACCACACAACTGCTGTGGCTAGGCGGCGTGTCGGCGCTGATTCTGTTTGCGCTGTGGCGTGGCTGGGTGGCCCGGCTAGGGCGTTTTGGCTTTTACGCGGTGTTTGCGTTGGCGGTAACAGCGTCGGTGCAACTGGTGGGTGTGTACCTGGTGTTTTCCAGCCTCATCATTCCGGCGCTGGCCACGCGCACGCCCGCGGGCGGCAACCGTCACGGAGTTGCCTATGCGATTGGTGTCGTGGGATACGCCCTGGGCCTGGCCGCATCGGCCCTGCTGGATCTGCCATCCGGCGCCGTCATTGTGTGGACACTGGCAGCATGCGCCCTGGCCTGGGCCTGGTTAAACGGCACCCGAAAGGCATAGGCCGCTAGTGCCCTCCAAGGTGGTATCGCCGACTCGCTTTTGACCCAAGTGCCGATTTCCAAGTGACCCAGCTCGATGCCGTGTGTTCGTTGCTGGGTGCGGGATGGAAGCCCTTCCGGCTGGGTCAGTCAAACGTCGGCACTTGGGTCAAAAACGAGTCGGCACCAGCAGCTTAACCCAAACGGCAGCCTGGGAGTATGGAGGACAAGGCATTCGGATCAATGCTGTTGGCCCTGGCTTCATCCACACACCCATGGTGCAGAGCCTTGAGTCAGATCCCGTCGTCAATGCAGTACTTATCGCTGCCCATGCCTTGGGTCGCCCTGAGGAGGTTGCGGAGCTGATTACGTGGCTTGCATCTGACCGCGCATCTTTTGCCCCCGGGTCGTTTTACCCTATAGATAGAGGATATTTGGCGCGTTGACTTGGTCGTCCTTCTGGAGTGCACCCAAACCACACGCACTTCAAGAGTGGACACCAAATTCACAGGTAGGTGCACGCAGCCCAATCGTCTTGATTTGGTTTGCTGGTTACAGCTTCGGCAACGCATTCTCTAGACCGTTGGGATGTCGTTTTCCTCCACAACTGCGGGTGGGTTTTTGTTGGCCAAGACATCTTGCGCGCGTGTCCCAGTGAGCAGTTGTGGCGCTGCAGTCTAAGCTTTTGAGTTCGGGGCAAAATGAGCTCCGGACCAGCGGGCCTTAGGTCTGACGTGGTTCGTCGAACACTGAAGTGAAATTTTTCCGCATCTTGCGGGTACAACGCAAATGAAAAAACCTTTGATCATCGGTCTTGCCGCGTGCGCCATTGCAGTGGCCTGGGCCAGCAACGCCAGAGCCATGGATATCGAGACGCGGGCGCCCTTTGTCATCCTGTCTGGCGCCGTTACGGGCATAGAGCTGCGCATGTTGAAAAGCGTGATTGACACCAGTCCCACTATCACAACCGTTGTTCTGAAGGATTCTCGAGGTGGTGATGCCCGCGCGGGCTACGCTGTGGGTGAATACATTCGCGAAAAAAGGCTAAACACGGCCGTGTCAGGCTTTTGCCGCTCGTCTTGCTCGCGCATGTTTTTGGGTGGCAATACCCGCAGCATTTCAGACGACCAACCGATTGACAAGACCTATGTCGCCTTTCATGGCAACTACGCCAATGACGGCAAACTCATCAAAGCCAACATGCCCGCGCTCAAAGCCTGGGTGGTGAAGCACAGTGATAACAAAGCAAACCCTGAATTGGTCGAGCAATGGATCAATTTGGAAAACCACAAAGGCTTCGCCTACTTTTATCACCCCCAAGCCACCTTGGCAGCGGGCACGCAGCGCGTACTGATTTGCCAAGGTAATGAAGACCCCAAGACCCGTCTGCAACAGTGCGCTAAACGCGAATTGGGAGACGCGTTGGCCAACGGCGAACTTGAATCTTACAGACGGGCCAAGTAACGCCCGATTAACGCAGGACTTGAAATGCTTCCACACGCACCGCTTTTCCCTTGAGTTCGAGCGACCCGACTGAATTCAATTGAAATGCGTCGCTCAGTGAATCTTTGGTCGCACCGCTGATCAAAATTTGTCCTGCCACGGCACGACTCTCCAGCCGAGCCGCAATGTTCACTGTGTCACCCAGCACCGTGTATTCCATCCGCCTTTCGGTGCCGATGCATCCGGCCATGGCCTTGCCCGAATTGATACCGATGCCGATAGCGATGGGAACTTCGTCGCCTGACACGGCGTTGAAGGTTTCAACTCGCTGCATGATCGACACGGCGCAGGCTACCGCTCGCTCTGCATGGTCCAACTGCACGGTGGGTGCACCAAAAACCACCATTACCGCATCGCCAATGAACTTGTCGATCGTGCCGTCGTGGATAAATACTGCGTCCACCACTTCCGCAAAGTAACGATTCAATTCTTCAAACAGGGTTTGCGGATTACGCATTTCGGCCCGTGCCGTGAAATTGCGGATATCACAGAATAAGCAAGTGATGTCGCGGGACTCGCCACTGACAATGGCATCCACTCGTGTGCTGTCGAGCAGTCGATGTTTGACCTCTGGCGATACAAATTTGTCAAAAAGCCTACCCAACTTAAAGACGTTGGACTGTTCTCGCTCAATCGTGTTTTGTGCGCGCAGCAGTGGATTGCGCCGAACGGTGTCGCGGTAGGTTCCGATACCGACCAGTCCGCACGCCACGGCAACACGTGCCTGTTCTTGGATCGTGACGTGCCAGGCGGCGGCCAACAGCAGTGGCGCACCCTCCAGCAGCGCATGTTTGACCGCCGGTCGGCTTATTTCATCAATCAAAATGGCTTCACAAACAGCATGGCGTCCCGCATTGCCTTTTGCTGACCGGGAGTTCTCGGAGCAAACCGGGCAACCCACTTCGACGCGGGTACCCGCACCGTGCAAGCCGGTTGGAAACAGGTAATCCACCTCTGCTGCGGTCGGCTGCGCAGGAGTCGAACACTGCGCACACAAAGTTTCGATCAGTAACTGAGACCAGACCAGCCGCACCACGTCGGCAAACGCTTCGTTGCTGATGCCCATTTGGTAGAGCGGGTAAGCCACGTCGATACCAATCATCGCGGTATCAA
>CAZMXB010000431.1:0-3791 GCA_964569855.1 uncultured Rhodoferax sp.
CGTTGCGACCCGTTATCCTCCGCTCCCGCCGGAGTACCTTCGACCGGGGGGGTGGCCCCTACGGCTTGCCACGCTGGCCCACAGCGCACGATCGATGCCCTGCCCTTGTCCTGCATCGTCCGCCACCTGCAGCGCGTCCTGCAGCCTGTATGCAAGCCTGCGTGGCACGGCTCGATATGGCGCAGTGAACTCCCTGGCCGCCCGTTCGTATGCGTTGGGCGCACCGATGAAGCGCAGCGTCTCAACCTCGATGCTGTCCTTGACCCCGTCGACATCAGCAATCGGGTCGATCAGCACCAGCCCCCGATCCACCATGATCCTGATGGCGTTGGCCTGATGCACCGTCTTGGCCACACCATCCCCCATCGGACGCATCGGCATGTCGATGTCGCACCACTGGCGCAGCACGTCGTCCACCCACACCACATGCGTGAGCATTCTGGCCTGGGTGCAGTGGTAGACCTGCCATGGGCGGGCGCATGGGGCTTGGATTCTCATGGCACAAACCTCGCGCCCGCTTGCCAGCCAACGGTCAGCAGCAGCAGGATCGACGCGGCGCCGACCACTCGCGCAAGGCGCATGCCGAAGGTATCAGGATTCGCAACCATCGCCACGACCATCACCATCAGCTGACTGGCCAGCACCCACATCATGCAACGCGCGAACAGTTCCATCACACCCCCTTGTTCTGCTGCTGCCGGCCACAGGTCGAGTGCCGATCATGGAACCGACCAACACAGTCGCCCACGAACTGAGCGGCCAATTCGTTGGTGTCCAGCACCAGCGTCGTGCCGCATCGCTTGCACTCCGCCACATTGACAAAGTTCGGCCCGGTGGCGGATGGACGTGGTAGCGGGCGCGGCGGTGTGTGGCCCGGACCTGTCTGCGCAGCAGGCCGAAACGCCTCGCGCGAGATCTCGCCCAGCAGCTTCAGCGCAAGGTAGGCCAACACCATAAGCACGGCAGCCGCGCAGAATGCGAGCGTGGTGCCGGCGATCAGCAGTGCAGTTTGCATCACGCCACCGCCGCGACATTCAGCGATTCCATCTGCATCGCCCGAACCGCGCGATCGCCTTGCAGACGATCGAGGATCGCTGACGATGCCTCAAAGGCCGCCAGATCCTTCGCCCCCTGCTCGATCCGCATCCTGCAGGCAATACAGTCCGGATCGCATCCAGGCAGCAGCACAACAACCGGCGCGAAGTTGCGCTTGAGCCCACGCCACCAGTACGGCGCGTCGACGGCAACGTGTTCGCATGCGGCAGCCTCGTCGATGGTGGCTCGCGGCTGAAACCATATCCCGTTGACGCACTTGCGGTAGAGCGTTTCCTGTGGTTCGACACAGGCGGCCGTCTGAAACACGCCATTGCGCAGCGGTGGGACTGTGCTTTTCAGCCAGCCAGCCAGATCCTCCTCGGTCCACCTCATCGCGCTGCCCCACGATCCACGATCGCCACATACGCCATCGGCAGCACCACAGCGAACGTCAGCACAAACAGCAGCGCCAGCACGGCCGGCCAGATACGGGTGCGCCGCCTGGGCAGGGTCGCGCGGTACGGGTTGCGGGCGGTCATGGGCATGGCGGGCCTCAGAATGTGCAGTCTGCGGTTGATGTCACGGCGGCTGGAACAGCGCCGGCTGGCGGGAATTGCGCACGATCGGCTCGACCGTGACCACGACCCGGGCCGGGCCGTCCGGTTCCATGCGTTCGCCGCCGTCGGACCACACCCAGCGGTCATCCTCGAAAACGATGTCCTTCATCGCGTCGTAGAGGCATTTGCGAGCGTTGTCCAGGTCGATGCAGCGCACGCTGTCGTCCCAGTTCATCGGGTCTTTCTGCGCGCGCTTGGCGGCGTCCTGCGGCCTGGCCGGGTACAGGTACAGGCAAACGCGCACCCTGCCCTTGATCGGCTCACGGATGCCGGCTGCGCGCGCCAGCCATGCGACCTCGCGTTTGTAGGCCTTGGCTTCCTTGGACGGCGCCATCATCTGGCGGCCGTTCAGGGTGAACTGCGTCCAGTAGCGGTTGGCGCTGATGGGGTATGGGAGGACCAGGGTTGTCATTCTTTCCCTTTCGGCCCGGGCGTCACCAGCTGGTGCCAGCGCAGATGGCAGCCGCGGCACAACCACGACCGCGGCCATGCGTCGCATTCCTCGCCGAAAAGCGCGCGCGGCGCCCAGTGATGCAGTTCAGTGCCGCCGGCCCCGCAAACCTCGCATGGCGGCCTGGTAGCCCCCTTGCGCTGGGTAGCCGTCAGCACATCGATGACCCCGCTTTGCCGCAGTGCCACTTCCTTTTTTGCGTAGATGGTCGTCGTCGCCAGGCATCTGGTGCAATACCAGGGATATACCGTCGCGCCGCTGGCCAGCTGGGCACGGCCGATCCTGAGCGCTTCCCGCGGCGCGTGGCACTTGGCGCAGCCACGGTCGAGCATTTCCTGTGCGTCTTTGACTGGCCCGGTTGGTCGCGTCACAGCAGATCCATGTAATTCGTCGGCCAGCACTGGGCGTCGGCGCAATACTGGAAACTGGCTTTGTGGAACCACAGCGCGGTGCGGCCCTCCCACTCGCCGTTTCGCTGCTTGTCGCAGGCTAGGATGGCGTCGGGTCCGTCCAGCTTTTCCAGTTCGCGTTCTGACAGGTGCTTGCCCTGATCGTGGCGAGCCTTGAGCAGTTCCTTCGGCTTGTTGCGCCAGACGATCAGCACGTTGTCTACCTGGTCGGGCACCTCGCCGGCACCCTTCGAATCATCGGCGGTCGGGATCTGGGTTTCATCACCCAGCTTTTTCGTGTGGTGCACCAGGTGGATGTGCAGCCCGGTGTCGTGGGCGATCGTGCACAGATCGTTGACGAAATCTTTTTGCGCGTTGTAGTCGTCGGCGCCGCGGACTACCTTCATCAGCGAGTCGATGACGATGTGCTGCACACCCTTGCGCGCCGCGGCATATCTGCACACGCCGTAAACCGTTTTCGGCTTGACCGTGCCCTGCTGGTCGTAAAACCACAGCTTGCCGTGCAGCCAATCAAGCATCGCCTCGGCGGCCATGTCGGTCGGCTCGCCGCTGGCGGAAAATTGCCGCAGGAACCGTTCCAGCTGGCGCAGCGGGTGCATTTCGAACGACATCACCGCGGCTTTCTCGCCCTGGCGCAGCAGGCCCAGCAGAACATGCGACAGCACCATCGACTTGCCGTGACCGCGCGCCCCCATCCATTCCGTGACCTCGCCGGGGCGAAACGCGAACTGGCCGTGCGTCTTGCCCCAGGGCAGCAGCGACGCTGCCTTGCGGCCGGTTCCGGCGCGGAACGCCTTGAACGACCGGCGAAACGCAGCCGCGTCGATCAGGCGAGCTTCCGGCTCGGTTTCGCGCATGAACTCGGCGAAGTCCTGCCCCAGCAGCATTTCTTCGGGAACGCTCAGATCGCCCATTCGACCGCCTCACCGCCTCTCAGTTGCAGGAACCACGACGGCGACAGCAACGACACGCCAGCTGCGCCAGCCTCGGTCGCCTTTTCGAACACCTCCATGCCGACGTCGTCTAGGTCGGCGTGCACGATCACCGGAATGCCGCGGCAGAACCGGAAGTCGAGCGCCTCGATGGGTTCATCGGGATAGACCCAGACGTCGGCCTTCCAGCCGTTCGGCGTTTCGTAGACGCTGCACTCGGTGGCATCCCGAATCGGAATTTCCTCGCGCACCAGGATGTCGATCGAGCGGATCGGCAGTTTGCGGATGCGCCAGGCAACGACTGCGGCATCGCCGATCATGTCGCCCCCATCATCGCGTCGTCGTC
>CAZMXB010000432.1:0-3789 GCA_964569855.1 uncultured Rhodoferax sp.
CAGCAGCGGATCGTCGTAATGGGGGAAAACACTGGCCAGACTGCGCCAGCCCTCCGGTGCATAACCCAGGCCGAACTGCTTTGCAATTTCACCCGACAGGCCGCGGCCCTTGAAATAGGCGATGGCGCGAGGCGACTCTTTCAGCGCACGGCGGTAGGCTTCACCGGCCTTCTCCAGCACATCGGTCAGCGTGTGTTGCTTTTGTTTTTGATCGAGGGCGCGGGCGCGGTCCTCGGGCGAGGCTTCGTCCTCAGGGATCTGCATGCCGTATTGCTGGGCCAGGTCTTTCACGGCCTCAATGAAAGTCATGCCGGCGTGGTCCATCAAAAAGCTGATGGCGTTGCCATTTTTGCCGCAGCCAAAGCAGTGGTAGAACTGTTTGGTCGGGCTGACCGAAAACGAGGGTGACTTCTCCCCATGGAACGGGCACAGGCCCATGAAGTTGGCGCCGCCTTTCTTGAGCTGCACGTAACGGCCCACGATCTCCACCACGTCGGCACGGGCGAGCAGTTCCTGGATGAAGGTTTGGGGGATGGCCATTGCAGGATTGTAGGCAGCGTGGCAAGGCGGCTTGTGGCCCAGAACCCTGAATCGCTATCAAATATATAGCTGCAAGCGCAGTTTTTTAGAGGGCTGGAGGCCTATTTCGGCTTGTAACACTGGTGTCGTCACCCTGCTGGTTGCTCAATCACCCAAAACCAGGCCTTCCCGGCGCGGATCGGCGCCACCAAAATACCCGGTCGGTGTGCGCTGTATAGCTTGCAGGCCACTGGGCATGGCGATTTCTACGACCTCATGGCCGCGCGCCCTGAGCGACTCGAGGGTGGCGGCATCGAAGTGCTTGTCCTCCAGCAGCGTGGGGCCTCCCAGCGACGCAAAGTTGGGCAGGTTGATGGCTTGCTGGGCGTTCAAACCCCAGTTCAGCACGCCGTAAAGGGTCTTGGCAGTGAAGTGGATGATCAGCGCGCCACCCGGGCTGCCGCCGCTCAGTACCAGTTGCCCGGAGGACTTGTCAAACACCAGGGTGGGAGACATTGAAGAACGTGGCCGTTTGCCCGGTTCGACGCGGTTGGCAATCGGGTGTCCGGCCGCATCCGTGGGGTTGAAGCTGAAGTCCGTCATTTCATTGTTGAGCAGAAAACCCCCACTCAGGCCCAAGCCCCGGTTCACCATCAGGCGGGAGCCCCAGCCGTCTTCTATGGTGGTGGTCATGGCCAGCGCGTTGCCATACGCATCCACCACCGAGATGTGCGAGGTGCCATATTCTTCTTGCTCCGGCATGGGGGAGTAGGCCAGACGCACATCACCCGGGTTACCGGCTGGTGCGGTTTTCATGCGTTGGCTCATTGGGCTGCTGTCGATCAACTGGGCACGACGGGCCAGGTAATCGGGCGCCAGCAAGCTGCTCCAGTCACCACCTGGCGCCTGCACAAAGGCCGGGTCGGCGACAAATTGCGCGCGGTCCGCAAACGCCAGTCGGGCCGCTTCGGTGTAAAGATGCAGCCAGTCGGCCGGCGGCACACCGTCTCTCAGGGCTTGCGCGCCCGCCGGTGTGTAGCGCAACAGGCCCAAAATTTGCCCAACGGCAATGGCCCCCGAGCTCGGTGGTGGCATGCCGCACAGCGAATAGTCGCGTGCCGCGCCTGCAGGTCCGGCGGCTACCGGGTAATCAAAACACAGGGGCACACGCACCACAGCCTGGTAGGCCGCCAGGTCTTGCACCGTTAGTCCTCCAGGGTTGGTGGGGTGTTGTTGCACCTTGCCGGCAATGGCCTGTGCCAGGCCACCGGACGTCATCGCAGCCGACCCCTGTTGGGCAATTGCTTGCAAGACCGCCGCCAGTTCAGGGTTGCGCAGCCGGTGGCCGGCCGGCCAGGGCTGGCCTTGTGAATCGTAAAAATAAGCTGCCGCGACCGGGTCCTTCTTCAACGCCGTTTCTTGAGCGAGCAACGTCGCCATGCGCGGGCTCACGGCAAAACCCTGGGTTGCCAGGGCAATGGCTGGCTCAAACAGGCGCGCCCAGGTCAGCCGCCCATGTTGCCTATGGGCCATTTCCAGCACCTGCACCGTGCCGGGCACTCCTACCGAGCGGCCGCCCACGACCGCGTCTTTGAACGGCAGCGGTTTGCCGTCGGGTGCCAGCAGCAGTGCGGGTGTGGCGGCTGCCGGTGCCGTCTCGCGGCCATCAAAAGCCTGGGTACGCCGACCGTCAAAGTGCAACAGAAAGGCACCACCGCCAATGCCGCTGCTTTGGGGTTCCACCAGCGCCAGCGCCATTTGTATGGCAATGGCGGCATCCACCGCGCTGCCTCCGGCTTGCAACATCTGCCGACCCGCCTCGGTGGCCAGCGGATTGGCTGCCGCCACCGCATAGCTCTTTGTGGCCCAGCCCGGTTTTACGACGGGGGCGCTGGCCGCCTCGGGTGACAGTGGCGTCGCCTTGCTTGCGGACCCGGCAGCACCTTGGGCCTGCGGTGTTGTCGGCGCGGCGCACCCGCAGAGTGCCAACGCCGTCGCAAGTGCCAACCAGCCGTTGCGGACGTAACGCACGGGAACCGGTGACTGTGGACGGGCGGGTGACAGCGGTGTGTCCGGGGGAGCCATGGCTTACTTCTGCTTGGGAACGCGGCCCATCAAATAGAACTCCGGGTTGGGCAGCATGCCCGATAGATTGGCCATGCGGTTGGACAGGCCAAAGAAGGCCGTGATGGCGCCAATGTCCCAGATGTCCTCGTCGTTGAAACCGTGGGCGTGCAGGGCGGTGAAGTCGCTGTCTTCCAGCTCGGCGGACTGCAGGCAGACTTTCATTGCAAAGTCCAGCATGGCGCGCTGGCGCGGCGTGATGTCGGCCTTGCGGTAGTTCACCGCCACCTGGTCGGCCACCAGCGGCTTTTTCTCGTAGATGCGCAGGATGGCGCCGTGTGCTACAACGCAATACAGGCAGCTGTTGGCCGCGCTGGTGGTGGTGACGATCATCTCGCGGTCGCCCTTGGACAGTCCGCTGGTACGGCCCGCCGAATCCGGCGCCATCAGCGCGTCGTGGTAGGCAAAAAAAGCGCGCCACTCAGCCGGGCGACGGGACAGGGCCAGAAATACATTGGGCACAAAGCCGGACTTCTCCTGCACTTCCAGAATTTTGGCCTGAATGTCACTGGGCAGGGTGTTGAGGTCGGGCAGGGGGTAGCGGGTGGTGGTTTGGGTCATGGGTTGCGTTTCCTGGCCACCTGGTGTGGCCATATTGTGTAAGCAGGAATGATAGGCCAGCCTGCGACCGCGTGTCACGAATTCAGCGCTTGGTGTGCAGGCATCATTGCAGTTCTCTATAGTCTGAATAAATAAAACTATCTTGATCGATAGTGTTTGCAAACCTACACTGATCGCTACAGTTTTTGCGACCCACCCTTCCCAAGGAGACAACCATGTCAACAGAATCCAAATGTCCGTTTCACCGCGCCGCCGGTGGCGGCACCACCAACCGGGACTGGTGGCCCCAGCAGGCGCGCGTCGACCTGTTGAACCAGCACGGCAACAAGTCCAATCCGCTGGGCGAATCCTTCAACTATGCTGAAGAATTCCAGAAGCTCGATTACAGGGCGCTCAAGGCTGACCTGGTCAGGCTGATGACGGACTCGCAGGACTGGTGGCCGGCAGACTTTGGCCACTACGGCCCGCAGTTTGTCCGCATGGCCTGGCACAGCGCCGGTACCTACCGCACCCTGGATGGCCGTGGCGGTGGCGGGCGCGGCCAACAGCGATTTGCGCCGCTCAACTCCTGGCCCGACAACGTCA
>CAZMXB010000433.1:0-3778 GCA_964569855.1 uncultured Rhodoferax sp.
CGGTGTAGTTCGCGAAGTGGCCGCCAGTGCCGACCCGGTCACGCGCACGTTTGCCGTCAAGGTGTCTTTGCCCACCCAGGACGCATTGGCGCTGGGTGCCACCGTAACGGTCGTACCGCAAGCGCTGGACCGCAGCGGTGTCCAGGTCATCAAGTTGCCCACCAGCGCGCTGCGCCAGGATGGACAGTCTTCCGCCGTGTGGGTGCTGGACACCGCCACCATGACGGTGAAACTGCAGCCCATCCAGATCGCCACGGCCGATGGCAATGATGTGGTGGTTGCGGGTGGCTTGCAGCCGGGCATGCTGGTGGTGTCAGCCGGTGTGCATGTGTTGTCGCCAGGCCAGAAGGTCACGGTTTATAAGGAAAAAACACCGCCAGCCCTCGTCAATTCTGCGCAACCAGCTATGCAATCTGTAGCGCCTGCCGCGTCGGGCCTGGCCGCGCCCGCCAGCGCAACTGTCGCGAAGTGAGCGCGCCATGAAAGACCAACACCTGCACCCTGAAAAAGGGTTCAACCTGTCGCGCTGGGCGATTGACCATGCGCCACTGACACGCTTTTTGATGATTGTGCTGATGGTACTGGGCACCAATGCATTCTTCCAACTCGGGCAGGATGAAGATCCGCCCTTTACCTTCCGCCTGATGGTGGTGCGTGCCTACTGGCCCGGCGCCACGGCGCAGCAAATGGCCGAACAAGTGGCTGACAAGGTGGAGCGCACCTTGCAGGAAGTGCCCAACGCCGACAAGATCCGCAGTTATTCCAAACCCGGCGAATCCACCATCCTGTTCCAGGTGAAGGACTCGACCCGCGCTGCCGAGGTGGCCAACATCTGGTACACGGTGCGCAAGAAGGTCGGCGACATCCGGGGCACGCTGCCCGTTGGTGTGCAGGGTCCGTTTTTCAACGACGAGTTTGGCGACGTGTTTGGCGTTATTTACGCGCTGGAGGCCGACGGGTTTTCGGATGCCGAGGTCAAATCCTTTGCCGATGACGTGCGCCAGAAGCTGCTGCGCGTGCCCGACGTGAACAAGGTCGAGCTGATGGGTGTGCAGGACGAAAAGCTGTACATCGAGATTTCGCACAAGCGCCTGTCGCAGTTGGGGCTGGACATGAACCAGGTGTTGGCGCAGTTGGGCCAGCAAAACGCAGTGGAAGGCGCTGGCGCCATCCAGACCCCGCTGGACGTGGTGCAAGTACGTGTCGCGGGGCAGTTTCAGGCCGTAGAGCAGTTGCGCGAGATGCCGATACGGGGTAGCTCGGGCAGCGAGCTCCGTCTGGGCGATATTGCCGAGATCAAACGGGACTATATCGATCCGCCATCGCCCAAGGTGCGCCACCAGGGCAAGCAGGTGGTCGCGCTGGGTGTCTCCATGTCAAAGGGCGGCGACATCATTGCCCTGGGCAAATCACTGAAAACTGCGATCCAGACCATTGAAGCGACGTTGCCGGCCGGCATCCATCTGGTCCAGGTGCAGGACCAGCCGGCTGCCGTGGCCAAGTCAGTCAACGAATTCGTGGGTGTGCTGATCGAGGCGATTGGCATTGTGCTGGCGGTGAGCTTCATCAGCCTGGGCCTGCACAAGCGCAACGACAGTACCCGCTGGTACAACCGGTATTACGTGGACATGCGTCCCGGCTTGGTGGTGGGCATCACGATTCCGCTGGTGCTGGCCGTGACCTTCTTGGGCATGGGCTACTGGGGCATTGGCCTGCACAAGATATCGCTGGGTTCCCTCATCATTGCCCTGGGCCTGCTGGTGGACGACGCCATCATTGCGGTGGAGATGATGGTGCGCAAGATGGAGGAGGGCTGGGACAAGGTGCGTGCCGCCAGCTTTGCCTACGAAATCACAGCCATGCCCATGCTCACGGGTACGTTGATTACCGCCGTCGGATTTTTGCCGATTGGCATTGCCCGGTCCTCTACGGGCGAATACACCTTTGCCATCTTTGGCGTGACGGTGCTGGCGCTGGTGCTCAGCTGGCTGGTGTCGGTGTATTTCGTCCCCTACCTGGGCACGGTGATTCTGAAGGTCAAACCCCACGATGTGGAGGACGAGCCGCACGAGCTGTTCAATACCCCGTTTTACAACACCTTTCGCAAAACGGTGAACTGGTGCGTGGAACACCGCTGGACCACCATTGGCATCATGCTGCTGACGTTTGCGCTGGGCATCTTTGGCATGGGGCGGGTGCAGCAACAGTTCTTCCCGGATTCGGCCCGTTCGGAAATTCTGCTGGATGTCTGGTATGCCGAGGGCACGTCCTTTGCAGCCAACGAACTGACGACCAAACGGATTGAAGAACGCCTGTTGCAGGAGGCCGGCGTCCAGACCGTGAGCACCTGGGTTGGCTCGGGTGTGCCGCGCTTCTATCTGCCGCTGGACAATATCTTCCCGCAGAGCAATGTGTCGCAGTTCATCATTGTTCCCAAGGAGCTGAAGCTGCGAGAGCCGTTGCGCATCAAGCTGCCAGCACTGATCGCGCAGGAATTTCCCGAGGTGCGGGCCCGCATCAAAATACTGCCCAACGGGCCGCCCGTGGCTTACCCCGTGCAGTTCCGGGTGGTGGGCGGTGAGCCCGCCGTGCTGCGGGCCAGGGCCGACGAAGTCAAGGCCGTGATGCGCGCCAGCAGCAATACGCGGGGTGTGAACGACAACTGGAATGAATCCATCAAGACCATCCGCCTGGAGGTGGACCAGACCAAGGCGCGGGCCCTGGGCGTCACCAGCCAAAGCATCGCCCAAGCGTCCAAGACGATTTTTGGTGGCACCACGGTGGGTCAATACCGTGAAGGCGACAAACTGATCGACATCGTCTTGCGCCAGCCGCAGGACGAGCGCAATGCGATTACCGATGTGGCGAATGCCTACCTGCCGACAGCCAGCGGCAAATCCATCCCGCTGACACAGATCGCCAAACCCGTCTTCAACTGGGAGCCGGGTGTGATGTGGCGCGACAACCGCGACTATTCGATTACCGTGCAGGGCGATATTGTGGAAGGTCTGCAGGGCGCGACCGTCACGGCCGAGCTGCTGCCCGCACTGCGGGCGCTGGAGGCGGGCTGGAAAGACAAGGGCCTGACGGCGTATCGGATCGAGGTTGCTGGTGCGGTGGAAGAGAGCAGCAAGGGGTCCGCCTCAATTGCTGCGGGCATTCCCATCATGCTGTTCGTGACCTTCACCTTGTTGATGCTGCAATTGCACAGCTTCAGCCGGGCGATGCTGGTGTTCCTGACCGGTCCTCTGGGCATCGCCGGTGTGGCCGCTGCCTTGATGCTATCCGGTCGTCCCTTCGGTTTCGTGGCCCTGTTGGGCGTGATCGCGCTGATGGGCATGATCCAGCGCAATTCGGTGATCCTGATTGACCAGATTGAACAGGACCGTGCAGCCGGGGTACCGGCGTGGGAGGCCATTGTGGAGTCGGCTGTGCGGCGTTTGCGCCCCATCGTACTGACGGCCGCTGCGGCCGTGCTGGCCATGATTCCGCTTTCGCGCTCTGTTTTCTGGGGTCCGATGGCGGTTTCCATCATGGGTGGGCTCATTGTGGCGACGGTTTTGACGTTGTTGGCGCTGCCAGCCATGTACGCGGCATGGTTCAGGGTCAAAAGGGAGAGCCCTCTGCAGGTTAAAATAGCAGGCTGACCAATTTCAGACGGGTGGCCAGGGTCCGGTAAACAGTGTTTGTCAGGATGCCAGGCAGCCCTCTTGTATTTTTTTTGCGCGGGTGGCGAAATTGGTAGACGCACCAGGTTTAGGTCCTGACGGTGGCAACA
>CAZMXB010000434.1:0-1311 GCA_964569855.1 uncultured Rhodoferax sp.
GACTTCAAGATCGACACGCCGCGGACGAGGAAGCCGTCGAGCTTAATCCCCGCCTGCTTCGCGCCCCAGACATACGCAGTGAACTGGGAACGGAGGTCCCACTGCCGCGGCCAGCTGGCGCCGAGCTGCGAGGTTGTCTTGTCATCCTCTCCCAGCGCCATGTTCTCGTAGTTCACCAGCATGTCGAACCGGCCTGAGTAGAGGAGGGGGTCGCCGGTCTCAGGATGGTTGATGCCGAGGGGCTCGAGGAAGGAAAACTCAATCCCCCGCTTGCCGCCGGGAAGGGTCATGGGGATCGCTTTATCCTGTCCTAGGGGGTAGCGATCGAAGTAGAACTCAAGGGCACCGGCCATGCGTTCCAGGGACTTCGGCGAGTCGGGCGGGCACTCGAACTCTCCATAGTGCTGGATCAACGCACCGAGGCCGGCGGCGATTGAGCTTTCCGGCGACATGCCTTTGACGAAGTAGGCATCGCGCCCCACCTCGAGGCCGCGAGCGAAGGCGGCACCTGCGTGGAGGTGGACGGACGGATCGCGGGGCTTCCAGTGCTCCACGAATTCCTTGTAAGCCTTCTGCGGGCAGGAGCGGAAGGCGGCGATGAGGGAGCTGTCGATGACAGCAGGGAAAGGAGGGCGGGTCATTTCGGGGCCTTTGCGATGTAGTCCAGGGCGGCTTGATTAAACCAGCCGGAGAGGATGGGGAAGACGTAGACGTTGCGGCGGACGAAGTGCTTGTCTTGGTTGAAGGAGAAGGAGAAGACCTTCTCGCTCGAACGCAAGGGGCGCTGCGGTTGCCAGGGTCCAGCGGCATTCACGATGTAGTTAGTGCCGAGCTGGAACAAGTCCGCAGTCTTCGTCTCACCGGTTTCGGAGTTGAAGAGCGTGACGCCGGTGATCAGGCACTCAGCGCCGTACTGCGACCGCTCGTCTTCAGAAAGGTAGGTCATCGCTGATTTCCGTTACTGCCGCCGGCACTTCGTTGGTGATGGCGAGGAGCTTGTTGATCCGGTCATCGTAGACGGCGGCCTTCTGCGCGGCGACTTCGTAAGCCTTTTGCTTTTCTTTCCGCAATGCCTGTACAATCGAAGCGGTGATTTGTTCTGCGCCGGGTAGTTCCACTTCTACTTCTATCGTGTGAGGAGCGATGACAATATTGGAATCACCGTCTGTCCCCTTCCCCGGCCCGAAATCAAAGTCATCCATGACTCGTTTTGGGTCTCCGAAGTGCCATCCGTAGATGTGTCCTTCGATCTTGATCTTCATAATGAACCTCCAAATGTGCGCCGGAAAAGCCGCCGGCAGCTACGGCTGA
>CAZMXB010000434.1:1411-3776 GCA_964569855.1 uncultured Rhodoferax sp.
GTACCATCCTGCTGCTTCTTCCGCCACTCGGCCAGCTTCATCTGCAGTTCAATCGGAACAGGGTTGGTCATGCTTGCACCTTGAAAGAAAGAAGTTTCTGAAACGCATCGACCGAGACGGACGGGCCGCTGAGCACGTACACGCCCGGCGGCACCTGAGACATGTAGGTGTTGAGGTCGATCTCCGCCCGCTCGAAGTGGGCGCGGAGCAGGTCGCTGAGGAAACGCGAGTAGGCGCCGTGAGGCACGCGGCCCTCGAGATCGCTGCTGAGGTGGAGGGAGAGCTGCGTGAACAGGGGGAGAGGGAGAGCCACGTTCAGCTGCTTCGACGGGATGAGGTTGGCGGGCTTAGGCATCATCATCCTCCTCTTCGTCCCACTCGTCCCAAGGCACGAGATCGCCGTCGGCGTCGCGGACCTGGACATCATAGTTCGCATTGACCAGGGCCGTCACACAGATATTCAGGACGGCGGCTGCATCATGCCCTTCCACGGTCATGGTTGAAGGATCTTCCCAGAAGGGAGAAGCGAGGGAGAGGGTAGTCATACAGGAGCTTTCATCAGTTGTTTGTAGCCTGCTACCAGGCCGAGGGGGATGATTTCGCGCAGATCCTTGCCGAGGGGAGTCTCGAGTGTAGTGACTCGATGACCCTCGGGGCAGACCCGGCGGCGGTAGATGCTGCCAGTCTCCTGCGTGCGGGTGGAGATCACGCGGGTAGGCTCGGTGCAGTAAGGACAGTTCATGCCAGCTTCACAGCCCGCTTGCACTCGCGGGTCATGCCTGGGAGGATGTCGATACCGGCAGGGAGGGAGAGGATCTCGCCCGCCTCGGCGAAGGTGGTGGGTTCGACCAGCACCACGCGAGCTGTCCACTGTTCGTAGTACTCGACGCGGAGGAGGACGCGGGCGGCTGATACGGCCGGTGTGGCCAGCTGCACGTCAAGGGTGACGAAGCGCTCGGAGAGGGCTTGATGAGCTGGGATCATCGGGTCGAGCTGGACGACGCCGAAGTCAACCGTCTCGAGCGTAGTGACAGGAATGGGCTCTTCGGAACGAACGAGGCGGCGAGCGTCCGGGACCGTCTTGTGGCGGAGTTCCCAGAAGTTGCCCAGGAGGGTCTGCGTAGGTCCGTGGATCAGCGTCACGCCACGGGTCTGCTTCCAGTTGTCCGGGTCGGCGAAGATGCCGAGGGGTTCTGGCACCGCGCTCACTGGGTCCATCCGGCGGCGAGCTGCTGCCTCTTGTTTCTTAAACGCTTCGGTACGCTCGACCTTCGCGGCAGCGCGTGCCTCGCGGAAGAGTTCGTCCAGGGAAAGGTGTTCCATCATGTTTGAGCCTCCAAAAGTTCGCGCTAATTATACCATCATAATCCGCGCGTATGTGTTGGACGCGTACTTCGCGCGAAAGTTCCCAAGATCTGGAATTATCTTTGCGTGTAGGTCTCGCCGCAGAGGGTGTAGAAGCGGGCGCGGAGAGTGCGCAGGGCGGACTCGGTCACGACTTCCTCAGGCACGGAGAGGAGGGCGGAAGCGAAGGCCGGCGTAGGCCCAGAGGGGGAGTCGATGAACCAGCGGCTGTTGCGCCGGGCATCCCAGGTGAGCAGGTCCCTCCGCTCGATTTCAAGGGCGAGGAGATCACACCGGCGGATTTGCTTGGCGAATTCCAGCATATCACCTGGGAGGTAGGGGTTGATGCCAGACCAGACGAAGAGTTCCACGGCGTCTTCGAAGCGCTTCCAGCAGGAGCCGAGTGCCTTCTTTACCGGAGCGGTGATGTCGCCGGTGACGCACTCCGCTGCGTCGTGGAGGAGCATGGCGCGGAAGGCGCGCTTGGGAAGGCCAGGATACTCCAGCTTCGCAATGTCGTAGACGAGGAGGGAGTGCTCGAGGACCGAGTAGGCGCGGTGAGTGTGGCCGCTGAAGCGGTTGATCAGGGAGAGGGAGTGGCTGATCGTGTCAAGCGACGGAGGAGGCCCGCCAAGAGGAGTGAGGGCGATTTCGCTGCCGTCGATTAGGAGGACGTGGTTGTCGAACATGAGGTTGAGCCTTCCATTGCAGGTTGCTTAGAGGTCGAGTACGTTAGCGGCAGTTTCCAAGGCCTCTTGCCACGCAACTACGTCGGAGTAGGCGGCTGCGTGTTCTTCGATGTCAAGACTCCCGAAGTCTTCATCTTCCTCGCCCAGATGTTCTGCGTCGTCAATCAAGTTTTGAAGCTCTCCTGCGATGTCGTCGGCTTCTTTAGCCAGCTCATTGCATCTTTTCTGCAAGGCCTGCCGCTCGGTGTTGAGGGCTAGTGCGCGTGTTTCTAGTGCTTTATCCATAATGAATCTCCATTTCGAGCCTCTGAGGAGAACCGCGCTGAGGGAGG
>CAZMXB010000435.1:0-3763 GCA_964569855.1 uncultured Rhodoferax sp.
GGCCTGCGGGGAAGGGGAAGGTTTCGAAGCAGGTGGTGGGGGTGTAGCGCGGCCTGTCTTCCAGCGACGTGCCCATCCGCAGTGACCAGAGTTCGTGGAACCGGCTGTGCAAGATGCCGAAGGTGGTGTCATCGGCTCGGGCCGCAACGCAAACCGCGTGACTCGCCAGAACTACTGCGGGACGCCATACCCACAACCGATGCTTTGCGACGATGGATGTGGCTAGAAATCGTGGCGCTTCTATAAGCGCGCCACGCATGTCCGGCGCAGTGCGAGCGTGTAGTCACCACTTTCGCCGCTCAGCCTCGTTTCGAACCGCTGCCTTCTCTGGTTTGACGACGCGTGTTACGTACTCAAAGGGTGCTTCAAACAGCGACGCGTCACTCTCGGTGCAAACCACGCCAAAGTCGACGATCCACGTGTCGGACGAGGCGCTTACCAGGTCGGAGCCATTGATCCAAGGTTTGACCACCTGCGCGTTGCTGAGACGATGTGGATTTGGGAGTCGCAACCAGCCTCGAGCGGTCTCCCCGGGGATGTCAAAACTGGCTTTTTTTGAGGTTCCAACAAAGCAAGCGTTGCGATTGACGTCCATGCGATTCGCTTGCGTCAGGTCAGTCGATACAGCGGAGTCGTCGTGCGCCGACAGGTCGGAGTGAACGGCGCTGACCTCGTTCCCATCCAGTTTTGCATCTTGCTCGGCGTGTCCAAAAGCAACCAGCGACACCCGTACCGCCGCGCCTTCATTCACCCAGCCCTCGTCGCTCCAAGCCTCGTAAATGCGCGTGGTGTCGCAAATGGCTTCGAGCACTTTGCGATTCTTGCCGCCGCGAATGGAGTTCGTCGCCACCAGCCCCGCAGCGCCCAGCCGATGGGATTGAATCGCAGTGCGAGCCTTCTCAAACCAGTAACACACCAAATCCGCGCCACCGGGAACACGCCCTTCGTACACCCTGCGCAGTGTGGTCGTGTAGTCGTCGCCCAACTCGGCGCGCATTTTTTTGTCGCCCAAAAACGGCGGATTCCCAATAACAACACTGGCCTTTGGCCAAGCGGCTTCCACCGCGAGGTCGCTCCGGGGTGAGGGTGGGGCGGATGTCGGGGGCGATTTGGCGGCGCCTTTGGACGCATGAGCCCCCGGCGTCTGCCCCACCCGCGCCCCGGAGTCCGAGAAACAAAGCAACGCGTCCCGGCACTCAATATGGTCCAGCGGCTCCAAAACCGGGTTGGTTTTGAACTCGTAGCCATGCTCGATACGCCACTGCAGCTCGCCAATCCACACCGTCAAGCGCGCCAGCGCGGCCGCGTATTCGTTCAGCTCGATGCCCAGCACGTTGTGCGGCCCCGTCACCAGGTCGGCCTGCCGGTCCAGCCCCATGGCGGCGGCTTGAATGTGGCTCATGTGCTCAATGTCCTTCAGCGCCTTCAAACCCAGAAACAGAAAGTTGCCACTCCCACAAGCCGGATCCAGCACGCGGTAGTCTTTCAAGTCTTCCAGCCACAGCACAAATTGGGCCTGTGCCGATCGGTAGTGTTTGTCGCCCTTTTTGCTACTTTTGGTCAGCAGCCCTCGTATCTCCTGCGCAAGCAGCTCCCATTTTTGTAGCAACGGCCGCATCAAAACCGGCTCCACAATGCGCAGAATGGTGACCGGGTCGGTGTAGTGCGCGCCCAGTTGGCTGCGCTTGGATGGGTCCAAACCCCGCTCGAACAGCGTGCCGAAGATGGACACGTCGATGGCGCTCCAGTTCAGCGCGGCGGCGTTGCGCAGCTCGGTGACCTCCATGATGGACAGCGCGGGCACATTCACCTTTTTGAACAAACCGCCGTTGAACCAGGGAATGTCGTCATTGCCATACAGGCCGCCCTTCCACATGACGCCAAACAGGTTGGTCAAGCCCTGGGTCAGCTTGTCGCTGGTGAGCGCCTTGTTGTTCACCAGCCCTTCGAACATGCGCCCGGGCAGCAGGCCCACGTCTTCGGCAAAGAAGCAGAACAGCCACTGCGTCAAAAAGTGGGTCACTTCGTCCGCATCGTGGCCGCGCTTGCGCAATCCGTCGGCCAGCGTCGCAAAACTATTGGCGGCGGCTTCGGTGATGTGACGGGTGGTTGTCTTGGGGCGAAAGCTTTCTACATCGGTCCACAGGCGGCGCAGCAGCGCCTGCTTTCAGGCTGATCCAGCTCTTCCAGTAATACCGTGTGGGTTTCACTGGGGTGGCCGTTGAACTGGGTGTGGATGCGGGTGGTCAGGCGGTCACACACTACGAGCAGCGGCGGGTTGTCCAGCGCCAGGCTGTAGCCCGGCAGTTGGCGCAGGGCGGCGTCCAGATCGCGCCTGGGAGCCTTGTTCTCCCACGCAAAGTGGCCGCGCAAAAACACATCCGCGTAGCCGGTGCGCGCACCGATCAGCTGGCTCTTCTCTTCAAACTTGTAGTCGGCGGTGCTGCCGGGCCTGGGCACTTGCAGCAGTTCGCACAGGTCCAGAAAGTGACTTTGCGCACCTTGCTCCTCGTTGAGTGTGCAGGCAGAGCCGGGCACACCGTTAGGCGCACCCCATTTGGCGATGAAGTCTTTTGGGGTCATGCGCTCACTATAATCCGCCCGCACTTGTGCCTTGTGCACCACCGACCCCCACCACCCAGAAGGAACTGCCGTGTCCGACACCCTCGCGGTACTACCGCAGTACCTGATGCCCAAGCAGGCTTTGACCGCCCTAGCTGGCAAGTTCGCCAGTGCGAAAGCTGGCAACACCACCACGGCTGTGATCCGCTGGTTTGTCAAGCGTTACCAGGTCAATATGGCCGAAGCCGCCAACCCTGACATCGCCAGCTACGCCACGTTCAATGATTTCTTCACCCGCGCCCTGAAGGACGGCGCGCGGCCCATGGCGCAGGCCGATTGGGTGAGCCCGGTGGATGGCGCGATCAGCCAGTTTGGGCGCATTGAGAAAGACCAGATTTTTCAGGCCAAAGGACACAGCTATTCCACCACCGCGCTGGTTGGAGGAGACGCGAACCTGGCCGCGCAGTTTCAGGATGGCCACTTCGCCACGCTGTACCTTAGCCCCAAGGACTACCACCGCATCCATATGCCCTGTGATGGCGTGTTGCGCCGCATGATTTATGTGCCGGGTGATCTGTTCTCGGTCAACCCGACCACGGCGCGCGGCGTGCCGGGACTGTTTGCCCGCAACGAGCGGGTGGTGTGTGTGTTTGATTCTGCCCACGGCCCGTTTGTGTTGACGCTGGTGGGGGCCACCATTGTGGGCAGTATGGCCACCGTATGGCACGGCCTGATCAATCCGCCGCGCCCGGGCAGGTTGTGGGAACGCAGCTATGCGCGTGACGCGGTGCAGTTGTTGCAGGGTGCCGAGATGGGGCGTTTCCTGCTGGGCTCTACGGTGGTGCTGTTGTTTCCGGCAGGGCCGCTGAACTTCAACCCCCAATGGGCGCCGACCGGGGCGATTCGCATGGGCGAGACCATGGCGACCAGAAAATAAAGACTGGCATTTTCGTGAAGTCTGTGGGTCTGCAGCACGCAGGATTTGCCCAAGGGTGCCCGGTGGCGAGTGTTATTTGAAAATCACCGTTTTGTGGCCATTGAGCAAGACGCGGTGTTCGCTGTGCCACTTGACGGCACGGGCCAATACCTGGCTTTCGGTGTCGCGGCCCTGGGTCGTCAAATCTTCCACAGTCTTGCTGTGTTCCACGCGGGCCACGTCCTGCTCAATGATCGGGCCTTCGTCCAGGTCCGCCGTCACATA
>CAZMXB010000436.1:0-3760 GCA_964569855.1 uncultured Rhodoferax sp.
CGCTGAACCATAGAACCGTCAAAATCTACCCACAGATTCCCCTGACGAGCCAAAGTTTGCCAGCATGATTGACGCCGCTGATCGGACGGACATTATTTTCGCTCTGGAGGCGCGCGATCTTGACCCGAAACTTTCGGCCGCCGACAAACTGCGTGCTTTCAGATCTCTGCGCCTGACACTCACCCGTTCCGTATGATGGGCACGGTTATGTCAGGCTCAGCTTCCATTCGAAATCAGTCATCTAACCTGCCGCGATGTAATTTGGACCGGTGGCAGCGATTTGAGGAAGATTCTGCGCTGTTGTTGGTGCCAGAGCACCGCCAACGCTATCTTCAAATTCAGCGCGAGACACCCAACTTATTGTGGCTCTATATCCTGATGGCAAGGACCGGAATCAACTTGCCCGAAGGCGAGGTTGTGGCGGCCATGAAGGGGCGGTTATTGCAGGAACGGGTACTGACACCAGAAGCTTGGCGACTTGTTGCCAACGGCCATATTCTCGACTTTTGGGTGGTTCTTGAAGTGTCAGATCCAGATGAAGAACCGATAAGCCGTTGGAATTTATTGGTGTCATGGTTGCAAATTTTGTCCGGGCTACGCCTTGCACAGCGACATCTGCCTGTTCAATTGCAGCAACTTTTTCTCAACGACAGCCTATTGGTGAATGTCGATGCGCAGGTGGCTGAGGTTCAATTGCATGGTGCATGGATGGGCTTTAACACCCTGCGCAGCATCGTGAGCGAAGCCCGGTACCGGCTCTCAGTTGGTACCCTTGATCATTTCATCGACAGCGATCTGCCAGCCGTCATTACATGGATGTCTGCTACAGACCAGAGCATTGATCGCAATCAGCAGCGGTCTGGCTGGAAGTTTCTGGCCCGTAGAGCAGAAGATTGGCGCACGGGAATTGAAGATCGCCCCATTGCCGAGAAGCAGTGCTGGTACTCGGATGTCGATTCCATCCTTTGTGGCGATTGGCACGTGGACGGCATCACCAACGCATGGAATTTGCATCGACTGTCTTTGACGCAAAGGCATTGCGCAGATCGATTTTTGGAGGGCTGCCTGGCCGACGTAGAGCGAATTTTCACGATCAGCGATGATGGTGGCAAGATATGCGCGACAGTCCGGCTGAGCCGCTGTGAGGCAACCTGGAGCGTGTCAGAGGTGCGAGGGTTTGCCAATGCTCCAGTATCGGAGCATCTGCTGGACCTGAGTCAGAAGTTGGCAGCCTGTTACAGCACCAATTGGCAAATCACAACTGCTGCGTCCGGCGCCGATTGACGCTGCAGTGAACCCGATTCGATTTCCATTATTTCAACAAGGGGAAAATCCATGAGTGACCGCGAATCAAAAATTCTCACAGGCGTTGATGAAGTCATCGACCGTTGTCTTTTTGCCGATGGAAGGTTTCCTGAACACAGGTATTTCCAAAAGCGAAGCTGCAATGCGCTCAGCAAGAACTCGCCCACATCATTCGATGGAAAAGCTCTGGTCGCTGCCATCTATGAACGAATTGAAGAGAACCTCGCAAGACGCCCAGAGGGCAGGGCACCATCATCACAAAACTGGCTACTTCGCCCGACCCATATTGACCACCTGATCCACCCCAGCAGCAAGAACGAGAGCGCCGAGGTCAAACTTGAGCGGGCCGTTGTCCTGAAGTGGCCTGCCAACTGGACATACCAGATGCCAGTGGCGTCAGGAATATTCGATGGCTATTCAGATAAGCGCCGTGCAGTGGACCTGGTGTTTGACCATCAGGATGGCCGCTACGACCTGGTCGAACTTAAAATCAATACCAAGGCGGGCGGTCCGCTTTACGCTGCCATGGAAATCCTTGGTTACGGGCTGATCTATTTGGCTTCCCGCTTTGATCGGGCGCAAAACCTCAAATACAAAGTTTCTGACCTGCCTGTACTGAGAGCAACCAGCATTACCCTTTGCGTTCTGGCACCAGAAAGCTATTACGAGGGGAGCCAACTCTTGTGGCTGCAAGACGCAATCAATGAAGGGCTGAGCCAACTTGCCCCATCTGACTTGAAGTTGAATTTTGTATTTGAGAAATTGGTCGGGACATCGTGGGAGCGCTTCCCCCTGAAAGAACTGCCGGAGACGCTGATCCGCAAGCCTGTTTGGCAATGAGACTGCGGATTCACCGCGGTGCCAAGGAGATCGGCGGCAACTGCATTGAGTTGAATTCCGGCGGGCAAACGCTCTTGCTTGATCTGGGAATGCCCTTGACCCTGGGCAGTTCGATGGACGCGGCATTACCCGCCATCGACGGACTCGCAGACGCAGACAATGGAAATTTTCTGGGGGTGGTTCTTTCTCATCCGCATGCTGATCACTACGGCCTGCTGAGGAAGGCTGCCGTCAATACCCGCGTGTATATTGGGCAGGATTCACAGACCCTGCTGCGAGCAGCACTGCCGTTTACGAGCTTTGGTTTGGATTTGATCAATTCGGTAACCTACCGCGATCGACAAACCTTTGAAGTTGGTCCATTTCGGATCACGCCATTTCTTGTTGATCATTCCGCCTTCGATGCCTATGCGCTGTTGGTTGAAACGTCGGGACGCAGGCTTTTTTACACCGGCGACTTTCGAGGTCATGGTCGAAAGCCCGGTGCCTTCAAGCGCTTGCTGGCTGAGCCGGCTATCAAAGGTGTTGCCGTGATGCTGATGGAAGGCACACACCTTGGCCGGCAAGGCCAGGCTGATGCCCAAACAGAAGCCTCGCTCGAAGATAATGTTGCCGAGAGTATGTCCAACACCAAGGGCTTGGTGCTGGCCTGTTTTTCCGGTCAGAACATCGATCGGTTCGTGACGTTCTGGAAGGCAGCCCGGCGATCTGGTCGAACCCTGGTTGCGGACGCATATCTGGCCCATATTCTTGAATCATTGAACCGATCCACGCTCCCAAAGCCACCCGTATTTCTGCCCAGGTTGATGAAGGGGAAACTGGTTCGGGAAAACAATACTGAAGTTGTTCTGCCGTTTCGCAGGCGACGTGTTTACCCCGAGCAGATCGCCGACCAGGCGAACAAGCTTGTCATGATGTTCAGATCATCCATGATGCAGGAGTTCGAAGGTCTGGGGTGCCTGAGGGATGGCAAGTTGATTTACTCGCAGTGGCCAGGTTATCTTGACCGTGAGCGGGTAAACACCAGGGCTTGGTGTGCCCAACACGGGCTGGATTTCGAGATCCTTCACACATCCGGCCATGCTGACGTCAGAACCCTCGTTGAACTGGCTCGCTGTGTCGCAGCCAAAAGGGTGATCCCAATCCATACGGACTCACCTGGGCGTTTGGGCGAGCTGATTGCGGGCGCTACGCCAGTTCATGATGGTGAATGGATCGAGGTGTAGGCGACTGATTGCCTTCTCAATCTGGGTTTCCTGCGGTTGGGTAAGGTATGGATGAGAAGCCCGGAAGCAGGCAATATTTGCTGCCAGTTGCTGCTTCAAAATAGGCTTGAGCAAGCACTGTGCGGATGACCTCAATGCGTGAGGCGGGCAGCAAGTCAAGAAATTGCTCTGCACATCGTCCGTATGCAGGAACAGGCGCAATGTCTGTTCACTGTGCCCAAGGGGTTGGGCTCCCAGACCAGCAACCCGAGGTCAGGCGAACTTGCGCCGCAGGGCGCGCCCGAAGTCCTTCGCAAAATGCGCTAGAATCGCGCCCAGGGGGCTCACATCAGGCTCGGGAGGCAGACCGGCGCCCAGGCGCTCGATCTGGTGGTAGTACCAGCCCGCCT
>CAZMXB010000437.1:0-3756 GCA_964569855.1 uncultured Rhodoferax sp.
GCTACATGGGTCGCTGGAATGTCAAGCACGGTGGCTTTCTTGACCGCGATGTCTGCGAGCGTGCCCTGGCTTACGTCGCCCCGTCGCGAAAGAAAGGTTAGTCACATGCGTCTCAGCATCGAAAATCTCGTCGCACATCTTTTTCTCTTCGGTGCTTTCGTCGGCTCCGAGTTTTCCGTTGGACGGCACACGCCTGCCATCCCCGATGGGTACACATACGAAGTCTGTGCCAAGAATGGCACGCCTGTTCTTCTCTGCCACGATGAAGTGCAAGCCGCAGTGTGGTTTGACCGCATTGCGTTTGAGGACGGGCTTAGCATCCTAGCGCCCACGCTAGAAGAAGGTTACGCGGCAATGCTGCCGAATGCGGAAGATATTGAAGCTGACCGTAAAGAGGAGCGCCTTCGAGACATCCACTGGATGCTACAAGTGCAAGCGGCTCGACGCAAACAAGCTTCCGCTTGACACCCACTGCCCGGTAGGGCACCATCTGAGGCTCACTGAAAAGGAGTCTCACTAGATGCTCAAGTTTGAAAGTCTCGCCCCCGCATGTCCGCCGATGGGTCGGCGGACTGTCCGCATTACTGAAGGCAAAACCGAGAAATTCCGCGCTGATGATGTGCTAGCTCCGACGACGTGGAGCGATACGGCTGTGTCGACGGCCATGCGCATCTGGGCACGCAAGATGCCAGGCGCGACTGGCGTACAGCATCGCTTTGACGATCGCACGGGCTCGCTCGCCGAGTGCAAGGGCTACGAAAACAGCATCCCCGGCATGGTGCATCGCGTCGTGAACACTATCACCGACGGCGGTATCAAGCATGGTTACTTCAACGCCGAAAATGCTGGCGTTTTTGCCGCCGAGCTGACGCGCGTGTTTCTTGGGCAGTACGCGATGCTCAACACTCCGGCATGGATCAACGTCGGCGTGCAGGAAAACCCGCAGTCGAGCGCGTGCTTCATTCTGGACGTGCAAGACTCGCTTGATTCGCTGCGGCGCTGGCAGTCCACGGAAACTGCGCTGTTTAGCGCTGGGAGCGGTGCAGGGGCGGACTTGTCCGCGTTGCGTCCCGAGAACTACTCTCTCTCCGGGGGCGGCTCTGCAAGCGGGCCAGTGAGTTTTGCGCGCGGTACGGACGCATGGGCCGGTGTAACCAAATCGGGGGGAAAATCGAGAAGGGCCGCAGCAATGCGCACATTGTCCGTCACGCACCCCGATGTAAGCAAGTTTATCACTTGTAAGCGGGATGCACAGCGGCGCGCTCACACGCTCATTGACGCGGGCTACTCGGGTGCCTGGCAGTCGGACACTTGGCAGCTTGAGCCCTTCCAAAATGCCAACTTGTCTGTCCGCGTGCCGGATGGCTTCATGCGCCTCGTCGAGCAGGGTGGCGATACCCCGTGGGAGTACAGCTTCGCCGGACAGCCAGCAGGCAGCACTTCGGCCAAAGCGCTGTGGCAGCTCATCTGTGAGTGTGCCCACGAAAGCGGTGATCCCGGACTTCAGTTCAGCGACACGATCAACATGTGGCATACTGTACCACAAGCTGGGTGGATTCAGTCCAGTAACCCCTGTTCAGAGTACCTCCACCTACAGAACAGCGCATGTAACCTGTCTTCCATCAACCTGTTGAAGTTCATCAAGCCCGACGGTGGCTTTGACGTCGAGCGGTTTCGCCACGTCGTGCGGCTCATGATCGTCGCGCAGGATATCATCGTCGAGATTTCGGGCTACCCGACGCCCGAGATCACTGAGAACAGCAAAAACTACCGTCCGCTTGGACTGGGGCACTGCAATGGCGGTGCACTCCTCATGCGCACCGGGATTCCGTACGACAGCGACGAGGGACGCGACAGGCTCGCAGCAATCACAAGCCTGATGGCAGGTACCGCCTACGCCGTCTCAGCAGAGCTGGCACAGCAACTTGGCCCGTTCGCCGGGTACGCCGCCAACCGTGACGTGATGCTCGACGTGATCCGCAATCACTGTACGGCGGCAAACGTGCTCACGCCCAAAAATCCCGACGAAGCGCGCACCTTTGACGTTCTTGCTGTCGAGGGCTACACGGCATGGGGCGAAGCACTCCAGCGTGGCAAGGCGCACGGTTATCGGAACAGTCAAGCGACACTGCTTGCGCCGACCGGCACGATCGGCATCGTCATGGACTGCGACACGACGGGCATTGAGCCAGAATATGACCTCATCACGTACAAGAGCCTTGCAAGCGGCGGCGTGACCCGCAAGGTCAGCGGCAGCGTCTCGCATGCCCTACGAGCGCTGGGTCGCGACGAGGCGACAATTGGCCGCATCGTGGCCGAGCTAGAGCGCGACGGACGAATCAACAGCCTCCCGGCGCAGACGGGCCAATCAAACCGTGAGACGGAGGTGCTCAAAACGGCTGCCGGGCAGTGGCCGCTTAGCGCGGAAGCGCACATTCGCATGTGTGCCGCTGCGCAGCCGTTCTTGAGCGGCGGTATCAGCAAGACAGTCAACCTGCCGAACAGTGCCACCGTCGAAGATGTCAGCGCCGCATACCTGCTCGCTTGGAAGCTCGGTGTCAAATGCGTTGCGCTCTACCGCGACGGCTGCAAGCGCAGTCAGCCGCTCAACAGCGCCAGCGGAAAAACACTGACCGTGCCGATCGCCGTCGAGCCTTCGCCTTCGCCAATCCCGGTCAATTCGCGGCGGCGTCCGCCGAAAGTGCGGCATGGCCAGACAGAGAAGCTGTCCCTCGCTGGACATGACGTGTATCTCACCGTCAACTACTACCCGGACGGCAAAACGCCGTGCGAGCTGTTCGTTCGGATGGCCAAGTGGGGGTCGACGGAGGGCGCACTGATGGACGCGCTGTGCCAGTCGGTGAGCATCGGGCTACAACACGGTGTCCCTTTGGCCAGCTTCATTGAGAAGTGGCAAGGGACGCATTTCGCCCCGGCAGGTTTCACGGGTCAAGAGGACATCCGATCGGCGTCAAGCGTACTCGACTTGTTTGCCAAAGTCCTCGCAAGACTGGGCGAAGACGTGGCAGAGACAACGGAAACGCCAGTGGCACCAGCGGCGCCAGCAAGCCCGGTAGAGCAGTCCTATCGTCCCGAGAACCTTTCACCGTGCTGCGGCGCGACTTACCGCACGACGGGAAGCTGCAAGACCTGCACGAACTGCGGCACCACCTCCGGCGGCTGCGGCTAGGCGAGTGCGCCCGAAGCCTTGATCGTCTTCAGCAGCTTGGCGCGGCCCGCTGCGCCAGCATTCTTCATCATCCACGTTGCGTAGTCGAGCAAGGTCTTGCCCGAAAAAGTCGGGTGCGGCAGCGCAGCCAGCTTGGCGCGCACAGCCTCGTTGGCCAGCATCGCGTCAAGGTCCGCTTCTTTCTTCGCATTTCGTGCGTCCCGCACAGCCTTTTGATGTGCTTTTTCAATCTTAGCAACGCGGGCCAGCTCGCGCTTCGCGTGGGCTTCGTTCGGGTCGCTCATCAGAAGCGCTGTGGCGCAGTCGCAGCCGACGGTAATGACTTGCCCGGCGCGATTCCGCAAGGCCATCGGGTGGCCCAGCATGATGTGGCAACGGTCACAGATGGCGATCTGTTGACCAGGGGCGGGCTCGAAAGTGGTAACGAACCAGGGGCCAGCAACGTCGAGGTCTTTGTTTAGGAACATGTTTGACATGAAAAGAACATACCAAACATGCAGCAGAACAGGCAAGCACTATTTTTTACTTTTATTTACTTTTTGTTTCGCTCGTCGAGAAAGTGGAAG
>CAZMXB010000438.1:0-3714 GCA_964569855.1 uncultured Rhodoferax sp.
TCCTCGGCCACTGCGCGCAGGAGGGCTTGGACTTCGGATGCCTTATAGACCGAATGAACTTCTTCGTCTTCACTGACAGGCCCGAAAACTATGTCAGGGGTGTAGTACCGCTTCACGCTCCCTCCTTGCCGAACACCAGTTTATTCATCGCGCGCTTGGCCGCTTCCTCATCTTTCATGCCGCACGGGAAGCAAACATCTTCGCCGTTCGGGCCGTAGGGGCGCAGTTCCGCGACCTTCCCGCAGAGTTCGCACGCTTCATGAAATTTATCTTCCGCGATAAAGCCAGGGCCGCTCATTTCCCCTCCTTGCCGAGTTCGGCCAGCAGGGCATCGGCGTACTGCACGGCCCACGCGGCCACAGTCTCGACGGTGATGCTGTTGTTGCTTGTCATCCCCTGCATCGCCATCGCCGCGAAGTATTCGCGCTTGGTTAGGCCCAACCAAGTTCGCGGCCCGAACTTCGGGCTATCTTCGGTAAGGGGGTAAGCCGATTCGTTGCCGTTATCCATTGCTCTGCTCCCCCGACAGTTCGGCGTCGCATAGGGCGATAATGCGGTTAATCGAATAGGCGTCAGTGAAGCGCTCGTCGCCTGCCTGTTCGCGGATTTTCCGCACAAACGCCTCATGCCGTTCGCGCAGCTCGGCGATGGTGGCTTCGTATTCCTGTTTTGTCATGATCTGATCTCCAATGCTTTCCCAATCCAGTCGACAGCCTGCCCGCTTTTGACCTGTCGCGGCGTGACCCGCAGCAGGCGCCAGCCCATAGCCGCCGCGTTGCTGTACTTCTCGCAATCCTTCTCGATGCCGGGGCCGGTGCCGTGCCGGCCGCCGACGAATCCGCCGCCGTCCATTTCCAGCGCCACCATCTGATCGGGCCACGCGAAGTCGAAGCGCCAATCGCGCAGCCGCGCCTTGCGCAGTCGTTCCTTGACGCCTGCGCCGGTACCGCCGACCGCCATGGCCGCGAATCGATATTCACGATCGGGCGCCGGCAACCGCTGCGCCTTGACGTGGAACGTCAGCAGATCGACCGCTGCCGTGTCGATAGGCTTGCGCGGCTTGGCCGCCATGCCTTTGCGTAGTGCGGCCAGCTGCGCCGCAGGGATGCCGATAGCCATGACTGCTACTCCAACGCCGCCGCCACCAGGACGGCAAGATAGGCGGCCGTGAATACCACCGCGCCGACGCGGTCCCGAGCGGACGCGCGCCAGCAAGCAGCGGCCCCGCAGACACCTGCAAGGACCGCCAAGATCATGCGGCTCGGGCCGGCGGGCCGTCGGCAATCAATCGCCGCACGCCGTCGGGTGCCGTCTCGTTCTCCATCGCCTCGACGGGTTCCCAGCCGCGATCGAAGTAGTCGACGACAAGCTCGGAGAGCGCGCCGCCGGCCTGGAATTTCTCGATCATGTCGGCATTGCCGGAAGCGGCCAGCGCCAGCATGAACGCGTCGCCCCATGCCGCGAACTCGGCAGACACCACCGCATCCTCGGCCGCGTCGGGCTCGTTGATCGGGTGCGGACCGGCGGCAATGTCGCGGCGCTCGGCCTCGGCGATGGTTTCATTCGCCGCCGCCTCGGCCGGCCCCCAGCCGTTACCGAAGTAGTCGGCCAGCCGGGGCGCGAACTCGCCGCCCGCGTCGTACTGTCCGGCAATCTCGGCGCCCATGATCTGACCCGCGCCGATCAGGAACTCGTCGACCCACAGATCGAACGGGTCGGCGGCGGGCTCCGTCGCCTCGCGCTCGGCTGCGGCCTGCGCCTGGCTGGCGCGAAACTGAGCCACGATGGGCGAGTCGGGCGCCGGGCCGTCGTCCGTCCGCAATTCCTCGGCAAGCGCCGCTGCAGGCGAACCGCCCCGCGGGAACATGTCGGCCTGCTGGTTTAGCTCGGCCATAGTCGCCTCGCCGTCAGTGATGATCACCATGAACTCGCCGCGGTGCGTATAAACCTCGTCGGGCACGTTGTTACGCAGGGCCGTGAGCGTGATCGCTACGCCGCCATCCTTGATCGCGATCCCCTTCTCGACCGCCGTGAAGTATTGGCGATCGCTGGCAATAAAGGTCTTAAACATCGCCTCAAGCCGGGCGCTGATCTCGTGCTGCACCTTATCGGCCTCGGCGCGGCCGACGCCCTCGATCCTGTCCTTTTCCTCGGGCGTGAGAATGCCCCAGCCGTCCGGCACCTGCCGGGCCGTGTTAAAAATTGCGGTATAGATCAGATCGGCAATCTTGTTGCCTTTCACGATCTCGGCTATTCGTTCATCGGCCATCGTCTCGATCTCCTTTGGGAAATAAGCTGCGCGCTTGGCGTAGCTCAAAAAAGCCGGAAAGCTCCGGCGTGGTTTGCATCAAAAGCCGCGCATAGTGGGCTTTGAAGTTGTTGTTCAGCTTGAACTCGCCGGCGCCACTCACTCGCGCCATGCCATGCCCCCAGCGCAGCACCTCGAACAGGGCGGCAATACCGGGCCGATAGCCGCGGCGCTGCGCCCTCAACGCCCGGCGGCGCAGCTGGTCGAGCACTTCCGGGTGGCGCTGGTGGAATTCCTCGAACTGATCGCGGATGGTGCCGCGGGTTTCGTATTCGCTCATATCGGCCGGCCCTTTACGGAGTGAAGCGCGACAGCAGATCAGGGGCGCGGCGGCGCCACTCGCGCCAGCCCATGATCGGGATCTCAATATCGCGAGCGATCCGGATCTCGATATGCGCCCCGCGCGATGCTTCCCACCCGTCGAGATAGGCGAGCCCATAGCAGGACACCAGCTGCGCGATCGCTTGCCGGATCCATCCGACATAAGTCCCGCAGGGCGGCGCGAGATTTGCCGCCGGGTTGGCGACGGAATAACCGGCGCGCTGCAGCAGTTCGGCGACCGCGTTGAATTCGGGATAATTGAACTCCGCGATCCCTGTCATCGGGCCGCACAGATAAATACGCTTAACCTCTCTCACGGTCGGATCTCCTATATCCAAACGAACGGCGCGCGGGAGGTGAGCAAGCGCCCCCGGTCCCACACGTACCAAGCCACATCACTAAAATCGGTTTGACGCTTCGTGCGCCCGCCGCAGGCCGGGCAGGCTTCGACGCCTGGCGCGCAGCTGCCCTTGCAATGCCGGTCACGGCAGACCCACACAAAGCACGGCCGCTCGCTGACCGTGATCACATTGGTCGGCGGGTTCGAGCGCCACCAGTCGCGCCGCTCGCGTGACGACAGGAAGCCCAACGGCAACAGATAGCAGACCGTCGCGGCTTCCTCCAAGGACTTGTTGACGAACTCGATCGCGTGGCTGAAAGGCGGGTTCGTGATCAGCAGATCGACCGGGATATGCTCGGCCGTAAGGTAGTCGCGCCCGTCGCGGATCTCGTGCCATTCCAGCCGGCCAAAGCCGTGCGGTTCCATGCGCTCGGCGGCGGCCTTGTAGATCACGCCATCGCCCCGCGCCGGCTCGCAGAAGGACCGCACGCGCGGCCAGTCAATCAGGGCCAGCAGCGGCGAGACGACACCGATCGGCGTCTGGTAGTCGTCATTCGCTCGGCGGGCGGTTTTCTTCTTGTCGTCGCTCATGACAGCGCCGCCCGCACGACCCCGATCGCAAACCGGACGATGGCGATCACGGCGATCAGGTACAGCAGCGCCAGCAGCAGGCCGGACAATGCACGCTTATCGGCATGCGTCGGCCATGCGGGCTCGACCATTTCAGCCAGCGCAACGGCGCAGA
>CAZMXB010000439.1:0-3714 GCA_964569855.1 uncultured Rhodoferax sp.
GTCGCAGTCGGGATGACCGAGAGGATGGTCTCCAGGTAGTTCAGCGCCCTCACCCGCTCCCCCACCGGATCCTTCAGCCCGACGCCGGCGTCAATTGCATCGGCATTGTCCAGACCGAATGCCGCCTTGTACTCTGCCAGCAACTCCGCTTCAGACCAACCTTCCGGGTCCATGCCTTCGGACTCGATCCACTCGTCCAGGGTAGGAAGCGCCACCGCTTTGGGCGGTGCTGCATCACTGCGCAGCAGGTCCAGCAGATGGGTGATCTTGGAATGGGAGGGCAACGCCGCATCGTGCTGACGTCCGGCTTCGATGATGCGTTTGAGGAGCGATTCCCTGCGATTCTGCACATAGCGCAAATCGGTAGTGGTTTCCGCCCAGGCCAGGTATCGATCAAATGACTCAGCCAAATCGAGGCCCAGGATGCTGGAGCGCACGAAGGCGAAGTGGTGAACACCCAGTGCTCTTGCGTCCTGGACGACCTGGGCTTTGGAGCCTAGGGGTCGGCCGGGTTTGCGCCGCGTCGTTAATCCGCTATGGAACAACGGCGTGATCGACGACTCGGTTGTGGCGTTCATTTCAGCAGCGCCTTGGCGATACGCATCTGTTCGTTTTCGAAGGCAGGGGCAAAGTCTTCAATGTCCCGCTCTGACATGCCAACATCGGTCAGTTTTGCCACAGATTTCCAATCCTTGATTGCCTTGTGAACCTTGCCCAGTACACGCTGGACGGCAGAGGCATCCAACCGGAAATACCCTGCTGCCTGTACCACCGCTTCAATCGAGTCGACCGGTCCATAACTCTCATCCAGCCAAAGCTTGAGTTCCTGGTCCTTGTCCGGAAAGGGATTGATGTCGAAGGCGGGGGCCAATCTCCACTGTCCATGCTCGACGTGGAGGAATCCATGGTTCTGCACATGGTCGTCGACATTGGTGATGAGCAGGTTGAACGCCAGGCGGCGCCACAGCTCCTCCAGGTCTCGCATGGGATCAACACTGTTTGCGATGATGGTGTCCGCAATTTGCGTGTAGGCATGATCGTCCTGCCTGGACGCCTGCATCATCGAACCGGCTGACAAATATGGAATGCGCCCGCCAGACGCACGGTCGAAGCGGCGGATGAGTGCCACCGGAACGTCATCGGACATCACCACCCGGGACGCCGCCACCGAGATGCCCGCCTTTGCTGCCAGGTGAAGTGCCAGGACCTCGCCCCGAGTCACGCAGCGGTCATCCTTGACGCTGGGAAACTTGCCAATGGCCAGGTGCCCATCGTCATCCACGACCGTGCACTTGGGCCGCATGCCTCCGACCGAAGTGCCTCTGCCGCGCAGGTAGCGCAGATCTGCCGCAGTTTCCTTGTTCAGTTCCACCGCCCGCGATGCAGCCATCAGCTGTGCCAACTCCAACAAGGGAGGGGTTGCACGCTGGTCATCTTCTGCGGTTCGGAGAAAGACTCCACTGTCCTGGTCCAGTAGCCGGAGTGCGCCGATGCGACTGATGTCATCGACCCCCAGCAGGTAATCGATTTCACTGAGCTCGCCGGGAGGCAGATGGCTGCCTTTGGCCTGGGCTGCTCTTCGGCGCTTGGCATGGTCGCGTGCGATGACCCTGCAACCCCAGCCGTCGGGCTCGGTGTCGGCAAAGGCAAAGTGGAAGATGGGGTCTTCCTTGGAGGGTGCCTTGCGAAACTGGTTGCCGGCCACCAAGGGCAGGTCGGGCGAAATCGCAAACCTGGCTTTGGCGTTGCTCAACCAATCGGGATCGTAGGCAAACGTCGAATGCTCGCGGCGCCCTTCTTTGGCATGGGTCAACGCGCCCAGTGGGATGGCACTCTGCCCCAACGCCACATCTACCGACCTTTTTTGGGGGGCCATGAATTAAAGCGCTCCCGAAGTGTCCGTGCGCTTTTTGGTGCGCACGCGTTGCGGTAACTGCTCGTTCATCAACGACAGACCGATTTCATCGGTGGCCGTATCCAGAAGCCCCGTGATTTTGTTGATCTCGCCCAGAACCAGGAACGCCTGGGCGATGACGCCAATAGAGATGCGCGGGTCGCCCTTCTCCAGGCGGCGCAGTGTCGCCACAGAGGTCTGGATGCGTTCGGCCATGGACTCCTGGGTCAGCATGCGACGCCTGCGAGCCAGCGAGAGGTCGTGGCCCAGCTTTTCCAATGCGCGCAGGACGGGCTGGGGCACAGGGACCGCATCTTGTTTAACGCTCCTATATGAGCTTTTAACCGCATTGGAAGATTGCATGTGAGCGACTATCGATTTGATGCCATGCGGCCATTGTGGGGTGTTGCCCGCTTGGAGTCAAGTATTTACAACTTAATCACTCACGAGTGAGCTATTGAATTCATTTAGATTTCGATTGTGAGCGTTTATCGAAATGCACAATTGTTCATTGACGCAATCCTCTTTGCCCAGTCACCGTCTGTGTCGTGTCGTTTTCAGGACTTGATCCGCCAGCCCATTGCGCGGCACAGTTCCGTTGCGGCTTTCTTGGTCGGCACCGCATCCATCCAGAACTCTGGGGAATCGAACACACGAATGGCCCAAACCCATTCGCCGTTTTCATCGGTGCGGTCGACAATCACCTCCAACTTGGACTCCAGCGCATATCGGATCGCCTCCAGGTAGCTAACCGGGGAGTCCAACTTGAACGCCTGCGCCCACGGCGTCGATTCAATCTGTTCGCGTTTCAATCCGGTCCTCGTTGAAGTGAGTTTGTTGCATTCTGCGTAACACGGGAGCAGCCACCAAGTTGCGAATGTCGTAGGTCAGATCGATGTCTTCGGAGAACCGGTCAATGACCTGGTAAACCTTGGACAGCGACGTGCCGCCTTTGAAAGTCAGTGTGTTCGCCAGGGGCGACCGGTAGATCACGCCCAAGGCCCAGACCACCCAGATGTCTTTTTCCAGCAGATGGGCGGGACGGCCGCTGCGACCGGCGGCCACTTCCAGCGCCTCGGCCTGGTCTTTGAGACTGAGGGCAAACCAGGCTTCAGCCATGGCCACCCACTTCGCTCACCGCGCGTGCCATCCAGCTTGGCAGCATGGACCGGGCCGAGCGCATCGCGCTCCACTCCTCGGCAGGCAACTGCGCGTGCAAGACTTTCATGGCGCTGGGCCCGTGTTCCGGTCCCAACCAGGACAGTGCGCGGATGGCCCGGCCTGCGGGACGCTTGCCCAGGGCCAATAGCCAGCGCTTGGCATGTTGCAGTTCCACGGTGCGGCTGCCCAGCAGCAAGCTGCGCGACGGCCCCGACGTCAGGAACACTTCGCGGACCGGCACCTGGGTGGTCAGTCCCAGGGCGTTGGCCTCGGTGGCACCACTGTCCACGATCACCTCGCCATTGGCCGATTCCATGGCCTGAACAACCGCCTGGGTCGCCGGCGGACGTGCCCCGAATCGACTCTGAATGGGCAACGCATAAAGGCCGCGCCCCAGGCGCAACAGCGCACCCTCGCGCATCAATCGGGTCAGCGTCTGGTCGATGGCTGCACGGCTACCCAGATGCAGGAATTCCTTTGGCGACAGCAAGCCACCCTCGGGAAGGGTCTGGGCGGCTGACAAGATGGATTGGGCAAGTGCGCTCATGGGACATTGCGTTTGTCAGAAGTATTGATTAGTTTCTGACAAATGGCAACTCTCGGGGATGTGCTGGAAATGAACCCCTTCGTCCGGGAATTTCGAGTGCTGAGTCCCGTAC
>CAZMXB010000440.1:0-596 GCA_964569855.1 uncultured Rhodoferax sp.
AAGAAGTGCGACGCAAGAATCTGGATGTGCCGATCTACGTCTATGGTGAGACCAAAACCTCGCGCCACATCCCCAATGACATCCTGCGTGAACTGCATGGATTTATTCACATGTTCGAGGACACCCCGGAGTTTGTGGCTCGCCACATTTTGCGTGAAGCCAAGAGTTATCTTGAAGGGGTGCAGCCACCGTTCTTCAAGGCCTTGTTGGACTACGCGGAGGATGGTTCTTATTCGTGGCACTGCCCCGGCCACTCGGGTGGCGTTGCTTTTTTGAAGAGCCCTGTGGGCCAGATGTTCCACCAGTTTTTTGGTGAAAACATGTTGCGTGCCGACGTGTGTAACGCGGTGGAAGAACTGGGTCAGTTGCTGGACCATGATGGCCCGGTGGGCGCGTCCGAACGCAATGCAGCGCGTATTTTCAATGCCGACCATTGTTTCTTCGTAACCAATGGCACCAGCACCAGAACGCGCGGTGTAGTCGAAGGAACTTTCGACACTCATTACCGCCAGCATGACGAATGGATCAACTCGATTCTGTATAGCCTGATTGAACGTCTCCTCTACTACCATAGTTGCAAAACCGTCTGAGAGCGG
>CAZMXB010000440.1:606-915 GCA_964569855.1 uncultured Rhodoferax sp.
GACCACTGCTACTTCGTCACCAACGGCACCAGCACCTCCAACAAGATGGTCTGGCACCACACCGTGGCGCCGGGCGACGTGGTGGTGGTGGACCGCAACTGCCACAAGTCCATCCTGCACGCCATCATCATGACGGGCTCCATCCCGGTGTTTCTGAAGCCTACACGCAACCACTTCGGCATTATTGGCCCCATCCCCAAAGAAGAGTTTGAGCAGGCTTCCATACAACGCAAGATCAGCCTTAACCCCTTGCTTCGCGGTGTGGACCCGAAGAAGGTCAAACACAGGGTGTTGACCCTCACCCAGTCC
>CAZMXB010000440.1:925-3688 GCA_964569855.1 uncultured Rhodoferax sp.
GTTATGTGGAGAACCTGCACTTTGATGAAGCCTGGCTGCCGCACGCAGCCTTCCACCCGTTCTACGGCTCCTACCATGCCATGGGCAAGCGACGTACACGCCCCAAACACGCCATGGTCTATGCCACGCACTCCATCCACAAGCTGTTGGCAGGTATCAGTCAGGCCAGCCAGGTCCTGGTGCAAGACTCGCAAACGGTGAAGTTGGACAAACATTTGTTCAACGAAGCGTATCTGATGCACACCTCAACCTCTCCGCAGTACAGTATCATCGCCAGCTGCGACGTAGCCGCTGCCATGATGGAGCCACCCGGCGGCACGGCACTGGTGGAAGAAAGCATTGCCGAAGCTCTGGATTTCCGTCGCGCCATGCGCAAGGTGGATGAGGAATACGGCAAAGACTGGTGGTTCAAGGTCTGGGGACCCGACAAGTTGACCGAAGAGGGAATTGGCCGTTCCGACGACTGGATCATCAAGGGGGAATCCAAGAACGCCAAGGCAGGTGTCAATTGGCACGGCTTTGGCAAGATGGCCACAGGCTTCAATATGCTGGACCCGATCAAATCCACCATCGTGACGCCTGGCATGGATTTGAATGGCAAGTTTGCAAAGACCGGCATTCCGGCCAGCATCGTGACCAAGTTCTTGGCAGAGCACGGCGTGGTGGTGGAGAAAACCGGTCTCTACAGCTTCTTCATCATGTTCACGATCGGCATTACCAAGGGCCGCTGGAACAGCATGTTGACGGCCTTGCAACAGTTCAAGGACGACTACGACAAGAACCAGCCCATGTGGCGCATCCTGCCAGAGTTTTGCCAGAAGTACCCCAAGTACGAGCAGATGGGCTTGGCCGACCTGTGCCAGTACGTGCACGCGTTGTACGCCAAATACGACATTGCGCGCTTGACTACCGATATGTACCTGAGCGACCTGACTCCGGCCATGAAACCCAGCGATGCCTATGCGCACATCGCATTGCGCCAGACAGAGCGGGTGGAAATCGACAAGCTGGAAGGCCGCATTACCGTAGGTCTGGTCACGCCTTACCCGCCCGGCATTCCGCTGCTGATTCCGGGTGAAGTTTTCAACAAGAAAATTGTGGATTACCTCAAGTTCTCACGCGAATTCAACGCCAAGTGCCCAGGGTTTGAGACTGATATTCATGGACTGGTGGAAGAACGGGGCGAGGACGGCGTGGTGCATTACTACGCAGATTGTGTGAAGTAATCCGGTCAACCCCCAAAAAATGGAGCGCCCTTGCGGCGCTCTATTTCTTATAGCTACCCACGCATATTTTCCGAGGGCTAGCGGCTCCTTTTACTTATGGATTTTCCAGAACGGCCACGGCCGACTGGCTGACGCCACAATCCACATAGGTGATCTGTCCGGTCATGCCGGAAGCCAGATCGCTCAGCAGGAATGCGGCGACATTACCCACCTCGTCGATGGTCACGTTGCGGCGCAGCGGTGAAGCATTGGCCGAGATGGACAGCAACTTGCCAAAATCCTTGATGCCGCTGGCGGCCAGTGTCTTGATGGCACCGGCGCTCAGGCCGTTGACTCGCATGCCGCGTGAGCCAATAGCCTCCGCCAGATAGCGCACTGACGACTCCAGCGAGGCCTTGGCCAGACCCATGGTGTTGTAGCTGGGCACCACGCGCACGCCGCCCAGGTAGGTCAGCGTCAGCAAGGATGCCGTGTCGTTCAGGAAGGGAAGGGCGGCTTTGGCCATGCCAGGGAAGCTGTAGGCGCTGATGTCGTGGGCGATGCGGAAGTTTTCCCGTGTCAGGCCATCCAGAAAGTTACCGGCAATGGCTTCGCGAGGGGCAAAACCAATGCTGTGTACAAATCCGTCGAATTTTGGCCAATGTACAGCCAGGTCGGCAAACAGCCTGTCGATCTGGGCGTCGTTCGCCACATCACAATCAAATATCAGCTTGGAATTAAAGTCGGCCGCAAATTCGGTGATGCGCTCCTTGAAGCGCTCGCCCACATAGCTGAACGCCAGTTCCGCACCCTGTGCATGGCACGCTTTGGCGATGCCATACGCAATGGAACGGTTGGACAACACGCCTGTAATCAATAACTTTTTGCCTGCTAAAAATCCCATTTCATCCTCTTGAGTATTGCATTTCGCTATCTAGAATTGTCGCATGCCCATGCGATGTGAATGGATTAGTCAGCAACGCGCGGGACGCTCACCCGCCCGCTGTTCTGACCCTTGACAAATATTTCACCCGTCCGGCATGAATAACCCTTACGAATCAATGTCCTTGGCAGGTTTTTGCAGTACAATCCGGGCTCACGACCAAACGGGCGGGTAATTACCGCCCGTTTTTTTTGGGCGATTGTTTTTACACGGGCACATCAGAAGTGGCATTGCAGGACATTGTTGAACAAACTGTGCGTGGTTTGGGATATGACTTGGTGGAGATTGAACGCTCCGCAGGTGGACTGTTGCGCATTACTATTGATTTGCCTTGGGCTCAGCCGCAGGAAGGTATTGCGTCGGCTGATCAGTTTATCAACGTAGAAGATTGCGAAAAGGTCAATCGCCAATTGCAGTTTGCGTTGGAAGTGGAGGGTGTTGAGTACAAGCGGCTAGAGATTTCTTCGCCTGGTATCGACCGCCCGCTGCGCCACGCACAAGACTACGAGCGTTTTGTCGGGCATGTCATCGACATTACGCTGAAGGCACCTATGGGCGTCGCTGCCGGTGGCCAGGTCCACGCCAGTCGCAAGAAGTTTCGCGGCACGCTGGAGA
>CAZMXB010000441.1:0-3686 GCA_964569855.1 uncultured Rhodoferax sp.
CCACAGCGGAGGGGTTGTTACGGGCCATTGGCCTGGTCCTAAATGATCCCGATCTTCGTGCCCGGCTCTGCCTGAATGCAAGTAGTACTGGCCGTGCCTTAGTAAAGCAGCGGTGGGAGGCAAAGTGGGCTGACACAATTAGTCGGGCGTGGGGCACAACTACTCTTTCAGAGCCAGAGGAATCGCCGGCTTTTCCTTTAGCAGGCGCAATGACGATCTTGCATCCGTATGTTCCTGGAATTTTGATGGGCGAAATGGATCAAAGACCACAGTCGCTGTTGAAGGCTCTCGGTCGCGGCGGCGTGCATGTGGCCTTTGCCGATGCAAATGGTCACGCAGCCAAATTAACAGACGAAGATCGCAATGGCGCTTTAGAAGCGATAGCACGTGAGGCGGAAATTTTCACGCACCATGCAGTCGTGTATATCTATTACCCATATACGCTTGTCGACTATGCCTCATTCTTTGTTGAACGCATCTCGAACGCTGAAGATAGGGCCAAGTTTGAGAATTTATGTAGAAAGCTGAAGATACATGGTGGACCACAGCCAAAAATTCACGCAAAGAATGTGAGTATCTGGTTCGATTACTTAGACAGAATGGATATTCACCCAGAAGCCGATGCAAGGAGCCTTATCGAGCTTGCGCTCAAGTATGCGGATATCGTAACTTGTTCTTCTCGCGTGCTTGAGACTGAAATTCGCAAATTGCGACGCCCAGCCGTGACCTACTTGGGGAACGCAGTTTCTTTGGAATGGGGACTTGCGTCGCTGCAGATTTGCCCTGAGCTAACGACGCGAGAAATTGACTGGGAACGCGTTAGCGGTGTTCAAGGACTCGAAGTACTGCAACAATGGAAACAGGCAGGTTACAGCATCGGCATTTATTGGGGTGCCATTGCGTCGTGGACTGATTTGGCCATGCTAGAAGACGTGGAGTCCAATACGCGCTATGTGATGATTGGTCCAATTAGCGATCTGTCAAAGAAGGCAATGCTATGTGCAAGTCCAATTGCGATTCATATCGAAACCCTGGCGCCTACCCAGCTATCTGAGATTTCTCGCCTTTGCGACTTTGGGGTGATTCCATTCCAAATGTCTGACATGACGCATTGCGTTAACCCGCTAAAGCTTTGGGAGTATCTTGCCGTGGGCTTGCCCGTTGTTGCAAGTGCGACGCAGGAAATGAAAATGCAAGTGCAATCGCTCCCGATGCATATTAAGGCCCGAGTATTGCTAGTCGATTCCATGTCCGGATTGGCGGCCCAGCTTGGCTTGTGGTTGAAAGAGAGGAAAAAGGAGAGCGGTCGATACGTTAAGGGTTTCGCGAGCGAGTTCGGTGGGTTGCTACAATTGTTTAGCAATCTTTCCCCGGGCGGGGGGGGCTTTTCCTTGTCACAGTCTGATCTTCGGAACGCGCTGGTCCCATCCAGCGCAGGCAAAGCGCGTATTGTGGAGATGGGAAGAAGTGGACGGGTACCTTATTTCCTTTTGTTGGAGGTGCCCTCGGGTAGCGACGTTACATTGAATTTGGAGTGGGCAGTACCTGTGCCTGAAGGGCTTGCAGTCGAGAGCATAAGAATGCAGATTGCATTGGACCAAGACCTCTCAGTGGCGGGGGCCGTCCTACTTGAGGTTTCGTGTCTGACCGAGGCGGGGAGTTGTGTGATTGCGCGCCAGCGCCCGAACGTCCATGGCGTAATAGAGGTTGATGCCAAGTGTGATAATACAAATCACAACTTCATTTCGATCCGACTGCGAGTAGAGGAGAGGAGGAAGGAATTGAAGATCTCTAGGTCCATCTTTGTGCGGATCTTCGAATTTAATGCGCCGCTTAGGCCAATCGCTACTATCCAAGACTTGCGGAATAGACTTAATTGAATCCCCTCTTCCCGACAGAAATGGCTAAACAAAGAAAAATTGTCTGCTTTGTAGGGACGCGGCCGGAAGCAATCAAAATGGTGCCAGTGGTGAAAGAACTGCGGCTACATCCGGACGCGTTTTCGGTTGACCTCTGTTCGACAGGGCAACATCGCCAGATGCTTGACGATGTTCTCAGAGATTTTGGCATGAAGCCAGATTTCGATCTGGGAGTTATGCGGACAGCCCAAACCCTAGGGGCGCTTAGTGGACACCTTTTTGCTGGCATTGATGAGTTCCTTGCTAAGTCTTTGCCGGATTGGGTCTTAGTGCAAGGGGACACGACCACCGCGATGGTGGCGTCCATGTGCGCTTACTATCGAAGAATAAAAATTGGTCACATCGAAGCTGGCTTGCGGACCCATGATCGATTTGCGCCCTTTCCGGAGGAGGTAAATCGAAGAATCGTTGCGCTCACCGCGGATGTCCACTTCGCTCCCACGCATATTTCATCTGAAAATTTGTACGCGGAAGGTGTAGCCCGAAATGCGGTCTTGGTGACCGGGAATACGGTTGTTGACGCGCTACTTTGGATGGTGCGACAGGTGCGCGAGTCTATGCCGGTCCTACCGGATGCAGCCGAACTCGCAATTAAGGAAGGACGAAGGATTGTATTGATTACCGGACATCGGCGTGAGAACTTTGGCGACGGGTTTAAACAAATGTGCGCGGCCATTAAGGAACTTTCTACGCGCTTCCCTGACGATCGTTTCATATACCCTGTTCACTTGAACCCGAACGTTCAAGAACCGGTAAACGCGATACTGGGTGCTGCGCCCGGCGTTGCACTATTCGAGCCGCTCGGATACAGCGCATTCGTAGGCCTCATGGACCGCGCGCACCTAATCCTCACAGATTCAGGCGGCATTCAGGAAGAAGCACCGAGTCTTGGCAAGCCAGTAATCATTATGCGAGAGGTAACCGAAAGGCCCGAAGGTGTGACTGCGGGAGTCAGTCGACTAGTGGGGGCGCATAGGGATCAGATTGTGACGGAAGTCGCCAAATTGCTCAGCAGCGAAATGGAATACAAGAAAATGTCCGGCATTCCCAACCCGTACGGGGACGGCAAAGCCGCAGTTCGCATATCCCAAGCCTTGATGGAACGATAGCAAGTCAACCATGCCTTCAACACTTATCACTGGCGTGACTGGCCAAGATGGTGCATATCTGACTCGCTTGCTACTAGAAAAGGGGTACGTTGTTTACGGCACGTACCGGAGGACAAGTTCTGTCAATTTCTGGAGAATTGAAGAGCTAGGAGTATTCAATCACCCCAATCTTCACCTTGTAGAGTATGACCTGACAGACTTCGGCGCGACGACACGGTTGCTTCAAAGAATTGATGTTCGCGAAATCTACAATCTGGCTGCACAGAGTTTTGTTGGTGTTTCATTTGACCAGCCAATCTCCACAGGGCAGATCACCGGCTTAGGCGTAGTAAATCTTCTGGAAGCGATCCGGCTCGTAGATTCGTCAATTCGCTTCTATCAGGCTAGTACATCGGAGATGTTCGGAAAAGTGCAAGCCGTGCCCCAGAACGAGCAAACCGCCTTTTATCCGAGAAGTCCATATGGCATTGCTAAGCTTTACGCTCACTGGATGACGGTGAACTACCGTGAGGCGTACGGCATTTTTGGAGCAAGCGGCATTCTGTTCAACCACGAATCGCCATTGCGGGGCAGGGAATTTGTTACTCGAAAAATTACAGATGCCTTCGCAAAAATCAAGTTGGGAAAGCAGGACGTACTGGAACTCGGAAACCTGGAC
>CAZMXB010000442.1:0-3685 GCA_964569855.1 uncultured Rhodoferax sp.
ACGTCCTATTTTGGCGCTGCCGCCTGCGGAGTCACCCTCGACCAGAAATACCTCGTTGTAGGCAATGTCCTTGCTTTCGCAATCGGTCAGTTTGCCGGGCAGCACGGCCACGCCCGAGCTTTTGCGCTTCTCCACCTTTTGGCCCGCTTTTTGTCGACTTTGGGCGGCTTTGATCGCCAATTCTGCCAATTTCTTGCCGTATTCAACGTGCTGGTTCAACCACAACTCCAGTGCGGGGCGCACAAAACTGGAGACTAGGCGCACCGCGTCGCGTGAGTTCAGTCGCTCCTTGATCTGTCCCTGAAACTGCGGATCCAGGACCTTGGTGGACAACACATAGCTGGCACGCGCAAACACATCTTCGGGCATCAGCTTGACACCCTTGGGCAACAGTGAGTGCAGTTCGATAAAGCCTTTGACAGCCGCGAACAGGCCATCACGGAGGCCACTTTCGTGGGTACCACCGGCACTGGTGGGGATCAGATTGACATAACTTTCACGCACCGGCTGGCCGTCCTCGGTAAAGGCCACGCACCAGGACGCGCCCTCGCCTTCGGCGAAATTGTCGCTCAGCGCATCGGCAAACCCCTCGCCTTCAAACAACGGGATGACCGGGTCGCCATTGAGCGTTTGTGTCAGGTAGTCACGCAAGCCGCCTTTAAAGAGCCAGGTTTGGGTTTCTTTGGTCTTTTCAATCAGCAGAGAAACACTGACGCCTGGCATCAACACGGCCTTGCTGCGCAACAAGTGCGTCAGCTCGTTCATGGGCAGGACGGCAGACTCAAAGTACTTGGCATCCGGCCATACGCGCACTGTGGTGCCGGACTTACGGTCACCCTCACCCGTTTTGCGCGCCTCCAGAGCCTGGGACACGTCGCCGTTTTCAAACACGATGCTGGCCACCTGACCCTCGCGGTATGAAGTGGCCTCCAATCGCTTGGCCAATGCGTTGGTCACAGAGACGCCGACCCCGTGCAGGCCGCCGGAGAAGCTGTAAGCGCCGCCCTTGCCCTTGTCGAACTTGCCGCCGGCGTGCAGGCGGGTGAACACCAGTTCGATGACCGGTGCTCTTTCTTCCGGGTGCATGCCAAACGGAATGCCCCGGCCGTCGTCTTCTACCGTGACAGAGCTGTCGATATGGACGACGACCTTGATTTTTTTTCCGTAGCCGCCCAGGGACTCATCGGCCGCGTTGTCCAGTACTTCCTGGATCACGTGCAGCGGGTTGTCGGTGCGGGTGTACATACCCGGGCGTTGTTTGACGGGCTCCAGGCCCTTGAGGACCCGGATGGAACCTTCGGAGTATTCGGGGGTTGCTTTAACGGACATAGCAGCGCATTGTAATCGCTGGCCGAAATTGGGCTGTATGTAAAAACAGCCTGCGGTTGCGGCATAGATACCCCGGCCAGCGTGGGCCGCCGGGATTGGCGACAATCGGCCGTATGCAAAAAGGCCAACAACCCGTTTCAACGATTCAAGTGCTGGCGTGCGGCGCAACCATTGTGACTTTGTCGATGGGCATACGCCATGGCTTTGGTTTGTGGCTGCAACCGATCACACAAGCCCAGGACTGGACCCGCGAGACTTTTGCCTTTGCCATTGCCATTCAGAATCTGGCCTGGGGAATATCTGGCATTTTTGCCGGCATGGCGGCCGACCGTTTCGGGGCCTTTAAGGTCATCGTCGTGTGCTCTATCCTTTATGCCTTGGGTCTGGTCGGCATGGCGCAAACGACCACCCCTTTGATGTTTTCACTCAGTACAGGAGTGTTGATCGGTATGGCGCAGGCAGGCACGACTTACGCAGTGATCTACGGTGTTATTGGCCGCAATGTCAGTGCGGACAAACGGTCCTGGGCCATGGGAGTGGCAGCAGCGGCGGGTTCGTTCGGTCAGTTCCTGATGGTGCCCACCGAAGGTTTCCTGATCGCTCAGTTTGGCTGGCAGGAAGCTCTGGTGATTTTGGGGGTGGCCTCACTTCTGATGATTCCCTTGTCCTGGGGGCTGCGCGAACCGGGCTTTTCCGGTGGAGCCGCACCGTTGCGGGACCAAAGCATTGCGCAGGCCTTGCGCGAGGCCTTCAAGTACCCCAGTTTTCAGCTTCTGATGGCGGGCTATTTTGTGTGTGGATTTCAGGTGGTTTTTATAGGGGTACACATGCCCAGTTACCTGCGCGACAAAGGCTTGCCACCGCAGGTCGCCAGTTACGCGCTGGCGCTGATCGGGCTATTTAATGTCTTTGGAACCTACGCAGCCGGCGTTTTGGGGCAAAAGTTGCCCAAGAAAAACATTCTGGCATTCATTTATTTTGCGCGGGCGGTTGCCATCTGCCTGTTCTTGCTGGTGCCGTTGTCACCTGCCAGTGTGTATGTATTTTCTGCCGTCATGGGTGTCTTGTGGTTGTCAACCGTGCCACCGACCAATGCCACAGTGGCACAAATATTCGGTGTCGCGCATTTGTCCATGTTGGGTGGTTTCGTGTTTTTCAGTCACCAGGTGGGATCATTCCTGGGCGTTTGGCTGGGTGGTTACCTTTATGACAAGACCGGTAGTTACGACATCGTCTGGTATATCGCCATTGGATTGGGCGTCGCGGCGGCCCTGATCAACTTGCCTGTCAAGGAGGCCCCAATCGTCAGGCCCGTGCTTCGGAGCAGAGTAACGTCATGACCGTCGTGAAACGCTTGGCCATGGGGGGAGCCGTCACGGTCGTGCTGGTTGCCACCTTCTTGCTTTATGCCCGTCCCGATTTCATGGTTCAACTGGCCAACCAGGTATGGGCTTGCTTTTGAAGCCTTCAGCCTGGATCGTTCGCTGGTCACACCTGTTGGACACCAGCGCAGATGTTTTGGATGTGGCCTGCGGCTCGGGTCGGCACCTCGCGTGGTTTTCCGGCCGAGGTCACGCGGTGACTGGTGTCGATCGGGACCTTGAATTGGCCCGGCAACACGTCCCACGTGCTGAACTGGTGCGCGCAGACATTGAAGGTGGACCATGGCCATTCGTTCTCAACGGACGGCCGCGCCAGTTTGGCGCTGTCGTCGTTACAAACTACCTGTGGCGTCCCCTGTTTCAGACCCTCGTCGAGAGCGTCGCACCGGGCGGTGTTTTACTATATGAAACTTTTGCGGTCGGCAACGAAGTCTTGGGACGCCCGTCGCGCCCGGATTTTTTGCTCCAGAGCGGAGAACTGCTGACCGCTTGTGCCGGTTTGTCCGTGGTCGCTTACGAATGCGGGCGCCTGGACGACCCGCCGCGTTGCGTGCAGCGGATCGCTGCGATACGACTTGCCGGTGCTGCCGACCCGGGGCAGGTGTCGGACCGCTGTTCACTCTGAGTAAAATGGCCGATTACCGAATCACACATTGACATGAACTCACCCCAAGGTCCCATTACCGGCAGCATCGTTGCGCTGATCACGCCCATGCTGGACGACGGCTCCGTTGACTACCCGGCGTTGCGAAAACTGATCGACTGGCATATTGCAGAAGGAACGGACTGCATTGGAGCTGTAGGCACTACGGGCGAGTCTCCGACGGTCAGTGTTGAGGAACACTGCGAGATCATCCGCGTATCGGTGGAGCAGGCTGCTGGCCGCGTACCCATCATGGCCGGCTGCGGCGCAAATTCCACCGCAGAGGCCATTGAACTGGCGCGTTTTGCCAAAAAGGTAGGGGCCGATTGCC
>CAZMXB010000443.1:0-722 GCA_964569855.1 uncultured Rhodoferax sp.
CATTTTGAACTCGGGAAACTTGGGGCGTCATCTGCTTGGCTATCCATCTTTGCTTCGTCAAAAATCCATTGCATTGACGGAAGAGCTGGTACGTCTATTTCCTCATAGCAGAGTAGAGGCCGTAACGTCCAGTGTCGTGGACCACAAAGCATTGTTCGCTGCAGAACTGATTGTTGATGCGACTGGTGAAGAAACAGTGAGTGAGTTTTTGAATGGTCTTCGTCTACAACGAGCCAGTCGAGTTCCAATTTTGCATGTTTGGGTCAGAGGTAACGGAGAAGCAGTCCAAGCGCTATGGGCGGATCTTGACGGGGGCGGCTGCTATAGGTGCCTACTCGTACCCGATGAGGCACATCATAGAAAAGAGCGATTTAGGCTTCTAAAGACGAAGCCGGCGCGACACCAAATTGGCTGCCACGCCGCTACACCGTATGCCGTTTCAGCGCCTATGCACGCAGCTGCATTGGCCACAGATATGGTCTGCGCATGGATGCAAGGGAGTCCATCACCGCGCTTTCGCACGCGTTGCGTTGAAACTGCGGATTTATTTGCCGTAAAGAATCAAAATATTTCAAAGCATCTTTTACTGGTACATGGTTTCGGAGTCATCTTAAAGTGACGATATTTGAGATCATCTTCATGGAAAGAGAAAGTTTCATCTTCTTCTGCCTTTTCTGGATCAAACCCAGCTGCCTTCATTCGTTTGATACGAGCAATAGCAG
>CAZMXB010000443.1:732-3685 GCA_964569855.1 uncultured Rhodoferax sp.
CAAAATATTTCAAAGATGAACGGATGCCCCGCATGCGGCCACCTCTGATCTGGAAAAACCCATGGGTAGTCGACAGCAATATCTTGTTCGAATCAGAACCACTTGAATCCATGGACCAATATCGCCAAGATGCCAAAGAGAAATCCGAGGCCGGCGGGATATTGCTAGGCTTTCGCCGGAATTCTCACCTGCACATCACGATAGCGACGCATCCTCAATCGTCTGACCGGCGGCAACGTTATTCGTTCAAACGGTCTCCATTACATCATCAACAAGTAGCACTTAGCCAGTGGCGCGCTAGTCAAATGACCGTGGACTACCTAGGTGAATGGCACACCCATCCCGAATCAAACCCTAGCCCTTCTTCTCTTGATATATCTGAATGGGAAAAAATTTGCAAAGTGCAAGCACGCCCTATGGTGTTTGCAATTCTTGGCCAGTCTGGCGACACTTGGCTCGGCGTATCCTTTGGAGAAGCAATATCACATTGCGTAATTGCAGAGTGCTAATACGCGATCTAATCTAAATTGGCTCAAGTTGTTACCTGTGCACGTCAAGCAGCACCAGATAAAACTGCAGGCCCGAGCACAACGTTCCGGGATAAAGCTGGGTACGTCAAATAGGCGTTAACCGTAGTAAGTAGTCCTTCGAGTATTGAAATGCATTCGCATGAATTGTCAGTTCAGGTCGCCCCCGTTGTTGCGGGGACCGATGGGTCTCTTGCGTCGTAAAGCTGCTGGACTGCCTTAAACGTGTCGATGCGATCCACTTGACGTTGAACAAAAACCAATTCTATGGAGCCGTGGGTGGGCGAGTCAGTGAGGTAGTTACCTTTCAATTTCGCACCGCCTTCGATGAGCTTTAGCTCACCAGCGCCGGTAGTTTGCTTGCGCTCTGTCGCTCGCATGATCTGGAAACGATACATATATCGCAGGTGGACGGTGTTGTGCTTCTCGTCAACATCCAGAGTCTCAGCCAGAGTGACACTGTCCTGACGTTCTGTATAAGACAGAAGTGAGTACGTCAAGAAGGTCTGCTTGATGACGAAGGCTATTGGAATGCGTTTTCCGATGCTGTCGTCGCCCGAATCGTAGCTCGTGTCGAGATGACCGAACCAAACCCCATGGATGATTGGGCGACCAGTGAGCCAAGCCAGCCAGTCGTACGTCCAAGGCCGTTTAAATACCCAGATAGAAAACAAAACGGCCCAACTCGCTCCGCTGACCAAGCCAATCGCAAGTGCCGCAGTAGCATCCGCTCCGAAGGCATAGTGACGAAGAAGGCCTACCAAGCCCCCAATAGCGACAGTGCTGGCGGAGACGAACAGAAAGGCTTTCTTCAGTTCATCGGTAGACAGGGATACGTTCGCCATCTTTTAGTCTTTCTGGGTGGTGTCGTTGCCGTGTCTAAACAAGTGAATCTCGCCTCCGTGGGTCACTAACCCGACGCAAGCAATTCCTGATAGCAGGGACGTCAGAAGCGCAGCCATCAGTCGGGCTCCATTGCCGTGAAAACGTTGAGTGGCATCAGAGGGAATGGGCGGAGAGATGAACTGCGATAGGTGGGTAAGTTGCCATCTGCGGACATCCACGAAGTGGAAACCGTCATGCAGTGGGCTGCTCATTACAGAAATACTTGAAAGCGCAATTGCTAAGTCGACTTCAACGAGCCGTCTGAGATCGGAATCTACGTAGCCATCGGTGAGTTGCAGATGTGGCAGATACGTTAGGTCCTCGTAGAACACGAGTCCAACACCAGAGAAGTCTCGGCCGCGCAAACGAGCAATAGCTCGTAGGACTTGCTCGGCTCTGCCTATCGCGTTGGGGTTTGATGCGGCGTTGGGGTAGCTTGCCATAGGACCACTTGTTAAGGGCGGTGCCCTCGTAGGAGACGATTATCCACTGGACAATGCCAGATCTTGACGCAAAACACTGTGGTGGCGGTCGGCAACCGTTCCCCTAAAAGTGCGGCGCTCTTTTTTGGTCAACCTCTACATCGATTAATGCTTGCAGCCGGCAACTTGCACCTACATGGGAGGGAAATTGCTCGTCTGGCTCACAGATCGACTGATATCCAAATTCCATCCTGATACCTGTCATTGGCCAATGCCTGCAACTGGCCCAAACCAAGGGCTCCAATTTTGATGTGGCCGACCGGAATCGCTGCAAACCAGCCGTTGGCCTATATTGAGCGACTACCCGAGCTTGCCATCAAGCTCTTGGGTAATTTAGATTCGCTGATTTAAACCATAGCCTGCAAAGCTGAACTATGACCACCAATGCCGAGCAAGGGTTTTAGGTTAGTTACATCAAAAGCTGGAAATGTTTACCAATCGGGTTACACAACGTCTGCTTCAGGTTGCAGCCGCCGTTGTCTGCAGCACACCACAGTGACGGCTTCCGCCCCCATCTCAGTCATTGGCTAATGGCTGAGATGGGGGCGCGAATTGCCCCTACGCTGGAGCTCATATAGCTTGTGCCGTGGCGGAACCGAAATCTTTGTAAACCGCCCAATTGACTACTGCGGAGATGCTTTATACAATTGCTATATACATTCCTTGGGAGGTCATCATGTCCATCGGCACTGTTTTCGTCAATAACCGTACCCAGGCCGTTCGTCTGCCTTTGGACGTGCGTCTACCCGAGGGTGTCCAAAAGGTAGAGATACGCGTCAAAGGTAACGAGCGCATCATCTCCCCCCTAGGCCAAACTTGGGACAGCTTCTTTCTGGGCGGGGCCACAGTTAGCGACGACTTCCTGCCGGAGCGCGCTACCCAGCACCAGCCGGAGCGGGAGGCGCTTTGATGCTGCGTTACTTGCTGGACACCAACATCGTCATCTACGTGTTGAAGCGACGACCTGTCGAGGTACTTTTCACTTTCAACGCCAACGCCAGCCGCATGGCAATTTCCTCCATTACCCTCGCCGAACTCTTGCACGGTGCTGAGAAAAGC
>CAZMXB010000444.1:0-3672 GCA_964569855.1 uncultured Rhodoferax sp.
GTGCAGGCCACGCCTGTCTGGTCGAAACATTCCGGGGCCGTACGCTCCATCCCATGGACGATGCAGCCGAGTTGACGACCCGGGTGATGGCGCTCGAATCCGGCAGTGGGCCGATCACCCACGATGTGGGTCAGGCGCTTCGGGTGGCCGAAGTCCTGAGCCATGTTCCGGTGTTGACACTCAGCGAGGTTGAGCCCGCCCTGAATGCCCTGCAGTGTCTGCCGGCCGACATGGCGGCGCGGCTTAATGTCCTGCCGTTGCTGAGGGAAGCCGACGTGTTACTGGTGGCGCTCGGTGAGCCGGTGGATGTCGATCAACAGCACCTGATTCGCTTCGTAACCCAGTGCCGGGTCGTGGCTGTGCTGGCGGTGGCCGAGGAGGTCAAACGCACGATTGCCCACTGTTATTCCTCGCACACTGACGCTGAGGAGCTGGAATCGCTGGCCATCAGTGACATGGAACTGGGGACCGAAGAAGAAGAGCAGCGGGTCTGGAGTGAGGCCGAACTGCTGGCCCGCCAGGCGCCCATCGTGCGCTTGGTCAGCAATCTGCTGGCCGACGCCGTCAGCCGGCGGGCGTCGGACATCCACATCCGTCCGGGACCAAAGATGTTTGAGGTGCTGTTTCGCATCAACGGTACGCTGGTGCCGGTTCGGCGTTTGCGGCGCGCCTTGTTGCCGCCTGTGGTGGGGCGGATCAAGATTTTGGCCAGCATGAACAGCTCCGAACACCGCCTGCCGCAAGATGGGCGTATCCGCATCAACGAGGGCGGCGCCGGCATCGACCTGCGCATCTCCATCATTCCGTCGCAGTTCGGCGAAAGTGTCGTCATTCGCGTACTGGCGCGCACTGTCAGCATGCGCAGCCTGGACGCCATCGGCTTTGAGTTGTCGGATCTCGATCGTCTGCGTGACTTGCTGCGTCGCAGCATGGGAATTGTGCTGGTGACGGGCCCCACGGGCTCGGGCAAGACCACCACGCTGTATGCCGCTTTACAGGAAGTGGTGCGCCAGAACGTCAACATCATCACGGTGGAAGACCCGATCGAGTATGAGCTGGATGGCGTGATCCAGATCCAGGTAAACCCGACCATCGATTTCAATTTTCCCAGGGCACTGCGCCATATTCTGCGCCACGATCCCGACGTCATTCTGATTGGTGAAATGCGTGACTTCGAGACGGCCAAGATTGCCGTGGAGAGTGCGCTCACCGGCCATCTGGTGTTCAGCACCCTGCACACCAACGACGCGCCCAGCGCCCTGGTGCGGCTGATTGAAATGGGGGTCGAGCCCTACCTGATCCGCTCGGCGGTGATTGGCGTGCTGGCACAGCGCCTGGTGCGCACCAACTGCCCGCACTGCCGGGAAGTCGAACCGGTGGACACCTTGATGCGGACCAATCTGGACCTGGGCCCCGAAGAGGTATTCTGGCGCGGCAAAGGTTGCGAGAAATGCCACGGAACAGGCTTTTCGGGCCGCCAGGCGATTTACGAACTGCTGGTGATGGACAAACAACTGGCTGAACGGGTGGATGTGGGTGTATCCGCCGATGTGTACCGCGACAGCGCTCTGGCCAGTCGCATGTTCAGCCTGCCCTCCAACGGCATCAAGCTGGCGCGCACCGGGGCGGTGTCGCTGGCCGAGATCTACCGCGCCTGCATGTAGCTGGTTTGCTGCACCGGGCAGTCATATCTAAAGCAGCCCCACCATCTGGGCCGCGGGCCTGACGATCTTGCCACGGCCAAACATCAGGTGCTCCAGCAGCACCAGCGCCACACAGCCCAGTACAAATACCGGCAATTTGGCCGTGTCCCAACGGTCCAGCTGCCACTGTTTCTGCAGCGTGAACCACCAGTCGGCCGAGGTCCACAGTTGCAGCGCCTCAAAAAAGCTGTTCCAGTCCGAAAAAATGATGCGCCCCAGGCCCAAAAACACCGGAATGTTGACCAAAACCAGGATCAGCCACTGGGCGTTTTGCGCATTCATGGCGGGCGTGCCCCTGTGATCAGGCCTTTTTCAGGAAACAGGCTTTCAGCATGAAGCTGCCGCCGTCCATTTTGCAATCGACCTCGTGGTCCCCGCCAACCAGGCGGATGCTCTTGACCTTGGTGCCCATCTTCAGCACGGTGGAGGAGCCCTTGACCTTCAGGTCCTTGATCAGCACCACGGCGTCGCCGTCCTGCAAAACCTGCCCGTTGCAGTCCTTGACGATGGCATCCATCTCGTCATCGGCAGGCGCCGTTGCGGCCATCGGCCACTCATGCCCGCAATTGGCGCAGACCCAGTTGCTGCCGTCGGGGTAGGTGTTTTCCAGTGTGCATTGGGGACAGGCGGGGGTGATGTCGGGCATAACGGCAGTGCAGTGATTTGCTACCAAATAGATAGCTGATTACGCCTATTTTACGAGGGCTGGAGGCCAATTTCTTTAACAATTGTTCTGCTGGCCTACAGGATGTGGAGATTCAGGCCAGCGCCCGCCAGAACAGCGCTCGATGCCGGCCAGGTCGTGGCGGGACTGCACCTCGGCCAAGCCTGCCTGGGTGAGCAAGGCGCGAACGGCCGCAGCCTGGTCGTAGCCATGTTCCAGCAGCAGCCATCCACCGGGTAGCAAGTGCACAGGGGCTTGGCCGATGATGGCACGGATGTCGTCCAGCCCATCGGGCCCACTGGCCAGTGCCTGCAATGGTTCGTGCGTCAATTCAGCGAGATGGTGATCGGCTGCAGCGATGTAAGGCGGGTTGGAGACGATGGCGTCAAAGCGGTCCGACACGCCAGTGAGCCAGCTGCCCTGCGAAAAAGCGACATCCAGCTTCAGGCGCTGAGCATTGGAGCGGGCAACAGTCAGGGCGTCAGCACTGAAGTCCACGGCGCTGACCTGCAGGCCGGGGCGGGAGCGTTTGAGTGCCAACGCAATGGCGCCGCTGCCGGTGCCCAAGTCCAGCACGCGGGTCGGACCCGGGGTTTCGGCGTCGCCGGACGCTGCGACTGTCGCATCCTGCGGCTTGGCCAACACCTCCAACGCCCAATCGACCAGGGTTTCGGTATCAGGGCGCGGCACCAGAACGCGGGCATCGACGGCCAGGTCCAGCCCATAGAACGCCTTGTGCCCGTTGATGTAGGCCAGTGGCTCACCCAAGGTGCGGCGGCGCACACTGGTGCGTAGCGTGGCGAGGGCAGCCTCGGGCAGCCCATCGGTGTCGTGCGCCAGCAGCCAGGCGCGCTCCTGTTCACCACGGCCCAAGGCGTGTAATACCAGCAACTGGGCATCGAGCCGGTCCAGGCCCTGGGCCTGCGCCCAGCCAATCGCCTGGGTGATGGAGGAAGGTGATTGCGGGGTTCCCATGTACTATCGAATCAGTAGCTACGCATGCAGTTTCCACGAGGGCTGGAGGCCGAAAATGACGAACACTGTCGGGCCGTCCCGAGCTAAAGGCGCCAATTACGCCAGCTCCAGCGCTGCCAGTTGCTCGGCCGCCTCATAGGCCTGCAGGGCCTGCACCACGTCGTCCAGGTCGCCTTCCATGATTTGCAGCAGCTTGTATAACGTCAGGTTGATGCGGTGGTCGGTCAGACGCCCCTGGGGGAAGTTGTAGGTGCGGATGCGGTCGCTGCGGTCGCCACTGCCGACCAGGCTCTTGCGCCCGGCGGCGTCCTTGGCGGCGCGCTCGCTGCG
>CAZMXB010000445.1:0-3666 GCA_964569855.1 uncultured Rhodoferax sp.
CCTCGTTGTCGTAGCAGATGTAGAGCACGTCGTCGTTGCGCTCGAACATGCCCGAGAGGCAACCAAAACCGATGTCGGTGGTGCCGCCGTCGCCGCCCTGGGCCACAACGCGCACGTCGCTACGGCCCTTGACGCGCATGGCCGCGGCAATGCCGGTGGCCACGGCGGCGGTGTTGCCGAATAGCGAATGGATCCAAGGCATCTGCCAAGATGTTTCGGGGTACGGTGTAGAAAATACTTCCAGACAGCCCGTGGCATTGGCGGCAATCAGTTGGCCGTTGGTCGCCTGCATGGCCGCATCGATGGCATACCGGGCACCCAGCGCCTCGCCGCAGCCTTGGCAGGCGCGGTGGCCGGAATTGAGCGAATTGTTGCGTTCGGTAGTGGCCTGCACGCTGCGCTGGTCGGCCTCCAGCAGGCGGTTGCCCACTGTGAAAGTGCCAGTCTGGTAAAACTTGACGACGGTTTGTTCCATGGTCATCTTTCTGAACGGTTGAGGGCAGCAGCGGGGGCTTCACGGGACACAGTGCCGATGTCGCGCAGAATGCCCTCGGCCACCGGGCCAGAGCGGCGTTGCTGCTTCTCTCGCTCCAGCACACGGTTGACGATGCCCCAATCCAGATCCAGAAAGGTCAGCAACTCCAGCTTGTCTTCAATGGCTTGAAGCAGCAACTTGTGCAGCGAGGCCTTGGTGATGGCGCGTCCACCCAGACCGGCAACCACGGCAAACACCTGCTGCGGCCGGCTTTGGACGGCGCTACGGACATCACGGGAGACGATACCCCCAATGCCCACTGCAAAGCATTTCTCGATTACCACAAGACGTTTGGCGTGCGCGGTGACGGCGCGAATGGCCTCGATCGGGAACGGACGGAAGGAAGTGATCCCGAGCACGCCGACCTTGATGCCCTGCGCGCGCATCTCGTCCACCGTGTCCTTGATGGTGCCCAGCACCGAGCCCAAGGCAATGACGATGGTTTCTGCATCCTCCAGTCGATAGGGCTTGATCAGCCCGCCGGAATTGCGACCGAACACCTTTTGAAACTCTACTGCCAGTTCGGGCAACAAGTCCAATGCCTGCAACTGCTTGGCATGGGCCAGATAACGCACCTCGGTAAAAGCCTCGGGCCCGACCATGGCGCCTATCGTGACCGGGTCATTCGGATCCAGTACCTGACGCGGCTCGTAGGGGGGCAGGTAACGGTCCACCTGCTCGGGCTCGGGAATGTCGATACGCTCGTAGGCATGGGTCAGGATAAAACCATCCATACAGACCATGACGGGCAGCGACAACTCTTCAGCAATGCGAAACGCCTGGATGTGCAGGTCCAGCGCTTCCTGGTTGGTCTCGGCAAAAATCTGGATCCAGCCTGCATCGCGCATGGACATGCTGTCGGTGTGGTCGTTCCAGATGTTGATGGGTGCGCCGATGGCGCGGTTGGCAACCGTCATGACGATGGGAAGGCCCAGGCCGGACGCGTTGTACACGGCTTCTGCCATGAACAACAAGCCCTGGCTTGCCGTGGCCGTGTAGGCACGGGCACCGGCGGCGGATGCGCCGATCGCAACACTCAAGGCGGCAAACTCGGACTCGACATTGATGAACTCGCAGCGCGCAAGCTCGCCGGATTTCACCATTTCTCCCAGACCTTCCACGATGTGGGTCTGCGGGGAAATCGGGTAGGCGCAAATAACCTCGGGACGGCTCAGAGCCACGGCGCGCGCAACCGCATGGGAGCCTTCGCATTGTTCAAGCATGGTGGGCCTTTCTTTCCTGTTCCATCACGATCTCATAGGCTTCGCGCGCTGCGGCCATGTTGCCCTTCGCGACCGCGCCTTTGAACTTCTGCTGAATAGCCGCTTCAACGGCCTCCAACGAAATCATCCCGCCCAGTGCGGCAAATGCCCCCAGCAACGGGACATTGGGAACTGGTCGCCCCACATGCTTCATGGCCAACTCGGTGGCCGGAACAGTCAGCAGATGGTCAGCCTTGAACCCCTTGACGAATTCGCCCAAGCCCAGTTGGTCAAACGTCTTGGTGGTGTTGATCAGGATGTAGCCGTCTTTTTTCAGACCGCTGAACACGTCAACCTGGTGCAGCAATGTTGGGTCCTGGATAATCAGCGCGTCGGGCTCCATGATGGGCTCGCGCAGGCGGATTTCCTTGTCGTCCATGCGGCAAAACGCCACCACGGGTGCGCCAGTGCGCTCGGAACCAAAGCTGGGGAAGGCCTGGGCGTGGCGCCCGCCCTCAAAGGCCGCAATGGAAAGCATTTCGGCGCCGGTCACAACGCCCTGCCCTCCACGACCGTGGATGCGTACCTGAAACATCTTCGTACCTTTCGTCTCCCCGGGACCTCACTGCTTGATTGAGTGAAATGCAATCCCAGACTCTGGAATGTGCTCCTTTGGAAAAACAAGTTCTTGATCTAGGTCAGGTTTTTTGTTGTATCGGCAGCTGGATTCCTGGCGGAAGTGGTGGCAATGTTTCACCGTCGGCCACGCGCACCGGGCAAACGTGGTGCCCATCATCTGCGATCATTGGCGCATGCAGCAGACCAATACCCCGCCAACAGCCGAGATACTCGTTGCCTGCCTGTGTGCGAACTGGTGTGGCACTTGCCGTGAGTACCAGCCGCTATTTGAGCAGCTCCAGGCCCAATTGCCCAATATCCGTTTCCTGTGGATCGACGTGGAAGATGAGTCCGATCTGGTAGACCCCATTGAAGTGGAAAACTTCCCGACATTGCTGATTGCCAAGCCCGGCACCGTGCATTGCTTTGGCACGGTCACACCACACCGCGAGACCCTGCTCAGGCTGATTGAGGCACAGCGGGCAACGGATGCCCGAGCCCTACCCGCTTCACCCGACCGAGATGACCTGGTAAAACGCCTCTGGCAACACAACGTACCAGACAAATGAGGCCGTAGCCCTCACAAATACTACGTTAGGCGCTACTGATTCAATAGCGCTTTACAGCTTGCCCGTTACCCACGCCTGCACACTGGCCAACGCAGACGCCAGTTTGGCGGGCTCGGTGCCGCCTGCCATGGCCATGTCGGCCTTGCCGCCACCCTTGCCGCCCACTTGCGCAGCGATGAAGTTCACCAGCTCACCGGCCTTGACCTTGCCCGTGGTGTCGGTAGTCACGCCCACGGCGATCTGCACCTTTTCGCCGTCGACCACGCCCAGCACCACAACGGCAGTCTTGAGCTTGTCCTTGAGCTTGTCCATGGTTTCGCGCAATGTTTTGACATCGGCACCGTCGAGCCTGGCAACCAGCAGCTTGACCCCGTTGATGTCCACTGCCTGGCTCAGCATCTCGTCGCCCTGGGCCGAGGCCAACTTGCCCTTGAGCGCAGCCACTTCCTTCTCCAGCGCCTTCACGTGGTCCATCACATGGCCCAGCTTGCCGGCCAACTCGGCCACGGGCGTTTTGAGCGTGGCTGCGGCGGCATCCACCGTGTCTTCCAGGTTCTGCAAATACGCCAGCGCATTCTGGCCGGTCACGGCCTCAATGCGGCGTACGCCTGCGGCCACACCGCCTTCACTGACCACCTTGAAAATGCCGATGTCGCCGGTGCGGGACACGTGGGTGCCGCCGCACAGCTCGCGGCTGGAGCCGATGTCGAGCACGCGCACGGTCTCGCCGTACTTCTCGCCG
>CAZMXB010000446.1:0-3661 GCA_964569855.1 uncultured Rhodoferax sp.
CGCGTACTGGTGCCCGTGCTGCGGGTACTGGCATACAACGAGTGGAGAGCCGAAATGAAAGTGATGCTGTCGATGGGTTCGATTGATGACTACCGAACATTCCTGCGGATCAAGTCTCTGCCAAAGTTCCGCATCTGTGGCGAGTTTGCGGAGTTCCCCGACGAATACGCCCAGCGTGTTCTCGGCGTGGCGGTGGCGGAACACGACGCCCGCGGATATTCGGCGTCTCGCGGCCTGTTCGATTACCAGCGGGACATCGCCCGCATGGCGATCAAGAAGCAGAAGTTCGCGGTCTTTGCGGATTGTGGTCTTGGAAAAACACTCATCATGCTCGAATACGCTCGGCACGTTCGCGAGCTGGTCGGACACAACAAGAGCGTACTGATCGTCTCGCCGCTCATGGTGATCGACCAGACCATCGAAGAACACGTCAAGTTCTACGGAGACTTCGGGCACGTTCGCCGGGTGCGTGCTGCGCACCTTGCCGGATGGGCGCGCGATTCACGCGGCGAAATCGGCATCACGAACTACGAGGCGTTGTCCGATGAAGTCCAGACGGGCAACATCGGGGCATTGATCCTTGACGAATCTTCGATGCTCAAGTCTCACTACGGCGCATGGGGTCAGCACTGCATCAGGATCGGCAAGGGTCTGGACTGGAAACTATGCCTCACGGGTACGCCCGCTCCTAACGATCGGGTTGAGTACGCGAACCATGCGATCTTCCTCGACCACTTCCCGACGGTGAACTCTTTCCTCGCGCGGTTCTTTGTGAACACTGGCGAGACGGGCGAGCGGTGGGAGTTGAAGCCGCACGCAACAAAGGACTTCTACCGGGCGCTGGCGCATTGGTCGATCTTCGTTTCAAATCCAGCGGTGTACGGGTGGAAAGACAACTGCCGAACGCTCCCGCCGATCCGCGTTCACATCCACGAAATCCCAATGACACGCGAGCAGCGGGATGCGGTAGGCGACATGCAAGGAACCATGTTCGTCGATCAGATCGGCGGCATCGGTCAGCGTTCCCGCCTTGCCCGTCTCGCGAAGGGCGACCACAACGGAGAATCAATCGCCACGAATAAGCCGGGCTTCATTCGCAACCTTGTATCGTCGTGGTCGGACAAAGAAAGCACGCTCATCTGGTGCATCTACAACCGCGAGCAAGAGATTATGGAGGAGACGTTCCCGACCGGACTGAGCCTGAGCGGTGCCACCGACGACGACGCCCGCTATGAAATGGTCCGCGCGTTCAAGGCAGGCGACAATCGGCTTCTCATCAGCAAGCCCAAGATCCTCGGGTTCGGGTTGAATCTCCAGATTGCAACCCGCCAGGTGTTCAGCGGGTTGCAGGACTCGTATGAATCGTACTACCAAGCGGTGAAGCGCAGTAACCGCGTCGGTTCTACGAAGGCTCTGGACGTTCATATCCCAATCACGGAGATTGAAGCTCCGATGGTTGACACGGTGTTACGCAAGGCAAAGCGGGTAGAGGCCGATACCAAAGAGCAAGAGGCATTGTTCCGTGAAGCGATCGCAAACTGAAAGGACGAACATGAGCGAGTATCACATTCATCTCGGTGATTGCATCACACACATGGCGGAAATGGAACCGCAGAGCATGGATATGTCCGTGTTCTCTCCGCCGTTCCCGGCGTTGTACGCGTACACGTCCGAGGGTGCGGACATTGGCAACAGTGAGGACTTGAACGGCGAGGCGAAGTTGCATCTCGGATTCTTCTACCGGCAGCTCGCGCGCATCATCAAGCCGGGGCGCGTGGTGTGTGTTCACGTCTGCCAGATCCCCCGCATGAAGCGCTCGGGTGGTGTCGGGTTGTTTGACTTCCGCGGCATGAACATCCGCCTCGGCGAGCGTTCCGGGCTTGTGTACGAATACGACTGGCTCATCACGAAGAATCCGCAGGCGCAGGCGATCCGTACGAAGTCCCGCGAGCTTCAGTTTGTCGGACTGGAATCTGACCGGGCGAAGCAGCGGGGTAGTCTTGCGGATTACATCATCAAGTTTCGGGCACCGGGCGAGAACACGCGGAAGATCAACGGGCGCGGCGAAGTGTCTCGCAACGATTGGATCGCGTGGGCCGAGTCCGCGTGGATCGACATTCGCGAGACGGACACGCTCAACGTTCGCGAGGGCCGCGGAGACGACGACACGAAGCACATCTGCCCGTTGCAGCTGGAGGTTATTGATAGGCTGGTGCGTTTGTATTCAGATCCGGGCGAGACGGTGTTCTCTCCGTTCACGGGGATCGGGAGCGAGGGATACACGGCATTGCGCCGGGGTCGGAAGTTCTACGGGTGCGAGTTGAAGCGTGAATATCACGCGGCGGCGTTGCGTAACTGCGAGCGTGCGATTGCGGAACGCGAGACAACCGAAGGCGCTGGCCTCTTCGCGAAGGAGGAAGCGTGAGACAACGCATGACGACGAACGAATACACCAGCGATCGCCGATTCACCAAGCCGACGGTATGCGAGCGGTGTGGGCGGAATGTTGGCCCGTATCTCCACTCGACTCCGCAGGTGAACGGCCAACCTGGCCCGCGGGTGTGCCGCGAGTGCTATGACGAACTGGGGCATAATGGGAAGGAGTCGGTGCGATGAAACACCCGACAGACCAAGACGTGTTTGAGGCGGTGAAGTGGTTGACCGAAGAGGGCATGAAGCCCTATCTCTACCGCGTGCGATCGGCACTCGGAAGCCCCAACGATTCGACGTATCACGGCGGGTTTCGACTCGTGCCCGCTCTCCGTCGTTTGGAACAGGCCGGGCGGTTGCGGGTGGTGCGCGGCGGTGTATCCGCGTTCGCGGAAATCCACTGTGCTACCACTTGACATGGTTGGCTATCCGGAGTATCTTTCTTCCATGAGTACCGAAGCCCAAAGAATCAAAGACGCAACCCTCAAGCGCCTCGGGGTGGACGCGGGGATATTGACCGCGGCGAAGTCGTCAGCGAACATCGACGCCCGGCGGCGGGTGGTGGCCTCGATGCGAGCGTGTCGGACGCGGACGACGAAGCAGCTCACGCTTGCCGAGGTGGCGGCTGCAACGGGTTTGCATTGGTCTACGGTTCGCAACTACGCGGCACAGGCGAGTTGCAAGCCGTGGCGGCTGTAGTCTCTCTCCTCCGCTCGGCGCGCCGCGGAAACGGTGCGCCGGGTTTCTTAGTATCGAGGTAGCTCAGTTGGTAGAGCAGCGGATGATGCCGGTTGCAAACGGACTTGAAGGGTGCTAGCCCCTTCTCGACAGTCGCCGTAAGTCGCAGGTTCGAGTCCTGCCCTCGGTGTTTCAACCGCGGCCGCGCCGCAGAAAGGAGCACCATGCCACCGATCGACATTGAACTCATCACGCTGATCGTTGAAGGAATCGTTCGCATCATCACCGGCACAGGGCCGGGTTGAACGCACGGGGTTCTACCCCACCGCTCGCCCGCTAACGCGGACGCGGCGGTATTCCGAGAGTTGACGCTCGGGCGTGCGAGTGAACGCACGACGGCGGGTTGTGGCGGTTTCTACCCTCGACCTTTTTACCGCCGTTGCTGGCCTGTGGCGTAGTGTCGCGGGCCGGAGTTTAGCGAAAGGAAACGCATGAAGACCATCGAGCGGCTGAGGGAGTTGGAGAAAGAGGCGGACACGCCCACGCAGGATAT
>CAZMXB010000447.1:0-3658 GCA_964569855.1 uncultured Rhodoferax sp.
GCACCCCCGACGGCAAGGCCTTGACACCTGATGACTTTCATGAGGGGCGCTGGGACTCGCCCTCATACACCGTGGCAAGCCTTTCCATAATGCTGGAAGCCATTCAGGTAGATATCACGAACGATGAACTCGCCGCACAAGGCCTTAACCTGATTGGCCGGCAGGACGTCATCAACGGCAAGAAGAGTCGATTCCCTTACTGCAACCTTTGCCTGCACTGCCGTGCGCCCCAGAACAACCACTTCCTGCGCAAGCGTATCTACGCCACCATGCAAGCGCAGAACCCGGGCGAGGACGATCGCGCCCTTGACGCCTCTGAGAAAAAGCCGGATCTGCAGACCCTCGGGATTGCCTTGATTCCCAGGGAAGTCAAAGGCAGTGGTGACTGGGTGCTCAGCGAGCCACTCGGCTGAACCATACGCCGGTCTTTAGACCTTGGGATGGTTCAGCAGGCGGTGCTTATTGGCGCGCTGCGCCATGGCAAGCGTTTCCTCCTCTTCCTGTACCGAGCTACCCCAGACTTGTTCGGGCGTCACCGGTACATCGGCGAAGTCCTCTTTGATGTGCGCGACTAACTTGGTGTAATCGATATAAGTCCTGGGGCGTGTGCGATCTCGCCGCGTGGTGACGTAAATGGCTCGGTCAGGCGCCTTCTTCAGAAACGCTACCACGTAGGAGCCTTCAGGAGTCCACACGGGTTTCAAGGAGACGACGAGCCCTTTCTTGGTAAGCGTCTGCTCTGCACCCTCTTGAGAATGGGCTAAGTATTGTCCAAGATGGTGCCCACCAAGTAGTAGAAGGTGGGCACCATGTCAGAGCGGGTTGAGGGGTCGAGAGTTGTAAAGATTGGGCCCACGGGCAGGCCCGTGTACGCACGCGCATTCAGGCAGGCGGTGGTCCAGAAGTGCGCGCGGCCCGGAGCATCAGTGGCGGCAGTAGCGCTGGCCAACGGGCTCAATGCGAATCTGGTGCACAAGTGGTGCGCCAAATATGGGCACACGCGGTCGAGCGATGCGGCGACACCGACCCTGTTGCCGGTGTCGGTGACTGCGCAGGCGGTGATGCGCCAAACAGGGACGTCTCCGGTGCCAACGCGCAGGAGTGGCGGCGTCATTGAGATCGACATCGGCGCAGCGCGAGTTCGTCTGCGCGGCGAGATTGACGAGACGAACGTGCGCCTGGTAGTTGCCGCCTTGATGAGCGCTGCCAAGTGATTGAGGGGATCGGCCTGCCGGGCGGCACGCGCGTGTGGATCGTTGCGGGCCACACTGACATGAGGAAGGGCTTTAACGGGCTGTCGGCGCTGGTGCAGACCGCTGTGGCGGCCAATCCCTTCTGCGGCCACGTCTTCGTGTTCCGCGGCCGGCGCGGCGACATGCTCAAGGTACTGTGGTTTGATGGTCAGGGCCTGGTGCTGTTGGCCAAGCGTCTGGAGCGCGGCCGATTCGTGTGGCCGCAGGCGCAATCGGGCAAGATCTGCCTGAGTCCGGCGCAGCTGTCGATGCTGCTTGAGGGCATCGACTGGCGCATGCCGGCGCGCACCGACCGGCCCGCTCTGGCGGCCTGACCACTGTATGAGTTCACCGCAAAAATAATCTGTTTGCGAAGGCGTAGGCAGCGCAAACAGGCTGTGCGAGATGGCATAGTTGAGGCTGTGCCAAACACCACCAACGCGCCCCACACGGTCGATTCGCTCTTGCGAGTCGTTCAGGCGCGCGACGCTGAGGTGGCGCTGCTCAAGCTGTTGGTAGACAAGCTCAAGGTGCAGTTGCTGCGCCAGATGCGGGCCCGGTTTGGCTCGTCCAGCGAGCAGCTTGCTGACCCGCAAATGGCCTTGATTGAAGGGCAACTACTGTATGAACGGCCGTCAGTGGCGAAGGTGGCACCCAAACGGGACGCGGCCAACAGTGAAGGCTTTGATCGAAGCTTGCCGGCGCACCTTCCTCGAGACAACCGGATCTACCGGCCCGAGGCGTCGCACGGACATCGCGATGCTGCGGGCCAGGCTTGCGGCTGCGCGGCCTGTGGAGGCCGGCTGCGTCAGATCGGGCAAGACGTCAGCGAGCAGCTGGAGTACGTGCCGTCTCGCTTCAAGGTGATACGCCACGTGCGCCCCAAACTGGCCTGCGTGGCTTGCGAATCGATCTTCCAGGCGGCGGCGCCGAGCCGGCCGATCGCCCGCGGCATCGCTGGGCCTGCACTGCTGGCGCATGTGCTGGTGAGCAAATACTGCGACCACCAACCCCTGTACCGCCAAAGCGGCATCTACGCGCGCGAGGGCGTGCAGATCGAGCGCTCGACCATGGCTGGCTGGGTGGGCCAAAGCGAGCGCCTGCTGGACCCACTGGTCGCGGCACTTGGACGCTACGTTCTGGCAGGATCCAAGCTGCACGCCGACGACACGCCGGTGGCGGTGCTGTCGCCCGGGCGTGGCCGAACCAAGACTGGCAGGCTGTGGGTCTACGTGCGAGACGACAGATCCTCGGGAAGTGCTGACGCGCCGGCGGCGTGGGTGCGCTACTCGCCCGATCGTAAGGGCGAGCATCCCCAGGCCCACCTGAAGGGTTTCAAGGGCGTGCTGCAGGCCGATGCCTATGCGGGATTTGCCAAGCTCTATGCCAGCGGGGACATCGTTGAGGCATCGTGCTGGGCCCACGCGCGCAGGCCCTTCTGGGATCTGCATGAGAGCCAGGGGCGCGTAGCGGGCTCGGTGGCCGAGCAGGCGCTGCGGCGCATTGGCGCACTGTACGCGATCGAGGCGGACATCCGGGGCGACCCTGTCGATGAGCGCAGCCGCCAGCGCCAGGCGAGGGCCGGGCCGTTGCTTGAGGAGCCGTTCCCCTGGCTGGGTGAGATGCTCGTGCAGGTATCGGTCAAATCGGAGCTGGGTCGCACAATCGGCTACACCCTCACACGGCTGAGATCGCTCACGCGTTACCGCGATGACGGCCGTATCGAGATTGACAACAACGCTGCTGAGAGGGCATTGCGTGGCGTCAGCCTGGGCATGAAGAACTTCATGTACATGGGTTCGGACACAGGGGGCGAGCGGGCCGCTGCGATCTACAGTCTGGTGGAGCCGGCCAACATCAACGGACTGACCCCGAGGCTTACCTGCGCGATGAGCTCGGGCGCATTTCCGACCATCTGATCAAACGCATCGACGAGTTGCTGCCGTGGACCATCGGCCGACACGCCGAAGACCAACGACAAGCAGCTTGAATATGGCGAGCAAGGTTCAACGAATCAAGGCTCCAGTGGCGATCATGCAGTTGCACATTGAATTGCGCGGCACCAAGCCCAAGGTCTGGCGCCGCGTCCTGATGCGAGATGCGATCACTCTGGCCAAGTTGCACCTCGTCATCGAGGCCGCCTTCGGCTGCGGCCATTCGCAGCTGCACGAGTTCATCGCTGGCGAAGGCGAGCGCCATGGCACGCCAGATCCGATGTAGGACGATCCTGGCGCGATCACCAGTGAGAACACGCGACTGAGCACCAGCCTGAACCGGTCGACGTTGAGCTACGTCTACGACTTCGGGGACTATTGCGACCACCGCATCAAGGCAAGCCGGTCGAATGGATCGGCACCGATGCCTGAGACCCTTTAGGGCAATGCTGATTAAGGTCCACGCCACCCGAGGGTGAAACGTTATATGTC
>CAZMXB010000448.1:0-3657 GCA_964569855.1 uncultured Rhodoferax sp.
GATGCCTCGCTTCGGTCCAATAGAAACGAGTGTTGAACCAGGTCCGTCACTGCTTCGCCCATCCCCCGAGTACCGATGACAGGCTCGGCAACCGCATTCCTCGACAACACAAAAATTGCTGACAACGGCAGCGGCTCAGCACAAATCGCGAAACGCTGGCCCAACTTAAACTGTCCCTTGGTGGTGTAGGAAACATCTGGCAATCGAATCGCACGCAACGCCGCTTCCAATGCGTCTTCGCTGTCTTGCCACAGGCGCAGCGTCGGTTCACTTGGCTGGACAACCATCTGCCCCGCCACAGATCGAACCCACAGAACATCGTCTGAAAGCAAGGGTGAACCGTGAGCTGCGAGATACGCCGACAGCGTTGATTTTCCAGCCCCGGAAGCACCTAGAAATGCCACGGCTCGTTGGTGCACTTGCACCGCACATCCGTGCAAGACAACGCCGGCCATGCGCGGGCGGAGCAGAGGCACCACCTGCGTCGCCCACAACATGCGCACAGTGTGCTCGTCGGTGTGCGGCGACGCGATTGCGCGCACTGCGTCGACGTCTGGGGTCACCAGGAAATCAGCAAGCCCCGGGAAACGCAACACTTGCTCCGGCCGTCGCAAATAATGTTCCGCCCAAACGTTGTCTTTGTCGTCGTGAACCGTCGTGTCGGGCTCGGCATCGATCCGCGTTTGTAACGCAGGCGGTTCGAAGACAAGGTCTGGCAATGCTGAGAGCGACGACATAGAAAATGAAAGGCTGTAAACACCGCCGCTTGGGCGTCAGGGGTGGACACCTACGAAACCCCCACCGTGCCCTGAAGCGGCATCGCTTGAAAAGTTTCCTTGTGATGGGCTACCGCAATTCTTGTTCAACGTTTACTCAAGCGTGCCCGGCAAGCGCCTTATTGTTTGTTCGCCGGGCGAACGCGCCTCTGCGTAGATGACTCGCACACTGCATCGCCGCTTGCTCGCAACGCGCGCCGCCACACCGGGATCGCCACGATCATGTAGTCACTCAAACCGGGCATCCACCTTCAATGAACCACCCTCCCATTCAAGCGATCCCGCCACCCGAATGGGGAATTTCACCTTGCTGATTTTTGGTCGGCGATCAACCTTGGGCAAGAGGGGAATATCCCGGGTCTGCCCAGGCAACACCGGAGACTCTTCGGGTGCCAGAACAAACTCCATTCCGTTGGCGTCGACAGCGTCTATGGCGCCTTCGAGCCGTCCATGCGCGTCACCGCGATTTGCGATGCGCACCGCCGGTGTCCGCGACCCGCGGAGGTCGACCATCGTCGTACCCACCAGTTCGAGCACCGGCGCTGCTTTCCCGATTGTGATGTAGACGGGCACTGCGATGCGCGCTACAACAGTCGTTCGCAAGTCGCCTGCCGCGGACTTGGTCGTCGGCGTTGCTGCAGGGGCCGTACCCTCGAACGCCAGCATAAAACGACATTCCCCCCGCGGCGCGTCTTTGGGGATATCAATTTGAAAACGGTACACGCGCTGCTGCCCGGATTCCACCGCGACACGCTTACGCTCAATCGAGACCCAGGGCCGGCAGCTTCCGGCAATAAGGGCATCGCTATACGTCAAGCTCCCGTCTTCGGTCATCGTCCAGTCAAGGGTGCGCGCTGTGAACTCGTTTTTTTCTCGGCCCAAATTATTCAAGGTTAACGAGCGGGCAATCGATTCGCCCGGCTCCACCGTGAGCATGTGTCGAGACGGCGACACGGACAACTCGAACGGGATGGCGCGTTGGGCTAGAGCCACGTAACTAGGAAGGCCGCAGAGCAGAACTATGAGTATTCGCAGCATCGTTTCGTCGTGAGTTCGATCTTAAAGCCAGCGGCGCGTACATCAATAGCAAACATGCGGACAACGCAAAAAAACGTGGTTGCGTGCAGTCCAGCTGCGGGCCCCAAGCCAGCTCTGCATCAATCTGCTACCAAGCCGGTCGCCGAGCGCCGGAAAAAGGCAACCCGCGCTGGCTGCGGGAGCGCTACACAGGCGCTCCCCGCCGACAAGCGCACGCTTCGGAAACCGTTTGAGCCGAGCGTCTAGCCCAACTCGCTTGCTCGGCAGCAGGCAGTTCACGCAGTGAGGCCACGGTATTGCGATGAACCTACAAATTGGTCAGCGTATAGCCAATGCTGAAATTGAGCGTGCCTCCGGGGAGGTAGTTGATCACAATTGAGCCTGGCAGGGTGTAGGTCCAGTTTGCGTCAAACACCGCATTTCTAAAAACATACGAGCTGGTTGCACCGCAGGACAAATCCAGTCCTGGGTGATTGAGCGTGTTACTGGCAACGCCACTAGGGCCGAGCGTGGTCGCAACTCCAATGTCAGTGGGAAACAGATAGTCCAGCGGTCCGCCCACTCCCGTCGTCGTGCATGTGAGGCTTGCGCCGGCAGGATGATTGGTGTATGCGAAGGCTTGGACTGATTGCGTCGGGCTCGTAGATGTCAGTGGCATACCGTCCCATGAGGTGTTGCCACCGGGGACCGAGATTGCGGGATTAAATGTAAGTGTCGTCACGCCTTCCGCGGCGCCAACGCGCAGCAACAAGATGTGGGGCACGTTGATGACGCCGTTCAAACTTGCGCCTGCTGTTTTTCCGGCGCCGCCCGTACCGTTGAATCCGGTATCCGCTTGCGCGGCGCCGCCAGCAATCGCCGCGGCCAAAACGGCAATCGAACCGACCAAACGAAATACAGTGTGGTTTTTCACAAAAACTCCTTCTCTGAATTGACGTGCAAAAAATAATCTACTGGCTTAGGCGCATCGTCGTGGTGTGCCCGACAAAGTACTACCAAATCTGAGCGCAGCGTAGCGCAGTACGGTTGTCGAGTCAATCGGCATGTGGAGCATGAATAGGGGTAATTACCGAAAACATCCATGCATTCACACAGCGGCGATGGCGACGCCAGCCGCAAGCGGCTGCGCGCAGATGCGCGTTCACCGTGTGTGTATCGTTTTTGGACCGGGGCGACTACCGCATCAGTCCCTCTCAACAATGCGACGTAGCGTCACGTGATGCTCGGCATCGCCTCGCAACTGAATGTCAAGTGTGACTGATCCTCCCGACGCCAATTCCCAAGGCAACGGAACGCTACCCGGCGCGATATCAATGCGATGAAGCCCTACGGGTACAAGCGGGAATTCATATCGGCCGGTGCTGTCCGTCGTGACCCGATAGCGCCGGTCGAGCCAAACCTCAACCCCTGCGGCGCCTTTGCGATCCGCCGCTTCGCCAACGGGTTGCCCTTCATCCGCAAAACGGACATAACCGCGAATGGCGCCGGCGCCCGCGACACCGCGCGTTTGCTGCCCCAGCGGAATGTACGGGCTGCCCGATGCGAGGTCCCACCGCAGCCACAACATCGCTCGACGCTCGTTTCGTCTGGACGGAAGCAACACAACCGCTTCTGACCGAAAGTCAAATCGTGCCTCGTTGGCGCTTATGGAAAGCCCGGTAGACCAACCATGGGCGATGCGCCACTGCGCATTTATGGACGCCGACAAACCACGGTCAAGAAGCAAATTGCCGTTGCTCGAGCTGTACCGCAACGACGCGTTGAGCATCCAATCACGATCAGATGGTGTACGCAAGGACACGCTGGCCGTTGGGTAGCGTCGACTTTCCACCTGGCTGTTGTC
>CAZMXB010000449.1:0-3643 GCA_964569855.1 uncultured Rhodoferax sp.
CCAGCACGTCGTTCACGCTCATGGCCACCAGGTCGATGCCCACGGTGTCGTGCATATTCCACTCGAACGCCAATTTGAGCTTGGTGCCCACACCGTCGGTTCCGCTGACCAGCACCGGTTCCTTGTAACGTTTGGGCACTTCAAACAGCGCGCCAAAGCCGCCAATGCCAGCTAACACGCCTTCACGCATGGTTTTTTTGGCCAGTGGTTTGATGCGTTCGACCAGGGCGTCGCCGGCATCAATATCGACACCGGCGTCTTTGTAGGACAGGGGGGTAGGGGTGCTGGATTGGGTCATGTGGATGGGCTCACGATGGCATCAAGGGCTGAGCCGATAGAATTTGCCCAGATTTTAAGGGTTCACTCCCTACCTTCCTGTATGCAATTTACGCCCGCCCAAAAAAGATTTGTCACTTGGAGCCTGATCGCCGCGCTCCTGTTGGTCTTGTTGTGGCTGCTTGGGCCCGTGTTGACGCCGTTTGTGGTGGGTGCCGTGCTGGCGTACGCGCTCACGCCCTTGGTGGACTGGTTGGACGATGTCGGTCGTGGACGTATTCCGCGCCTGCTGGCGGTGGTCGTGGTGGAACTGCTCTTTGTGATTGCGATGCTCGCGATTCTGCTGCTGATGGTACCCATCGTGGCCAAGGAACTGCCGTTGCTGCGCGAACAATTGCCGCTGTTGCTCGAAGCCGCCAATACCACCCTCAAACCCTGGTTGGCGCAGTGGGGCGTTCGTTTTACATTGAATGTCGCCAGCATCAAGTCGTTTGCCATGACACACCTCAGTGGCAATGTTGAGGACATTGTGGGTTCCTTGCTGGCCTCGCTGAAGTTGGGTGGCAGCGTCGCGTTTTCGCTGATTGGTAACGCGATTTTGATTCCGGTCGTGTTGTTTTATTTGCTGATGGACTGGGACCGGCTGGTTAGCCAACTGCGTGACCTGATTCCGCCGCGCTTGCGCGGCTCGACCGACCGTTTCATGGCCGAAGCCGATTCCGTACTGGGGCAATACCTGCGCGGGCAATTGCTGGTGATGGTCATCCTGGCGGTCTTTTACAGCGTGGGGCTAGCCTTGTTCGGACTCGACTTGGCCTTGCCGATCGGGGTCTTTACCGGTTTGGCGATTTTTGTTCCTTATCTGGGGTTTGGTGTCGGTTTGGTGCTCGCCACCCTTGCCGGCTTGCTGGAGTTTTCGGCCGAGTCGGGCCTGGGTTACACAGTGGTCATGGTGGCTGTGGTGTACGGCGCTGGCCAGTTGGTGGAAAGTATTTACCTGACGCCACGCCTGGTGGGTGAACGCATTGGCCTGCACCCGCTGGCCGTCATTTTTGCCTTGCTGGCCTTTGGCCAGGTGCTGGGTTTTGTGGGCATCCTGGTGGCTCTGCCGGTCAGCGCGGTGCTGCTGGTTGCCATTCGGCGCGTCAGGGAAAGCTACCTGAACAGCCGTTTGTACCAAGGCTGAGAATCAACCCATGAAACAGATGGCGCTCGACATCGGTCTGCCTACCGGACCCACGCTGGCCAATTTTTGCGCCGGTCCCAATCTGGATGCTCTGCGCCATTTGGAACTGTGGGTGGGAGCCATTGCCAGTGACGCGACCCGCGCTACATCCCGTTCGCCGGTGCCTACCTATTTGTGGGGCATGGGTGGTAGCGGCAAGACCCATCTGCTCAAGGCGGCGCGCGAGGGCTTGCGCGAGCAGGGCGCACGGGTTGGCTGGCTCGACGCCAACACGCTGGAGCCCGCCGATTACGACGAATCCTGGGCAGCCGTTGTGCTGGATGATGTGCACCTCTTCACCGCGGCGCAACAGCATACTGCCTTCAACTGGTTTGTGCACGCGCAGACCTTGCAGCGTCCGGTGCTGGCTGCTGGGGAGTTGGCTCCGGTGGAACTGCCACTGCGCGATGATTTGCGTACGCGGCTGGGTTGGGGCCATGTTTTCCACCTGCAGCCCCTGAGTGAAGCCGAGCGGCGCGCTGTTTTGCGACAGGCGGCCGATGCCCGGGGGGTGTTCCTCAGTGACGAGGTGATGGACTTCATGCTGACGCGTTTCAGTCGCGACCTGGCAAGCCTGATGGAATTGTTGGATCTGCTGGATGGGTATGCCCTGCAAACCAAACGCGCCATCACCGTACCACTGATCAAATCCATGATGGACAACGCATGAATGCAACCCGAACTGTGTCGGTCGCTGACCGACGGCCCGGTGAAGCGAAGGTCCCGTTGGCGACCAGGATCGCGCTCTTCGATCTGGACCACACCCTGATTCCGATGGACTCGGACCATGCCTGGGGCGAATTTACGATCGCGCGTGGCTGGGTAGACCCGGTCGCATTCAAGCGGGCGAACGACGCTTTTTTCGCACAGTACCAAGCCGGAACGCTTGATGTGCATGCCTATGTGCGGTTTGCCACGGCCGCCATTTGTCACCAGGGCGCTACCAATTCGATAGCTGCTCACGCAGATTTCATGAGGGCTATCGTCCAAAAATCCATACAAGCCCAGGCGCTGCAACTGGTGCACCAGCACCAGGACGCCGGCGACCTGGTGGTCATCGTGACGGCCACGAACGAGTTTGTCACCCGGCCGATCGCCGAGGCCTTTGGTGTGCGCGAATTGATTGCGGTGGAGTTGGAACGTTCACCCGAAACCGACGGCGAGGGCTGGTTTACCGGTGCCATTCGTGGTGTGCCGTCCTTTCGGGATGGCAAGGTCACCCGGGTTGCCCAGTGGCTGCAAGCCCGTGGGTTGGACTGGGACACCACCCACACCACGTTTTACTCGGATTCCATGAACGACCTGCCTTTGCTGGAAAAGGTCACCGTACCTGTCGCCACCAACCCGGACGCCCGCCTCCGGGCGCTGGCCCAGCAACGCGGATGGCGCATACTTGACCTGTTTGGCTGAGGGTGAAGCCAGTTGCACACCGGTGTATGCCAGCCCCGTACGAGAAAAGAATGATCAAAAAATTCATCGATAAATTGATAAGCAAGTCTTCGGACGCATTGACCCGCAAAAAGCCCAAGTTCGGCAAGCGGGTGGACGTGCCGGTTCAAACCCATGGCATCGACCCCACGCTGGTGGATGAGCGGGCATTGAACGTGGTGCGCACCCTGCACGCTGCGGGGTTTGAGGCCTATGTGGTGGGCGGGGCAGTACGCGACCTGCTGGTCGGATTGCGACCCAAGGACTTTGATGTGGCCACCAATGCCACACCCGAGCAGGTCAAGGGCCTGTTTCGCCGTGCGTTCTTGATCGGGCGGCGTTTTCGCATCGTGCACGTGGTGTTTGGTCGGGGCCGCGAACACGAAGTCATCGAAGTCTCCACCTTCAGGGCTTACCTGGATAACGCTGCCGCCGAGCAGGTGGCGGGCAATGAAAAGACCAGCAGGAGTGACTTGGCAGGCATGAAACACGCCGTGGACTCCACCGGACGCGTACTGCGCGACAACGTCTGGGGTCCTCAGGAAGAAGACGCGGTGCGCCGTGACTTCACCATCAATGCCATGTACTACGACCCGCAGACGCAGATTGTGGTGGACTACCACAATGGCTTCAAGGACGTGAAGAACCGTGTGATCCGGATGATTGGCGACCCGGCCACGCGCTACCGCGAAGACCCGGTGCGCATCATCCGCG
>CAZMXB010000450.1:0-3623 GCA_964569855.1 uncultured Rhodoferax sp.
GATGTGGTGGGCGTGCGCCTGCCCCCTGGCAGCACGGCGGCCGACTACCAGGCCAAGCTGGCCGACATGCAGCACAAGAAGCTGGATGTGGCCTTGCACCCCGCCGAAGAGAGGGTGAGCCGCGAGGCCATGCGCAAGCCCGGCAACCAGCCGCGCATTTTGCTGACCAACGTGAAGCAGCTGGAGCTGCTGCTGACCCGGCAGCAGGATCTGGAGCTGTTTGACAACGCGTTGCTGGAGTTCATGGTGTTTGACGAGGCACACACGTTTACCGGTGCGCAAGGCGCCGAGACCGCGTGTTTGATCCGCCGTCTGCGGGCCTATTGCGGCAAGGACGAGTCCAGCACGGCATGCATTGCAACGTCGGCCACCATTGCCGACCCGGTCAAGGGTTTGGAAGCGGGGCGGGAGTTTGCCAGCCGCTTCTTTGGCGTGGATGGCAGCAAGGTAAGCCTGGTGGGCGAATCGTACGAGGCGGATATCTGGGGCACGCCGCGCACGGCCAGCCCTGCGCTCAATGGCGATCAAGCGTTGCAGCTCCAGAATTTGCTGGAGGTATTGACCCAAGTTGACCGCGATGACGCACCCGAGGCAGCCGTGCAAGCGCTGCGGGTGTGGTTTCAATCCGTTACAGGCGATCGCTTGCCTGCGGGCGCCTGGCGCGAAGCCTTGTGCCAACGCCTGAGCCACAACGAGGTGGTGTTCCAGATTGCCGAGGCGCTGCGTCGCCCGCGCAAGTTGGAAGACCTGCTGGAGGCGCTGGGCGCCACGCTGGGCCGGGTGATTTCGCAAGAAGAGATATTGATCTGGCTGGCACTGGGTGCCGCATCGCGCAACGGTGGGCGACCCTTGCTCAGGCCAGTTGTGCATGGCTTTGTACGCGGTGTGAGCGGTGCGGTGGTGACTTTTCCGGACCAGGCCAAGGACGCCAAGCTGTGGCTGTCGGCCGAAGACGCGCTGGCGGACAACGGGGACTTGCACCGCTTTCCGCTGCTGAGCTGCACTACCTGTGGGCAGCACTATTTTGAGCATGGCCTGGAAGACTTTAACTTCACTGGACCGCAGCCTGGTGGCGGCAGTGCCGAAGGGAAGACGCGGGTTTGGCGTGGCACAGAGATCAATTTGGGAGGCATCCGGGCGCTGTCGCTGGACCACCAAGTGGGTGCCGAGGCAGAAGATGAGCCCGTCCGCACCGAGACTCTGTTTACCTGTCGCTACTGCGGCACCGTGCACAACGACAACGCGGCAGAGTGTGTGGGCTGTGGGCGCAACAAGGTGCTCAAGCCCTTGTATTTTGTGCAGCAAAAGGAAGAGCACCCCGGCAAGCTGACCCGGTGCGTCTCTTGTAGCGCGGCTGGCCGACGCTTTAGCGGCAACTACCGTGAGCCAGCCAGGCCGGTGCGGGCCACCACGGTGGCCGACGTGCATGTGTTGGCGCAAAGCATGATTCACCGAGCGGAGCGCCGGCGATGGTTGGTGTTTGCGGACAACAGGCAGGATGCAGCCTTTCAGGCCGGCTGGATGCAAGACCGTTCGCGCCGCTATCGTCTGCGCGAGTTGCTGTACCAAAAGCTCAAGCAGGGCCCTACCTCTGCCAGCGACCTGACCCAGTGGCTGGACCAGCACCTGGATGCGGATGATGAGCTGTCGCGTGCGCTGATCCCAGAGGTCTGGCGCGTGGAGCCCAAGTCGGAAACCGGGCAGGCGCACGGACAAGAGCGAAAATGGTTCCTGCGCGTTCAGATTCTGCGCGAGCTGGCAATCGGTGGTCGACAGCGTTTGGGCCTGGAGCCTATGGTGCGTTTGAAGGTTGACTCCTTGGGCCTTAATGCCGACCGGCCAGAGATTTTGAAGTGGGCCAACAAGTTAGGTTGCAAGGCCGAGTCGCTTGTGGATGGAGTGGCCTCGCTGTTGGACGCGGCTCGGTCGCGCCGCATGGTGTTTGACAGTGTCACCAAGGTCTATTCCAAGGTTTGGATGGATGGCGAGCTGCAGGTCATGCGCGGCTATCTGCCGTCCATGAAAGGCGTCCCATCGGCTTTGAAGTTCCAACGTGATGGTCAGGATGATGAGTCCCGGATCAAGCAATGGTTTAGTGGCTATGGCACCGTGGCCAAGCAAGCCGCTGTGGCTTGGGGCGTTGTGCCCGATGAGGTGCAGGCCTTTCTGATGGATATGTGGGCGTTGGTGGGTGAGGAGTTGCAACTGCTGACGCCAGTGCAACTTATGGGTGCGCGTGGCAGGCCATTGCCTGGCTGCGTAGGGGCACACCAGGTGGACGCCAACCGGCTGATGCTGCGTCCTGGCAACGGCATGTACCGCTGCCAGACCTGCCGCCGACTGCACACTCGCATCAACCCCAGCATGACTTGCATGGCATGGCGCTGTGCAGGAGCCCTGGTGTTTGAGCCTGAAAACCCGGATGACTATGACTTGCTGATGCTCGATCAGGAGTTCGCCATGCTGCGTGCCAAAGAGCACTCGGCGCAAATTCCTGGCGCAGAGCGTGAGCGCATTGAAAACGCCTTCAAGAGTGACAACGAGCGCATCAATACCTTGGTGTGCACGCCGACCCTGGAGATGGGGGTGAACATTGGTGCACTGGATGCGGTGCTGATGCGCAATGTGCCACCTTTGCCAGCCAATTATTGGCAGCGTGCCGGCCGGGCCGGACGGCAGTTCCGCATGGCACTGGACATTACCTACGCCAGGTCTGCCAGTCACGACCGGGCGTACTTCAATGAGCCGCTCAAAATGCTGGAGGGCTTGGTAGAGCCGCCTAGCTTCAACCTGCGTAACCCGGTGATGGTGGGTAAGCATGTGCACGCCACGGTGTTGACTGCGCTGTTCAAGTTGTTGCGATCGGCAGCGTTACCGGAGGCTGAACTAGATGCCTTGCAGAGTGCAATGAAGAATTGCCTGCCGCTTCAAATCAAAACTTACTTGTTTACAGCAGAGGGACTGGTGCGATCCACCCCTATGCAAGTGGACGAGTTGAAGGTGGTAATTCAAAAGCACCGCTTGGCGCTCAAGGCGTCAGTGATGGCAGCGTTCCAGCAAGGGTGGCCGGTGGCGGATGCCGACGTGGTCAGCGCTGCACAGATTGAATCCATCATTGATGGCTTGCCGACTGAATTGCAAAACGTAATTGGCCGGCTGTTCCAGCGTTTGCAGTGGGCCTTGGGGCAACTGGAGCGGCTTCGTAAAGTGGCGGAAGCCAAAGGTTCGATGGATCCGGACGAAGAAGCACTGCGCAGCCGTTGCGAACGCCTGGTCAAAAAGCTCAAAGGCGAAGCCAAGCGCCGCGCCAATCAAGCCGAAGGTGTGGATGACACCAATACCTACGGCGTGTTGGCAGCGGAAGGCTTTTTGCCAGGCTATGGCCTGGACACAGGCGCGGTGAGCATTACCCCATGTGGCCCCTCGTTTTGGCTCAGACATTGCGGATTGGGAACTGCGCCGGGGTAGCGCTTTGGCTGTACGCGAATACGTGCCAGGCAATCTGATCTATGCCAACGCCCACAAGTTTGTGCCGCGTACGTTTCACCTGATACCCGAGGAGCCGCTGGTGTTCTCGGTGGATCTGGCAAATGAGTCCGTGCAAGAAACGGGTGGTTTGGGCA
>CAZMXB010000451.1:0-3616 GCA_964569855.1 uncultured Rhodoferax sp.
AGCTGCTGGCCAAGCCGCTGACGCGCGGGGAGTTCTTCCGGGCGCCGATGCTGCGCGGCGAATTCTACGCCCAGGGGCTCACGCTGGTCGCGCCGGACCGCTCGCAGGTCAGCGTCGACGAGGTGTTCGACATCGTGGTGAAGAACCCGCGCGGGCGCTTCTTCACGGCGACCTACGCGTCGCGCGAGGGCAGCAAGGGGCGCTGCGAGGTGACCAACGGGGCGACGGCGGCGGTGCGCTGTGCCGGATCGGTCAGGCGGCCGATGGGATCGTCGTTGTGCCAACGCGTGAACGTCATGATGACGAGCTTGCGCCCCATGCGCCGCGACATGGCGACCTTGGTGAACCAGTTCCAGGCCTGGTCGCGGATAGCGGCCGACTGCGCTTCCTTGTCGTCCTTGATGAGGTCGTCGATGATCAAGATGTGCGCGCCGCGGCCCGTCAGCGAGCCGCCGCGGCCGGCGAACGACCATTGGCCGCCCTGCGCCATCTGCAGGCGGTCCGACGCCGCGCCGCCGCGCTGCAGCGTGACTTCGGGAAACACCTGCTTGAATGCCGGCGACGCGATGATGCCGCGCACGTCCTTGCCGAAATCCATTGCGAATTCGTCGTTGTAGGTGGCGACGATGCCGTGCTGATCGGGGAATCGGCCAGCGAACCACGCCGGCAGGCGCCGCGACACCTGTTCGGATTTGCCGTGCCGCGGCGGCATCACAAGGATGAGGAAGCGAATGTTGCCGGCGACGACTTCCTCGATGACGCGCGCGACGGCGTCATGATGGCGCGCATTCTTGTAGCGCGACGCCTTGACGTCGTCTGGATGTTCGGGGTCCGGCGACGTGTACTTGATGAACGTCATGAACTTCTCGCGCGCCTCGAGCGCGACGGCCTGGCGCTCGAGCAGCGCGATGCGCCGCTTCAGGGCGGCGGACGTCTCGACCTCGCGGTCGGGCGCGGGCGCGGGCCGCTTCATGAAAAGACCTTGACGACCAAAGACCACTTGGCGACGACGAACGCACCGAGCGCTCCGATGATCCCGTAGCCCCATCGCCCGAACAGCGATGCGATTCGGCCAGCCGTGCGCGCCTCGATCGCGAGCGTGCGAAGCTCCTCGACGTTCTTATCGATCTTGTCGACCTGATCGCCACGATGTTTCGACTGCTCTTCGAGCCGAGCGAGTCGGTCCTTGACCTCGTTCATGGCGTCCCACAAAGCCGCGTCTCCCACGTCGTCAGGCTCCACGAAGACGCGCCGCCTCGACGCGCGAAATGCAGTTGACGTCGATCATCGCCTGCAGGACGCCGACGATGCGTTGCTCGTCGCGCGGCGTCGCGCCGCGCGCGCCGGCAAGCCGTTGCGCCCAGTCAGCGCAAACCGGGGCGGCAGCGCCCGGCGGCGAGATCCCACACGCCGCCGTTGCCATAGCAATCATCAACGCTGCGATAGGCCCGAAAGGTCGCATCGCGCGCCTCCTGCTGTTGTCGTTCGATGCGGGCGCGCTCTGCGGCGCGCCCGGCGGCTTCACGGCGCGCGCCCCACACACCGAGTGCGACGACCGCAGCCAGCGTCAGCGCGATCGTCGCGCCGGTCGGGGTGCGCAGCAGCGCCCACAAGGCGGCGAGCGCTGTCACGTCTGCAACTCCGGCATGGTCGCGCGTGGCCAGAGACGCCACGCGGCGACGCCGAGCGCGATCAGCACCACGACGAGCGCGGCCAGCCCCCAGGGCGACTGAACGGCCGCGACGATCGTCGCCAGCACGCCCGCGCCGGCCGTGCCGATGGCGATCGCCTTGTCCGTGGTCGGCGTCGGCGCGGCCGGCGGTTTGGCCTTGGCGCTGTCCTCGATAGGCGGGGCCGGCAGCGGCGCGTCGCGCGGCGGCGTCGAAACCGCGCCCGATCGCGCCATGCCAAACGCCACCGCGCGAATGCTGGCGACGCGACCCGTCCAGCCCTGGCCGAACGCCGGCCACGTCTTCAGCGCCTTCAGGCGGGCGAGCCGCCGATCGCACAAAGCGGTGACGAGGCCGGATGTGAGGCGCGCCCGCACGGCCGCCAGCGTCACTTCGCCCAGTTCGCCGTCCGTCGTCACGCCGAGCACCGCCTGCAGGCTCTTGATCGCCCGCGACGGCCCGCTGTTGACGGCGTAGTCGAACATCGCGAGATCGAGCCCGGCCGGCAGTTCATCACCGCGCACGGCGCGCCAGTACTGCGCCTCGTAGATATCGCGCAGCTCAACTTCGGAAATCTTACGCACGCTCTGGCGCGGATGGCCGCGCCGGTCGCGGTAGCCATCATAGACGGCCTGCGTGACGCCGCGCATCGTCGGCCCGCCGGGGTCGTCGGGATGGTTGGAGTAGCCGCCTTCGTGCTTCAGCGTTTCGCGCAACGAGGCTTCAAGGTTGCCCTTCATCACACCGACTCCGCGTTGATGAGGAAGCCGCCCGGCGTCGCCGACGCCCACACGAGTTGCTGGTGCGAGTGCGCGACCAGCGTGCCGGAGATCGTGCCGGTGACGCGCGCCTCATCACGGCCGATCGCGTCGAAGCCGAGCGTCGCGCAGGTCGTGGCGTTCAGCGCGAGTTGCGCGACGGCCGAGCCGGGCAGGAAGCTGATCGCCGGCACGGCGCGCTTGGGCGCGTAGCGCAGCGAGCCGATCGCATTGTTCGACGTGTCGGCCTGCAGCTTCGCGACCGACGCGCCGTTCGTGTAGGTCTTGTTCTCGACGCGGTCGCGCGCCTGCTGCCAGGCGTCCTCGAACGAATAGGGCTCGATCTCGGCCGCCGTGTCGCCGGCGTTCCAGACGACGCCGTGCAGCAGCCCGAACGTCGTTCCGGGGTTGTTGCAGGTCCAGACGAGGTCAAGCGTCGCGTCGCCGTTCGTGCCCCACTCGTTGGCCGCGACTTCCGGCGGCGAGAGGATGACGCTAGGCCGGTAGAGGCCGCTGACGTAGTCGGTCTGCTTGGCGTTGGCCGAATTGGACGGGGGCGGCGAAACCGGCGTGCCGCCGGTGCCGGCGTTGACGATCATCGATGCGTAGTAATAGCCGGGGATCTGGCCGCTCAGCCAGATCCGCGTCGCGCAGGTGCCGGCGCGCAACATCTCCTTGACGGTGTCCGTCCCGTAGAAGCGATAGCCGAACTGCAGGCCGTAGCCGCCGGCCGCGCCGTTGGTCAGCCGCCAGCTCGCCGCCGGGCCGTGCGTCATCGCCATCGCCATCGGCGTATCGACGGCCTCGCGCACCGCGTCGACCGTCGCGCCGCTGCGCGCCATCCACAAGCCCGCGCCGACCATCTTCTTGCTGGCGCCGATGGCCGTAATGCTCGAGCCGTAGGGCGACAGCAGCAGCGCCGGGTCCGGGTTCCAGATCTTCGGCGGGCGCGGCGATGACCGCTGGCGCGGAGACGGGCGCGGATCGCGTCGTCAGGACGCCGACCGACGCGCGCGTCGCGACGAACGAGCCCTGCCCGACCGTCTCTTCCTGGCCGTAGACCATGACGAGATCGTCGCCCGGCAGCGTCGTGAAGGCCGCAGGGCCGGTCATGTGCGCCAGGCCTTGCGAGACGACGCTCCACGCCGGCTTAGTCGGCCACGCCCCGTTGAAGCCGACAAGCGGCAG
>CAZMXB010000452.1:0-3612 GCA_964569855.1 uncultured Rhodoferax sp.
AGATCATGAAGATCGCCAAAGAACCGATCTCAATGGAAACACCCATCGGTGACGACGACGACAGCCACCTGGGTGACTTCATCGAGGACGGTGCCAACACCGCGCCGATGGAAGCGGCCATGCAAGCCGGTCTGCGCGATGTGGTCAAGGACATCCTGGACAGCCTGACGCCGCGCGAAGCCAAGGTGTTGCGCATGCGTTTTGGTATCGAGATGACGTCCGACCACACGCTGGAAGAAGTGGGCAAGCAGTTTGACGTGACGCGTGAACGCATCCGCCAGATCGAGGCCAAGGCACTGCGCAAGCTCAAGCACCCCAGTCGCTCGGACAAATTGCGCAGCTTTACCGACAACCTGTGACCTACAAGCTGGCAGGGGTCATGGGCTGGCCGGTGGCGCATTCGCGCTCGCCGGTCATCCACAACCACTGGATCGCCGAACACGGCCTGCGCGGCGCCTATGTGTTGTTGCCGGTGCAACCGCAAAACCTTGAAACGGCCTTGCGCAGTCTGCCCATCCTTGGCTTTGCCGGTTGCAATCTGACAATTCCGCACAAGGTCGACGCGGTACGGTTTATGGACCACATCGAACCGTTGGCGGCACGCATCGGTGCCGTCAATACGATTGTGGTGGGAACGGATGGCGCGTTGACCGGGCGCAACACCGATGCATTTGGATTCATCCAGAGTCTGCGTGATGCCCAGCCCGGTTGGCGGGCACAAGGCGGCCCTGCCGTTGTTGTGGGGGCTGGAGGCGCGGCACGGGCCGTCATTGCAGGTCTGATCGATGCGGGGGTGCCCGAGATCCGCTTGACCAACCGTAGCGGCGCGAAAGCCCAGGACATGGCACAGGAATTTGGTGCGTCAGTTCAGGCAATTGCCTGGAACAACCGCCACGAAGCCCTTGACGGTGCGGCATTGCTCGTCAACACCACCAACCAGGGCATGCTTGGCGAGGCGCCACTGGACTTGCGCCTGGACTGGCTGCCCATGGCGGCTTTGGTCGCCGACATTATTTATGTTCCGCTGGAGACGCCACTGCTTTCCGCCGCCCGGCACCGTGGCAACCGCACCGTCAATGGCTTGGGCATGCTGCTCAACCAGGCGCGACCCGCTTTTGAAGCATGGTTCGGTGTGATGCCGAATCTATCGGTGGCGTTGTCGGACCGGATACAGGCAACTTTTTAGTGCCAGGCCCGGTTTATGGCAGCTATGAAACTTGTAGCATGCCAAAAACTGCGATATAGTTTCGTCTCGTTGTGCAAGTTCATCACTGTAATCGCAGCGCCGAGGAGGCCCGGGCAGTTGCCAGGCTAGAAAACCGGATCGAGGAGAGGAAGAAGTTAATGAGTGCTAAAGAGTCGGTGGCCATTGGCCAATTGCTGAGCTTGCTGGAATCCCGTTACGCCATGCGCGTCATGTGGGCACTACGCGACGGACATGCCCAAACCTTTCGTCTGCTGCAGGACAGTGTGGGCGGAATCACACCGAACACCTTGAACACTCGCATCAAGGAATTGCGGGAAGCGGGCCTGATGACCCATGGCAGCGACGGTTATGCGGTGACCGCCATGGGGGCCGATATGCTCAAACGCTTGGGCGATTTGCAGGCCTTTGCCGCCAAATGGGCGACCAGCCAGGCCAAAAAAGCCACCTGACATAGCCAGTAGCGGGTTCACCGTTCCTGAACCGAGAGACAGGCTAATGCCTGTCTTTTTTGTCTGCGGCATAATTTGTGCCCTTGCCTTTGCGCGCCATCGGGCACCTGCATCACGGAACCTGGGCCGCATGCGCTGCAATCACTATCGGCATCCCCGGACACCCGGGCGCCAACCCTTCACGAAAGATTTGACATGATTACAACTGCCAGCGGCCTGCAATACGAAGACACGACCGAGGGGACTGGCGACGTCGCCACCAAGGGACACAACGTCACGGTGCACTACACCGGATGGTTGTACAACAATGGCACGCAGGGGGCGAAGTTTGACTCCAGCAAAGACCGCAGAGACCCGTTTGCATTCCAGTTGGGCGCGGGTATGGTGATTCGGGGATGGGACGAAGGCGTCGCCGGCATGAAAGTCGGTGGAGCCCGCACCCTGATCATCCCTGCCGCGCTGGGTTATGGCGCCCGCGGTGCTGGCGGGGTCATCCCACCCAATGCCACACTCAAATTCGACGTCGAGTTGTTGGGAACATCGTCCTGATGTACATCAAATCAGCCCTTTCAATAGTACGAATGGGCTGATGGAGCCTTGAAAAGGGTCGCGCAGGCCCCATTTCCAGACCATCCTTTATGTAACCGGAAGTCATTACTTCACCCAATGCATGTCTGACAATTCCACTACCCCCCATCCCGAAGCCATCGAGACCAATCCCCAAAACACGGAAGACCTGTTGAATTCCGTCGCGTCCAATGATGCAGATGCGCTGGCCCAGGTCCGTGCGGAACTGGCCGCCTTGCAAGCCAAAAGTGGCGAACTGGCAGACCAGTACCTGCGCGCGAAGGCCGATGCCGAAAATTCACGCCGCCGGGCTGAAGATGAAATTTCCAAAGCGCGCAAGTTTGCGGTCGAAAGTTTTGCCGAGAGCCTGCTGCCGGTTGCCGATAGCCTGGAAGCCGGCCTTGTGATCAAGGACGCCACAGCCGATCAGATTCGTGAAGGCGCACAGGCAACCTTGCGCCAATTGATCGCCGCTCTGGAACGCAATAAAGTGATCGCCATTGCCCCCGTCGCTGGCACCAAGTTCGATCCGCACCAGCACCAGGCCATCAGCGTGGTGCCATCGGAGCAGGAAGCCAACACGGTGGTTGGGTTGCTGCAAAAAGGCTATTCCATTGCTGACCGCGTGTTGCGGCCGGCCCTGGTCACCGTGTCAGCACCCAAATGAGAACTCCGAGTGGCGGGCCCAATGGAGAAATTCCTGCTGACCCACTGCAATAGCGGATTTCCGGGACTTGAAATTGAATAGATCGACTTCAACTGTCCTCCATCTGAATTTTCATTCGAATAACCGCGCGGGACTAGGCTCTGGCCCAGTCTCCAATTGACTAGGAGTAAATCATGGGAAGAATCATCGGCATTGACTTGGGCACCACCAACAGTTGCGTGGCCATCATGGAGGGCAACACCCCCAAAGTCATCGAAAACGCAGAAGGCGCGCGCACCACGCCATCCATCATCGCCTACCAGGAAGATGGGGAGGTGCTGGTCGGTGCATCGGCCAAGCGCCAGTCGGTGACCAATCCCAAGAACACGCTGTACGCCGTCAAGCGCCTGATCGGCCGCAAGTTCTCCGAGAAGGAAGTGCAAAAGGACATCGACCTGATGCCCTACAAGATTGCCGCCGCCGACAACGGCGACGCTTGGGTCGAAGTGCGCGGCAACCGCATGGCGCCACAGCAAGTTAGCGCTGACATCCTGCGCAAGATGAAGAAAACCGCCGAGGATTACCTAGGTGAAGAAGTGACCGACGCCGTCATCACCGTACCTGCCTATTTCAACGACGCACAACGCCAGGCCACCAAGGACGCAGGCCGCATCGCCGGTCTGGATGCCAAGCGCATCATCAACGAACCTACTGCCGCTGCACTGGCTTTCGGTCTGGACAAG